>CAYLLP010000016.1:0-23734 GCA_964384955.1 uncultured Gammaproteobacteria bacterium
TCGCGCCGCCGCCCGTCAGCTCGTGAATCACGGCCATGTCACTGTCAACGATCGCCGAGTGACCATTCCCTCCTTCGCCCTCAAGCCCACTCACACAGTGACTTTTAGGCGCGAGGCATCTCTCAAAATTCCCTATGTTGAGGCAATGCTTGCCAACAAAGACACGATCGTCCCTTCCTGGATCAAGCGGGAGGGCCCCTCTGGCAAGCTATTGGATGAGCCCACGCAGGAAGAGGTCGAAAAGCAGGTAGACCTTCGGTCTGTCATTGAGTTTTATTCTCGTTAATTATTATTTATTATTTATTTTTTTATGATTGCACCAAGTTTTTACACAAAAAGTGTTGAGACAACTGCAGGGTATGGCAAATTTATCATGGAGCCGTTGCCACTCTCATTTGGCAACAGCGTAGGGAATGCGCTCCGGCGCACGCTTCTCTCCTCTTTGGAAGGGACAGCAGTCACTCAGGTGCGGGTTAAGGGTGCTCCCCATCTTTTTACCACCATCCCCGGCATCAAAGAGTCGGTCCTGGACATAGTGCTTAATCTCAAGCAGCTGCGATTTGCCTCTCGCGAGGGTGGTCAGGTCCGGGTACACATTGAAGCCAAAGGTCCCAAAAAGCTGTTTGGCCGCGATGTGTCGTCCACCGCTAAAGTCACCAACGGCGATTTGTATATTGCCGAAATTACCGATTCTAAGGCCGCCATCGACATCGAAGCTATAGTTTCGGACGGGGTCGGGCAGATTTCAGCCGACGAGCAGACTAAAGAACAAGGGTTTTTTGCCGTCAATGGCTATTTTTCGCCTGTCACGAAGGTTAACTTCAAGGTTGAGGAGGCTCGTGTAGGCCGCAAGACCAACTTCGACCGCCTCATTTTAGAACTCTGGACTGATGAGACGATATCAGCAGAAGAGGCAGTGCGACAGGCCGCCTCGATTCTTGCCAGCCATTTTGGACACATTATGTCGGGGGCGGACGTGCAGCAAACCAAGTCGGAGGAAGCCGATCAGGCCGCTATGCGTCAGATCGACAAGAAGCTGCAAGAGGTCATCATTGACGAGCTCAATCTCCCCTCTCGTGTTATCAATGCGCTGTTGCGGGAGAATATTGAGACCGTGGCTGATCTGGTCGTGGTCGGCCGAGAGAAGCTCATCGGAGTCAAGGGGCTAGGCAAAAAGTCCTTTGTCCTCATCGAAGACGAGCTCAAGAAGCTCGGGATTACGCTTGATCATTAATAAAGAAAAATTTATGAGGCACAGATTGCGGACTATAAAATTTGGGAAAGGGCAAGATGCCAATCAAAGCATGCGACGCAAATTGGTGCGTGCTTTTGTACTGGAAGGGCATCTTACCGGCACGACCAAAAAAATAAAGGCTGTTAAAAGCGAGATCCAGCGCCTCATGACCCATGCCAAGCGCGATTCCAATAGTGCGCGCAATTACCTCCTCTCACGAGTCGGGGACCAGCGAGTGGTAGACGTCCTTATCAAGGACGCGGCGCCAGTCTTCAAAGACAGGGTGGGGGGGTATGTCAGGAATATTGCGCTTCCACAGCGGCTGTCGGACGCCTCTTATATGAGTCGCCTTGAGTGGGTGGAGCCTGTGGTATTGAGCAAAAAAGAGGCAGTGGTTGCTTCTGCCAAGAAAGTGAAACAAGCGACTAAAGCACCTAAGGTTGCGGCCAAAACAGTGAGTGCAACTAAAGCAAAAGTCGTCAAATCGCAGCCCAAAAATTTTAAGTCCCCGGTCACCAATAGGCCTCGCTCTGGGCGGTCGGCTAAGAGCAAATAATTTTTATGAAACTAACACAGACCACCAAACCCCAATCCGCCGTCTCAGTGCAAAGAGCATGGCATTTAGTGGACATGTCTTCCAAGACCTTGGGAAGAGTCTCTACCCAAGTCGCCCACCTTTTGCAGGGCAAGCACAAGAGAGCTTTCGTGCCCTATCTTGACGCTGGGGACTATGTGGTGGTCGTGAATGCTTCGCGGGTCGTGGTCACCGGGCGTAAACTGCAAGAGAAGGCATACATGCGCTACTCAGGGTACCCCGGAGGCTTGAAGTCGGAGACGCTTGGCGATTTGCTACAAAGAAGGCCTCAAGACGTGGTCCGCCACGCGGTTATGGGAATGTTGCCTAAGAATAAATTGCGCTCCAATCGAATCTCCAGACTTTTCATTTACCCTGATACAAAGCATCCATATGAACATAAGTTAAAGTCTTAACAATGCCTAAAAAACCTCCAAAAAAAGCTAAAGTCACTCAATATTACGAAGCCATAGGCCGCCGCAAGACAGCGGTGGCGCGGGTCAGGCTTCATATTGTAGGAAGCGGCAAAACGGCGACAGTGGCTTCTCATACCCTCAAAGGTGGGCAAATCTTGGTCAACGATAAGGCGATCGAGACGATCTATTCGCACGAGGGTGACCGTCTTGCTTATGAAGCTCCCCTTACTCGTACAGAGAATAAGGACCGTTTTGCAATCACGATCAGAGTAGCTGGAGGAGGCAAGAGAGGTCAACTTCAGGCAATTACCTTGGGCCTCGCTCGCGCGCTTGAGAAGGTTGATGGTGCTCTTCGCCCGCTTCTCAAGAGTGAAGGATTCCTTACGGCAGATGCCCGTGCACGCCAGCGCCGCAAGGTGGGTACTGGTGGCAAAGCCAGGCGTCAAAAGCAATCTCCAAAGCGATAATTTGCTACATCAACCCAATTTTTCTTTTTACTGCAGATATCCTGTATGTAAGAGTTTTTTAAGCTTAGGCTTAAGGATTACCTTGGAGTAAGAAAAGTTAAGTTAAAATGTAGGAGTACAAAAAGTAATATTGATAAAAGAAATGAAATTATCACTGAGAAGATAACATCAGCCTTTCTATAATTAAAGATAAAATTAAAGACGTTATAATTAACTATAAAAGCCAGGGGGGCAATGAAAACTGAAGCGATTGGCGCAATTAGCAATCTTGAATAGGCAACTAATAATAAAAGGTTTATAAAAGAAAAAATTGATACATAAGCCGTCATCTTAATTCCAGCTTTGTCCAAGTCCTTTTTAAGTTTAAATATTATCCACACAAGTAATACATAGCGAAGCAAAGAAACAAGAGAAAGACCTAAACCAAGGGCGAGAAAACCTCCGCCGACTGCTGATAGGATGTAAGTTACAAGGTGAGTAATTGTTAAAAGTGCACCATACATCAATCCACTTTTCCCACTTTCACGGCTAACTAAAGAATTATTCATTTATAGAAGTATAACAAATATTACTCATTTGCATTACATCTTCAACTATGGCTCGTTTTGAGCTACGTCACGAGCTCGTGAAGGAGGGTTAGAACTCGCCTGTTTTGTGCTAAAATTGGGTATGACAGATTTGTCCGTCATAATCCTCTCTTATAACACCGCGGCTGTCACCAAAAAATGCATAGAAGCGCTTCTTGCCGCGCTCAAGGGCGCGAATCTTTCTGCAGAGCTTATTGTGGTGGACAACGATTCCCGTGACGGGTCCTTAAAAATGCTGGAATCGTATAAGACACAAAAGCCACGAGGCGTGAAGTATTCCATGATCTCTAATAAAGAGAACCTTGGGTACTCAAAAGGCAATAATCAGGGCGTGGCCGCCTCCCTCGGGCGATACATTCTATTTCTCAACTCCGACAGCTATGTACAGAATGTGGATTTTGACGACTTGATAGCATATATGGATCAGCACCATGATGTGGGGGTGTTGACGGTGGCCGTGACATTGGAAAATCTCAAGATTGACCCAGCTTCCCATCGAGGTTTCCCCACCATTTGGAACTCCTTCACATATTTTGCCAAATTAGAGAAATTATTTGGCTCAGTCCCCTCCCTCAATAAATTATTCGGGGGGTACCACCTCACGTACCTTCCCAAAGACTCAGTGCATGAGATCGACTCCCCCACCGGTGCTTTTTACCTTACCCGCCAGGATATCATAAGAGAGGTAGGTGGATTTGACGATGTGAATTTTTTTATGTATGGCGAGGATCTCGATCTTTCGTATCGAATAAAGAAGCTAGGACATAAAATTATGTATTATCCCCATTACCAAGTCATTCACCTCAAGCACACAAGCGGGTTGGGCGGAGCCAATGAGACGACCAAGAGCCGAACCCGCGACTATTTCTATAACGCAATGCGCGCATTTTACAAAAAGCATTATGCCTCTCAACATTCAGGGGTCGTCAATAGCATTGTTTATTTTTTTATAGATCTTAAGAAAAAACTCTCATGAAAAAAGTCGGAATCGATGCTCGCTTACTTGGCCAGACCGGCGTAGGCGTGTACATCCGGAATCTTCTTTTGCATCTTTCTAGCATTGTGCCAAAAGATTGGAAACTTTACATATATGCACGATCACAAGACGAGCGTGTTCTAGTTAAGTACTTAACTAGAACAGACAACTGCGAGATTCGCACCACGGACGCGCCCTGGCATAGCTTGCGCGAGCAAACAAGCTTTTATAATCAACTAATGCGAGACAATCTGGATCTGATGCATTTTACTTATTATAGTTATCCGGTTCTATACAAGCGCCCGTTTATTTCCACAGTTCACGATCTTACGCCACTAACTTTTAAGACGGGTCGTGCATCTACAAAGAACGCATTCCTCTACCAAGCTAAGCACCTAGCACTTCGCTTCGTTTTATCATCGCAAATCAAAAATGCACGTGCGATCATCACACCATCCAAAAGTGTGAAGCGGGATATTCTAAAAACATTTGGATCAAAGTATGAGGACAAAATTCATCCGATATATGAAGGTGTAGACGAAGAGTTATTAAAAACCAAAGAAAGCGTAGATCTTGCGAAAAAATTGCCCAAAGATTTTTTTCTTTATGTCGGCAATTTTTATCCTCATAAAAATGTAGAAGCGCTTATTGAAGCATTTGCAAAAGTTAAAGAAGATGCGCACCTCGTCTTGGCCGGACCTGATGATTATTTCGCCCAAAAAATTGTTCAATCGATTAAACGAATGAACCAAGAAGATCGAATTACATTGTTACATAGTCCCACAGAAGAAGACAAAGTATTTCTGTACAAACACGCGAGAGCCCTTGTCCACCCGTCTCTTGCTGAAGGATTTGGGCTCACACTTCTGGAGGCTGCTCATTTTAACTGCCCAATCATCGCCTCAGACATCAGTGTATTTCAAGAGATTTTTGGCGGATTTTACACGCCGTTTAATCCCAAAGACGTAGTGGATATTGCGCGGGCGCTTCGAGAATTTTTGAATAAAAAGCCGAGTACTAATTACTCAAAGCTTCTTGAAAAATATACCTTTGAGAAAATGACAGAAGCTACGCTTGACCTTTACCGCGTAAGTTTGGGACAATAAGATATACCTATGCAAGACAAGGAAGGAAATACTCTCACCACTTCACAAGTGTTTTCCAAACTGGTAGGGCGCATCAAGGCTGTGGTGCAAGAAACAGAGATTTTCGTGCTTCACCTGGCGGGATATGTGCCGATCCACACAGTGCGCAAAATGGTGTACAGAATTTCAGGCATCCGAATAGGACGGGGTACGACAATCCACACCGGCGCCCGATTCTATGATCTTAATATTCAGATAGGAGAAGACACCATTATTGGTGAGGGAGCAATTCTTGACGGCCGAGCGCCGCTGGTCATAGGCAGTCATGTGAACTTGGCCTCACACGTGATGATCTACAATTCCAAGCACGACATCAATGACCCTCACTTCAGAGCGCATGACGGCCCAGTTGCGATTGAAGACTATGTGTTCGTAGGTCCCCGGGCTGTCATCATGCCCGGCGTCCGGATCGGTCGGGGTGCGATCGTGGCGGCGGCGGCTGTGGTGACCCACGACGTGCCACCTCATGCGATCGTCGCCGGCGTGCCAGCCAAAATCATTGGAGAGCGCAAGCTCAAATCCCTTCATTACAAGCTCGGCCGGCCGAGACTTTTGCGATAATCATGACCCAAAAGCAACTCGTCGTAGTCGGAATCATTCTCTTCATGGTCCTTGTAGTGCTCATGATTATAACTGCAATCATCGGGAGTTATAATGCCCCCAAGAAAAAGGATAATGCGGTTGTTGACAACTATATCAAAAGAAATGGCCCCACGAGATCTACTGATCCAGCCTATTACACAGACCCGAAAGTCAAACAAGAAATAATAGACCGAATCCAAAATCGGTCAGAAGACCTCAGCCGCGACAATAAGCAGCGCTTCGATGATGCAAAAACAAAAGTTCCATTTGAGACAAAAGACTACGAAGTAGACTATTTGCCAGCAGTTGATCAGATCGTCGTATCAAAAAAAACATCTAACGCTGTTGATGAGGCGCAAAAATGGATTGAGGAGAACGAGTTAGACGAGGTAGATAAGGAACTTGACGAGGCTGTAATATATACAGACCTTCCTTTAAATGAATATGAGTTCCTCACCGATAAGTTCCAGGACGATCCTGTCAACCTACCCGATCAATCCATACCGGGAGGAGAAAATACAATTGATGAAGCCAAGCCATCTTCCGAGCAGACAAAGGATGTACAGCTTTTGTCCGACCTCTTGAAAACCTTGCTCACATTTGACTTAGGCGGCGGAGGTGGAGGCGGAACTTTTAGCTCAGTGCCTGGCAACCTGATGACTGATTCACTCGACTCTCCAGTTGCGCCTTCTGCGGAAAGTCAAAAGGCCTATATCTTGAGTGCATGCGCTGCCAATGCGCCAGTATATCAGCAAGCAGAAGCAGCTACAGGAGTCGGTTGGCCAGTCATAGCTGCCATCCATTATCGTGAAGGAAGTTGCAGGAGTAACAGTTCGGTGGTGAGCGGTGAAATACTTGGGACGCGAAATCCTGATGGAAATGGCACCTTTACCAATTTACTAGATTCAGCAATCTATGCTGCAAATTTTCTCAAAAGTAAAGCAGGAGGAGCGGTGCCTACTTCACTACCAGACTTAGCACATGCACTTGGTAACTACAATGGGACAGGTAATAAAAATTGTGGCAGAAGCCCCTATACGAACTGTCCTCCTCGATTTGATAACGATGATCACAATTACGCAATGGCACTCTTTGATTCAGCCCACGAGCAGATGTATATAATCTATTGTGCAAATGGCGTGCGGTGCAATCCTCCTCGACCGGAAAAGAGACCTGGTGCCACCACTGTTATTCGACTCCTGATGGGTAAATAATTCACATGATTTAGTCTGCGGTGCCGACCAGGAATACGGCCTGCCAGGGGCGATATGATGAGAAGAAGTCCTGTGCGATCAATGTCTTTCCAGCGCGGGTGACCTTGTAGGAGAATCTGGCCTTTGCGCCTGCTGCGGCAAAGTCAACTTGTTTGGTTTGCCCTTTTTTCATGGTGGGGTCATCCTCGTTGCGGGGTGGGGGAGCAGGGGATTGATCATATACAACGGGCGCAGATACTTGTGCTACTCGCCCATCCTTTTTGCCATATACATTAAATGTAAGAGCCGAATTGACAGGGTCCACCACGGTCTGAATAAGAATATAGCCCGGCGTGTCATTTTTGATTTTAAGGTCTACTGTGGGGGAATACACAGTGGCATCAAGCCCTGGCGCAGAATCGTTTTCGTAGTAGCCTACTCGATATGCGTGCGCGGTGCGCTCCACAATCGGTAGCCCCGTGTTTAAGGCCGCGCGAAAAAGAGTGGTCGAGACTTGGCACACTCCCCCGCCATCGCCCAGCACGGTGCGGCCATTTTGGATAATATAGGCCTGCTGGTAGCCCGTGTGAGCGGAGATGTCCCCCACAGCATCGTTGAAAGAAAAGGTGCGGCCTGGCTCAATCAATACCCCATTAAGACGAGAGGAAGCCAGAGTGAGGTTATGTACGCGCCCGGGGATCGATCCTGCAAAATTGGATTTACCGGTGCCGATGAGCTCCTCGATACCGAATTGATTTGCCGCCGAAAGCCTTATCTTGGGCTCAAGCACACTAGTGGTGAGAGTGACCTGAGAGGGCACCGGCTTGCTATCTACGGAAGAGACTCTCTTGAGGCTTTTTATCACCCGTTCCACATCGGTATAGAAGTTCTTATCATTAATCTGTATTCCTTTGGCCTCAGGCGCAAAAGACGTAACCCGTCCATCTTCAAAAGCAAAGCGCGCATTGGTAGCAGGGCGCCCATACGTCGCGTGCGCTTGCGCAATAAATTCCTTCAGAGGCTTTGTATCATACAAAACAACAGTCTCAAAATTATAATTCATAAGATTAAAAAGCGAATTAAAGCGCTGATAGGCGCGGGTTTTGGGATCTTGCGATCTGCCTACTGTGTATGCCTGCGAAAGTGTCTCGGGGAGCGAGGAGGCAATTGTAAGAATGGTGGCTGAGAAAGTGGCAATAGGCTGTTTTTCGTAGAGCACGATAATTGCCGCCTCCTTAAGAGGGTCGTCATGGGGAGCAAGGAGGGCGAGCGCTTCTTGCTGAGTTTTTCTGCTCATGTCGATGCCGTCGATTGAGACATGAGGATAAAATCTCCCCTCCAAGACATCAGTTTGGCTCGCCAAAAAACCGCCAAATGCCAGAGTGACGCCCAAAAACGCTACCAACACAAAAGCAAAGATATAGAGGAATGGCGGCCGGGAGTATTTTTTCTTCTTCTTTTTTGCTATCATACCACTCCGCTTTCAATTTGCAAATATTTTAAAAAACTGAAAGCTTCGAGGCATATCCTACAATGGTGAAAGAGTGGGTATGATGCCTCGTAGCTATTATTATATTTTTTTGTATTGCGAAGTGGTATCATGAATGCATGAATGATGATATAGAAAAAAGACATGAAAATCAACAGACGAAAGAAGATAGTGATGTAGTACTGGAGACCGTAGAGGTAGATGACAATGGGGAATATCAAAAACAGGAAGAGCTCATAGCCGAGGAAGTCGTCCCGACAGCTCATGTCCCGCAGGAAGTCTCTCCAATGCCAAAGGTCGGCGACGTGGCACCTCCTGCTGCGCCTATTCCCCAAGAGTCAGTGGCATCGCTACTCTTGGCCCGCTCGCAAAAATTCTTAGTGAATTATGGCAAGTTTGTAGTTGGCGGGGCTTTGGTGCTTATCGTGATCGCTGTGCTTGCGACGGTCTATGGGCCAAAGCCTCAAATACAGCTAGTGTGGTGGGGAGTGACGCAGGACGCCACCACCATGGCCCCGGTCTTGGCTGAGTATAAAAAAAAGCGCCCAAATGTGACTGTGCACTACATCAAGATGACCCCAGATACCTATCGCATGAAGCTTGTGGGGAGGACCCAAGAGAGCCAGAGCCCAGACATCTATAGCTTCCACAATACCTGGCTTCCGCAGCTTGCGCAGGTAGCAACTCCA
Organism: uncultured Gammaproteobacteria bacterium; assembly: GCA_964384955.1. GTDB lineage: Bacteria > Patescibacteriota > Microgenomatia > UBA1406 > GWC2-37-13 > CAYLLP01. Next base: position 9,353 of record CAYLLP010000016.1, read on the forward strand.
GTGCCACAGAATATCATAAGCAATGAGGAATACGAGAAGATTTTTTATAAGGTGGCGCAAAAGGATCTAAAGGTGGGGAAATTTTATTACGGAATTCCCTTAGAGGTCGATGGCCTTGTCTTGGTCTACAATGAAGAACTCTTCAAAAAAGGAGGAGTAGAGCCAACGCTTAACAGCTGGGATGACGTGGTGACGGCGGCCTCGCGTCTCACCGTGCGTAGCGGCGACGGTAACATTGTCTCGTCAGGGATTGCGCTTGGGACCGCCTCTAACGTCGATCATTTTTCAAATATCTTCGGACTCTTTCTGGTCCAGAATGGCGCCAGCTTGGACAAATTAGAGAGCGTTGAGGCCGCTGGGGCGCTTGAGAGCTACACGAGCTTTGCACGGGGGGGGGAAGCGATCTGGAACGAATCCCAGATTCCGTCCGTCCAGGCATTTGCTCGTGAACGGGTAGCGATGATCATTGTGCCCTCGTGGGAAGTGAATACCATTAAGTCGCTTAATCCGCAGATTAAGCTCAAGGTGACGGCAGTGCCTGTCGTGCCCGGTAATCCCCCAGTGTCTGTGACCTCCTATTGGGTCGAGGGAGTGGCGCGCGCCAGTCAAAACCAGAAAGAAGCATGGGAGCTACTGAAATTCATGGTGCAAAAGGAGAGCCTTAAAGCACGCTTTGAAGAGGTCTCCAAAACCCGCACATTCGGCCCCCCGTATCCCCGCCAGGATATGGCGGAGGACATGTCTTCAAATGAGTATGCCGGAGTCGTCGTGGCGCAGGCTAATTCCTTGGTGTCGCTCCCACTGATTGATCGTACCTACGATGAAGGACTCAATGACGAGATTATAGTGCACCTTAAAAATGCTATAAATGCAGTCCTTGATGGTACTGCTGTTGCGGAGGCTCTTGCCCCAGCCTCGGCTGGCATCCGAAGCGTATACGAGAAATACGGCTTATAGAGCATGTATACTAGTAGTATATTCTATGAAGTTTTCTCTCCCCTTTTTTCACAATAAAGCGGTCGAGACTCCTCTCTATCTTGGTGTTTTTCTCAAGGAGGATGAGGGACATGTGTATTATATCAAGAGGCGAGGTAAGGGGCTAGAGGTAGTGGCCTCAGAGAACTTCACGACGTCTGCGGGGTGGGACAATCTTGTGGAGGATCTTGATGAGATTCTCTATAGATTGGAGCGCAAGGTCCAGGCTGCGCCCGACCAGACAATTTTTTTTGTCTACTCGCATCTTATTGATGAGGACAGTCGCCAGATCAAGCGGCCCTTTCTGGACAAGATTAAAGCTCTCGTCAAGAAACTTGACCTTAAGCCCTTAGGATATATCGATACGCATGAGGCAGTCGTAGAGGGGCTCCAGCAAAAAGAGGACAGTCCGCTCACTGCGGTATTGGTGGAAGCGGACGCAAGCAACCTTCAGCTGTTTGTCTACAAAGGAGGCAAGGTGGTGTCTAAAGATCATGTTGTTCGCACTGATGATATCGTCGCAGACATCACTCCCTTTCTCAAGCATGTAAGGCGTGGCGTGGTCTTGCCTTCGCGCATCATATTGTACGATGGAGGCACTCTACACTCAGAGGCCGGCAAAATCATAAATCACTCGTGGGATGAAGATTTTTTTATTCAACTTCCAAAAGTAATGGTCGTGGAGCCGCAGGAGCTGCAGGAGTATCTTCTCCAGGTTTTTTATGAGCAGATGTCCGCCTCCAGTCCTGCTGAGGAGCCCGTGCCCGAAGCTGCCCAAGAGCGCTCAAAGGAAGAAGTCATGGGATTTGTGATTGGAGGAGACGTAGGGGAGCGCCTTGAGCCAGGTATGGCTGACGGGGCACTTGAGGTGGCCGGCAAAGCTCCCATTTGGGCTGGCTGGTCGCGGTCCACTGTCGCGGAGTTTTTCATGCCGCGCCTCCGCAAGGCAAAAGCACTTATCGCCCGAGCGACTGGTGGCTCTTTTCCGGTCATTCCTGTAGTTGGTGGAGCGCTTATTCTCATAGCTATTCTTTGCATGGAGTTTTTTTTCCACAAGGCCACAGTCACTCTCTTCTTGTCCTCGCAGGAAGTGGAGGAAAATCTGGCAATTACCGGCTCCGAAACCCCCCAGGAGGGAGCGCTACTGGTCGGGACAGAATCAACTTCGCTTAAAGCCGAAGGCTCCCGCACCACAACCGGTCGCAAAGAGGTGGGCAAAAAAGCCCGTGGTGAAGTGACTCTGCATAATTTTTCAGATTCTGAAAGAACATTCACTAAGGATTCCGAGCTTACCTCCGAGAACCTCAAGTTCATCCTACTTGAAGAGGTGAAGGTTGCCTCCTCTTCGCTGGCCGCAGACGGATCCGCAAAGCTGCCGGGGAAAGGAAAGGGAAGCGTGGAGGCTGGGGCGCTGGGCGACGAGTATAATCTTGCCTCGGGCCGCCGATTTACGATCGCAGACCTTCCGTCGGCCACCTACTTTGGCATCAACGATGACAACCTGACAGGAGGTAGCAAAAAGGAAGTGCGCACTGTCGCCAGCGCTGATGCCGAGGCGCTTGAAGATGCCCTCCTCAAGTCCGCAAAAGAAGCCCTCAAGAAAAAACTCGCCCAAATGGGAGCTTCCAAAAAAATAATTGATGCTCTCACCCGCCAAGAAATCGCGCAGTTTACGCCCTCGGCCAAAGTGGGAGAAGAGGCAGACACCGTGCGTGCGACCAGCAATGTTGAAGCTACATACTACTACTATGACGACAAAGCATTTCGTGCACTTCTGGCAAAAAAAATGGAAAAGGAACTATCCAAAGGAAACATTATTGATCAGGCAAGTATGAATTACACCATTACCAAGGCTAGTACGAAGGACGACCTAATCAATCTGGCAGTCGAAGTGAGTGCACGTGCGGGTCCTACTGTCAGCCGCGCCGAAATTATGCGCGACTTAACAGGCGCGCGTACGAGCGCAGTTCTGGAGGTAGTCAAGGAAAAGTACAAGGCTGATGGACTGGAATACGAGGTGCAGCATCCGCTGCCCTTTATGCGGGGTCTATTGCCAGTTTTTAAAAGAAATATAGAAATGAAAATTACCTATAAAAAGCAGCTATGAGCCTCTATTGCTACCAGAAGGAAGGGGGGGTAGCCAGGCGCCCCGTGGCATATGTATCCTACGTGGCCATAGCCGCCGGCGCATCCCTTCTTTTTTGGGCCTTTTACCCCGTCGTGACGTTCCAGATTTACTCAGTCCTTTTTATTCAGCGCGCGCTCATTAGCCCGCTGCCGGACCAGGGTAATTCCTCCGTGAAGCACTCATATTCTAAAGAGTATACTCCTGCGGTGTTTTCGGCAAATGTCGGGGACTTCACCCAAGCGGCGCGCTGGTTCCCCCAAGCAAAGCCAGCAAGCGACATCAAAAATGAGCCTATCCAAAAAAAGGCCGCGGCCGTGACCGAATACGTGCTTTCTATCCCTAAGCTTAACATCGAAAAAGCACGGGTCGTGGTGGGCGGGCAGGATCTGGCCAAGGGGCTTGTGCACTACCTCCCCACATCCCTTCCCGGGCAGCGTGGAAATGTGGCTATTTTCGGCCATTCCACGCTCCCCCAGCTCTACAATAGTCGTGATTACAAGAGCATTTTTACCTATCTTCACCAGCTTGAGCGTGGGGATAAGATACGGGTGCAGGTTGGGGCAAAGAACTATCAATATGAAGTCTCTGAGATGTTTGTGGTGAAGCCCGACGCAATCGACGCAATCGAGCCCAAATATGACGGGTCCTACCTCACATTGGTCACGTGCGTCCCCCCGGGAAGCTACTGGAATCGCTTGGTTCTTCGCGCTCATCTGGTGCAGCCCCTCTCCAATTTGTAATTGTAAAAAGGGGTTTAGCCTGTTACAATAAAGCGCATGAGTAGGGGACGAACGAAAGGCACCAAGAGAGGACTTGACCCTTTCTATTTTTTTATTGTTTTTTACTACATAGCTCGCTTCTTCATCCTCGTGGGCGAGTATACGCAAAAAGTCATTTTTCTTTGCGGCGCGGTTGCCGCCTTTTGCTACCTTAGGTTCAAACGAGCGCTTATCCACTCGTTTACCTCCTTCTATGTCCACCACAGGCGAGTATTTCGGCTTTTAGCGTCCGACCTAGGCCGGTTGCGCGGGGCGGGGATCGTGGCCCGCGGGAAGCTGGGGGCACTGGGCGGGCGTATTACCGCTGCTATCGCCACATCTAGTAGGGCGCTTTCGCGGGAGCGCTCTCCAAAGATCAAAAAAATAAAAGTGCGGCCAGTACGCACCCTTGCGGCTGGTCGGCCGGTAAGGTATTTTGTGCGTGGCTTTGCCGCGGCAATTGTCCTCATTTTGGTCTATCAGACGTATCTTTTCTTTGCACAGCTCCCTTCCCCCACCACCATTGGCAAAGTCAATTATCCTCTCTCGACCCATATTCAGGATCGGCACGGCCGGTTGCTGTATGAAGTATATCGTGAGCAAAATAGGACAGTGATTAAGCTCTCAGACATTCCAGAACACGTCATAAATGCCCACATTGCCATAGAAGACAAGGATTTTTATCGCCACAATGGGATCTCACTCATTTCGGGAATTGGCCGCGCGATCAAGGACTCAGTGGCTCAAGGTAGCCTGCAAGGAGGCTCCACTATTACCCAACAGCTCGTCAAGTCCGCACTCCTTACCCCTGAGCGCACCTTGAACCGGAAGATAAAGGAAATCATATTAGCACTGTGGACTGAGCGACTCTACACAAAGCAGGAGATACTCCAGCTCTATCTCAATCAGGTGTCGTATGGAGGTGCTTCGTATGGTGTGGAAGAGGCTGCACGCAACTACTTCAAAAAGTCCGCGGCCAGCCTCAACCTCGCAGAGGCGGCATTTTTGGCAGGCTTGCCTCAGGCCCCCTCCAAGTATAGCCCTCACATCAATCATGCACTTGCTGTCTCGCGCCGCAATGATGTCCTTGCCAACATGCTCGAACTTAAGCTTGTTTCGCGCGATCAGTACGAAAAAGCCATGCGTACACCCCTTGTGGTTGCGCCGCCCCAGATTCCTATAAAAGCGCCCCACTTCGTGTTTTATGTCAAAGACAAGCTTGAGGAGGAGTACGGTTTGCAGCAAGTTGAAGAAGGGGGACTGCGAGTCACGACCACGCTAGACCTTGATATCCAACAAGAAGCAGAGCAGATCCTGATAGAGGAGCTCGACAAAATTAAGGGCCTCAACGTGACCAATGGGGCTATTTTGGTGACAAGACCGAGTACTGGCGAAATTCTGGCCATGGTTGGCAGCGTCGATTATTTCGCTAGCCCCTCAGGTAGCTTTAATGTGACCACTGCCCACCGACAGCCAGGGTCCTCGATTAAGCCCCTGATGTACTCTCTAGCGCTTGAAAACAGGCAGTACACGGTCTCGTCACTTATTGATGATTCCCCCACGGTATTTGCAATCTCCTCAAGTGAGGCCTATCGACCAGTCAATTACGATGGCAAATTTCACGGCCGTGTGACGCTACGTCAGGCTCTGGCCAACTCCTATAATGTGCCCGCTGTGAAGGTGCTCAACACGATCGGGGTCTCCAATTTCGTGCCCCACGCCAAAAATATGGGAATTACGACCTGGGGAGACCCTTCGGAGTATGGGCTCTCGCTCACGTTGGGCGCAGGCGAGGTCACGATGACCGATATGAATGTCGCATTTGGCGTATTTGCCAATGCAGGCTCTCGTGTGGATCTGACTCCCTATCTTACGATTGAAGATTTCAAAGGGAAGAACTTAAATCCCACCACTAAAAAGAAGAGGCAGGTCCTCTCCGAGGGCACGGCGTATATAATCTCAGATATATTGTCCGACAATGTCGCGCGCCAAGCAGCCTTTGGGGCCCGCTCTGCATTGGAGGTGCCTGGATTTAAGGTGGCGGTCAAGACAGGCACCTCCAATGACAAGAAGGACAATTGGACCATTGGCTATACGCCGGACTTTATGGTGACCGTATGGGTCGGCAATAATGACAACACGCCCATGAATCCTGCCCTCACCTCCGGTGTCACCGGCGCTGCCCCCATCTGGAACCGCGTCATGTCATACCTTCTCAAAAGCTATGCCACATCAGGCCACTGGTTTAGCACTCCTTCTGACGTGGTGGAGCGGCCTTGTGTGCGGGGTCGCAGCGAATATGTCCTCCGCGGCACTGAGAGCAATGCTCCGTGCCCATCATTCAATCCCAGCCCCACACCCCGTCCCTAAAGCCCTCACACTTGACGAGAGCCACTTTATCTGGTATACTATACATAATGCAAATCCTAGATAAAAAGGCTTTTGGCTTTTTTACCTCCGCCAGCTAAGCGGAGGCTAGGGTTGCAATAGAAATTAGTTCGTTATGCCTCCGCCCGAAGCGGAGGTTTTTTGTTTTATGAAAGAAAGTGAAGGCAATCGTTTAAATCTAGCCGAGATAACGGTTAATGATAGCGCCGTCATGGTAGACGTAGCTCAAGGAAGATTGAGTCCACGGCTTTGCTACTTGGGCCCTGAAGGATCCTTCTCAGAGGAAGCGACTCTTTCGATTCTAAACCACGATCAAATATCAGCTAGCGGCATGGGTCTCACCATTAAAGAAGTCATCACTCGGGTTGATAAGGGAGAATACGACCTGGGTGTTGTACCGGTTCACAACTCGACCGAGGGTAATGTTATGGAGACGCTACGAACTCTTGTTAAAGCAGATAATGTGACTATCTTAGGTGAGGGAGTAATCCCCATAAGACACATGCTTATCGGCCACACTGGTATGCAGATTGATACAATCCTCTCACATCCCCAGGCTCTTGCGCAGTGCACCGACTACCTTAGTCAAAACTTTCCCGATGTCCTTCAAGTAGCCACTCGAAGTACTTCGGACGCCGTGAAACAGCTAGTAGACACCAAGAATACTGTGGCGATTGGGAGTCGATTAGCAGCTGAGCAATACGGGGTGCCGATACTCGAAGAAAATGTAGGCGACGAAGCAGGCAATGCTACGCATTTTTTGCTTATCGGAAGAGGTGAAACCATGCCATCTGGTGAAGATACAACTATGATCGTGTTCGTGCCCGAGGAGGATAGGCCGGGTATTCTGCGTCTTAGTCTGCAGGTTTTTGATACCCATGACATCAATCTTACCGACATTAGTTCACATCCTACCGGCAAAGTAAATCATCATGCATTCCTCGTATCTTTTGATGGCCATCAAGCCGAGGATGATGTAAAAGATGCGCTCAAACTACTCAGGAAAAAATACAGCCGTTCGGTGAAAGTATTGGGTTCTTATAAAAAGGCAGCGGTGACAAAGGAAGTGCAAGAACCGAGCTTTATTAATGGAGTTGATGAGGCATAATACTCTTGAGTTTGTAATCTAGATTACTCTATGAATAGAATTGAATCTACACTAGCCAGAAAACCAGAGGTATTATCTCCACCTCGTGCTCACATTATGCCCTTTTTTCCACATCTGGTAAGATTTCGCGGAAGTGTTAGATTCGGAAGATTTGGTGCCTCTCAGCTATTTGGGCTCCAAGAGCGTCACGAGTTTAGTGCTTCGGAGGAAAAACGAGTAAAGAGAGGCTATGCATCATTTGGTCCTGCCTATTTGGAAACGAATCCTATTATTGTTTGTGCTTTTCCGTCCGGAATATCACACACCTATGAACCAGAGGAAATTGAAAGCGGAAAGCAGTACAGCTTGCTAATAGTTGATGGTCATCATCGAGTGAGATTTGGGCCAACACGCGCAGTGAGAGAGTTTCCCGCCTATATATTGCCGGTAGCGCAGACTCTAAAACTCTATGAGCACGTTGGAAGCCGGGAATCCATAGAATCATTGCAAGGAGCCGCTAACGCAGCGATAGATTCATTTAGTAGAGTTATGCCCTACTACAGAGGTCCACGGGAAACAACGTTTGACGATGAAGATCTTGGGAGACGCCTGCCTATTTTATATTAATCTTTTCGAAGCCGACAAATTGCCGGAGAACAGAAGGTATTACAACAGAGCCATCTGCCTGCTGATGATTCTCGAGGATGGCCACAAGCGTGCGGCCAATGGCGTAGGCTGTGCCGTTTAAGATGTGGGCATATTCTTTGGTGTCGCCCTCGCGATACTTGATGTTGAGTCGGCGAGACTGAAAATCGGTCACGGTCGAGACCGAGGTGACTTCGCGATACTTATTCTGCGATGGGATCCATGCCTCTATGTCGTACTTGCGTGCGGCGGGAAATCCGAGGTCTCCTGTGCACATCTTGACCACTTGATAGGGGATTTCAAGCGCTTGAAAAAGCTTCTCTTCAAGTCCAAGCAGATATTTTTGCTCCTCTTCGTCTTGGCCTTTTTCAACAAACGATACCATCTCGATCTTGTCAAACTGGTGCACGCGGAAAATCCCTTTAGTGTCCCGCCCATAGCTCCCGGCTTCACGTCGAAATGCTGGGGAAAAGCCTACGTATCGAAGGGGCAGTTTACTCTTATCAAGAATCTCATCTTTATGCATTGGCACAATCGCATGTTCAGCCGTACCCACCAAAGTCAAATTGTCTTTCTCAAGATGGAACATGTCGTCATCGCCCCCTTGCTGCGTATACCCTAAAGCTCTCATGTGCTCCTGCTTGATAAGAGCCGGGGGGACGACGGGAATAAATCCTTCTTTAGTTAGGGTCTGCAATGCATATTGCACAAGAGCAAATTCAAGGAGTGCAGCCTCATTTTTAAGATACGAAAATCGTGCACCAGACACTTTGGCAGCTGCCTCAACATCAATAATGTCGAGCATTTTTCCAAGCTCCACATGGTCGCGCGGCGTGAAATCAAATTTCTTGGGCTCGCCGTGCTTTTTAACGACTTCATTTTCAGATTCATTGCGCCCGACTTTCACGTCCGGTGCCGGGAGATTAGGCACGGTATGCAAATGCTGGTTGAGCTCTTCTTCAACTGCCCGCAGATCATTTTCACGTCGCGTGAGCTCGTTTTTTAAGTTCTTTCCCTCTTCTACATTTTGGGCTTTTGCGTATTCGTTGCGTTTTGCACGAAGCGCTTGGACTTCCGTGTCAAGAGCTCTGTATTTATCGTCAAGCGTAAGAATTTTTTTTAAGTCCAGGTCGATTCCTTTGTTTTTTGCTCCTTCCTCAACGAGTTTTGAATTTTCCCTTATGAATTTTGGATCTATCATACTTTATACTCGATACTAAATACTTAATACTTTTTGAATAACTGGTCTCAGTTTTTCAACTGCCTTCCACCTATGATTATACAGCTTTGTCTCGTCGGGTGTGAGATCTTTTTCATGGTAGTATTTTTTGATTCTGGGCAAATAAAAAAAAGAACGGTATGGATAGCCTTTGGATAGCTTGAGAAATGGTTTTTTGGCAATTATGCCCTTGATCTGGCCGGTCTTACTCCATACCTTTCCGTTTGGAAGTGCAAACGACACAACAGTTCGAAAATATGCAGTGCGATTGCGTTCCGGCAATTCTTTGGCGACTTTCTTCATATGCACAACAAGATCTTTTTCGGTTTTGTCTTCGCCAAGCCACCGTTTAGATTTAATCCCAGGTGCACCTCCTAATGCCTCAATCTCAAGCCCGCCGTCATCGGAGATGGCAGGCAAGCCAGACAACCTTGCATAAAACAATGCTTTCTTTTGCGAGTTTTCCTTGTAAGTCTTTCCTGTCTCTTCCACGTCATCGTCGATTCCAATATCTTTGAGATATACGAGCTTCACAGGCAAATCTTTTAGAAACTGCGAAAGTTCACGAAGCTTCCCTTCATTTTTTGTGGCAATAAGAAGCTTACTCCCACTCGATAGTCGCAGGCGGCTTGTTGGTAATGTCATACACGACGCGGTTAACACTTGGAATTTCATTCACGATTCGTACGGCGATTTTGTCCAAGAGCTCGTAGGGGAGGCGCGCAAAGTGCGCGGTCATGGCATCGGTGGCCTCAACTGCACGGATTGCAATCGTTTCACCGTAGGCTCTCCGATCTCCACGCACTCCTGTAGTTTTAATGCCGGTGAGGATTGCAAACACTTGCCAAAGCGTATGATCCAATTTTGCATCAGTGGTCTCATTTCGCACAATGGCATCTGCCCGTCGAAGCATTTCAAGCTTCTTATTCGTCACGTCCCCAATGATGCGCACGGCAAGTGCGGGGCCGGGGAATGGGTGCCGCTTGGTCACAAGATCCGGAAGTCCGAGAATTGTGCCAATTTTTCGCACCTCGTCTTTATAAAAAATTCTCAAGGGTTCCACCAAGGTGAGCTTCATCTTGGCAGGCAAGCCTCCTACATTGTGATGGCTTTTGATTTTATGGGAGTGGCGGGTTCCCTTGCTTTCGATAACATCAGGATAGATAGTGCCCTGTACCAAGAATGTTGCGCCAAGGCGTTTGGCGTGCTTGTTGAATACCTCGATGAAGGTACGCCCTATGATCATTCTTTTCTTCTCAGGATCAGTGACTTTTCTTAGCCTTTTAAGAAATATGTCCTTTGCATTAATGATTCGGATGTTCATGTGAAAGTGATCCTTAAAAATCTTCCTCAGCGTCTCGGTCTCGCCTTGCCGCATAATGCCAGCATCAATGTAAAGACAGGTAAGATTCTTCCCGATCGCCTTGTGCACGAGGAGTGCAGCTACTGACGAATCCACTCCTCCAGAAAGAGCGCAGATGGCTTTTGCGTTCTTCAACGATTCCCGAATGTCGTACACCAAGTTCTGCACATACTGCGTGTCGATGACGTGCTTTTTTGGGTTCTGCCCACATATCTCTAGGAAATTCTTCAAAATTTCCTCCCCAAATTGCGTGTGTACAACCTCAGGGTGGAACTGAATCCCGAAGATTTTTCGCGCCTTGTTCTGGATGGCTGCAAAAGATATAGTGGAGGAGCGTCCAAGCTTTTCAAATCCCCGGGGGAGAGTGGTCACCTCATCTCCATGTGACATCCACACCTGAAATTCCGAAGCAGTGCCCTTGAGGAGCTCGGAATCTTTTTCAACAAGAATGGTAGCTGGCCCGTATTCCTTTTTGTTCCCTGGCTTCACTTTTCCGCCCAAGAGGTGGGCCAGGAGCTGTTGGCCATAACAAATTCCTAGAATGGGAATCCCAAAATCAAATACCGAAGGATTCACCGATGGCGCGTTCTTTTCGTACACTGAAGCAGGTCCCCCGGAGAAGATAATACCGGCCATGCCCTCAGATGTGGAGGTGCGGCCGTCAAAGTGAGAAGGCTCCACAATCTTGATCGCTACCCCCTGCTCCCGGATTCTTCTTCCAATCAGATGCGCTGTCTGAGAGCCAAAATCGACGATGACGATCATTCACTTATTATACCATAAAAAATAGATTTTCAGGCAAAAATATGCTATAATTATAACCTGACGATGATTACCGCCGTAATTGGACTTCAATGGGGGGATGAGGGCAAAGGTAAAATAGTAGATCTTCTTGCGCAGAGCTTTGACTTCACGGTACGCTTCCAGGGTGGCAATAATGCCGGGCACACAATCGTCGTGGGCGACAAAAAATTTGCGCTCCACTTGGTGCCTTCTGGAATTCTGCACAAAAAAGTAACAGGAGTGATTGCCAATGGAGTAGTTGTTGATCTTGAGGTTTTACTTGGTGAAATCAAGATGCTCGAGGGTGAGGGAATCAGGGTGAAGAATAGACTTTTCATTTCTCCTCGGTGCCATCTTATACTGCCTTATCACAAGGCACTGGACACTGCATATGAAAAAGCACGCGGTGGAGCGGGGTTGGGCACTACCCGCCGGGGAATTGGTCCGGTTGCGGCCGATAAGGTGAGCTACAACGGAATCAGACTATATGATCTCTTGGACTGGAAAAGTTTCGTCGAAAAATTCAATTTCCAGACAGGGATAAAAAACAAAATCCTCAAGGCTCTTGGGGTACCACCGATACAAAAGGATACGGAGCTTGCGAAACTAAAGAAACTGCGAAGTGCCGTGTTGCCCTATGTGCACGACACTTTTTCGCTTCTTCAGAAAGCCCGAGTTCAAAAAAAGCGGATTCTCTTGGAAGGCGCGCAAGCGGTGATGCTGGACGTGGACTGGTCGCCCTACCCGTACGCGACTGCGTCCAACACAATTGTGGCCGCGGCTACGACCGGCGCAGGTATTTCCACGCGCAGCATCGACAAGGTACTTGGCGTCGTGAAGGCGTATACATCGCGTGTTGGAGGTGGGCCACTGCCCACGGAAATAGTCGGCAGCCTTGCTACCGATCTTCGAGAGCGGGGTGGAGAGTACGGCACCACCACAGGCCGGCCTAGGCGGGTCGGCTGGCTTGATCTGGAGGCGGTCTTATTTGCGACGCAGATTTCCGAGGTTACCGCATTGGCGCTCACTAAAATTGATGTCCTGACCGGACTGCCCGAAATTAAAGTGTGTACCGGTTACATGCTTGGTGGAAAGAGAATTCCATATGTGGCGACGGGGCACAAGGAGTTGACACATCTTCGTCCATCATATAAAATCTTTGCTGGCTGGAATGAAGATATTAGCGGCATTGCGGATTTCAAAAAGCTTCCTAAAAATGCTCAGACATTTATTCGATTTATTGGTGATTACCTCAAGCTACCCATCGAAATTATCTCCAACGGACAAGATCGCAACGCAATCATTAAGAGTCGTTCCTACTAACAATGCTAAAAATTAAGAAAATGGGGCTCACATTCGACGATGTGCTTCTGATTCCACAAAAGACTTCGGTCGAATCTCGAAGCCAGGTGGATCTATCCACAAATCTCACTAAGAAAATCAAGCTCAAGCTACCACTGGTGTCGGCCAACATGGATACAGTGACAGAATCGTCCCTTGCAATTGCAATTGCTCAGGCGGGAGGAATTGGCATTATTCACCGATTTTTACCAATTGCCTCCCACGTGGAGGAGGTCAAGAAAGTAAAAAAGGAGAGCTTGCTGGTGGGAGCCGCCATTGGTATAAAAGACGACTACTTGGAGCGGACTCAGGCACTGGTTGCCGCGGGAGCGGACGTAATCGTCTTGGATATTGCACATGGTCATAGTACGTATCTTATAGCCGCGCTTCGTACGCTCGTCAAAAAATTTCCCAAAATTGAATTTATAGCCGGAAACGTCGCCACAGCAGAGGCTACGCGAGATTTGATCGCGGCAGGTGCTGCTGCCATTAAAGTTGGGATTGGACCGGGCGCACTCTGCACGACCCGCATTGTCACAGGGGCCGGCGCGCCTCAGCTTTCGGCGATCGAGGAGTGTGTAGCTGCGGCGCGGGGTAAAGTACCAATCATTGCCGATGGTGGAATCAAAAGTGGAGGTGACATCGTAAAAGCCCTCGCCGCTGGAGCCTCGACGGTGATGATCGGCGGGCTTTTTGCCGGATGTGAGGAGTCCCCAGCCTTAACTTTTTATCGAAATAACAAAAAATACAAGCTCACGCGCGGCATGGCATCTTTGATGGCCAACGCTGACCGGCGTGCCAAAGACGACACAGTCAAAAAAGACCTCAAGGACTATGCCGCAGAGGGAGTGGAGGCAGTGGTGCCTTATCGAGGGAGTGTCGGTGACCTCGTGCGCCAACTGATGGGAGGGGTGAGATCCGGCTTCTCTTATTGTGGAGCCGAAGATATAAAAGCCTTATGGAAAAAAGCTCATTTTGTGCAGATTACACAGGCGTCTCTTACCGAGTCGCATCCGCACGACGTTGATGTATTATAAACTCGAATTTCGAATATCGAAACTCGAAATAAATTTAAATGTTCTAATTTTCAAAATTCGTCCCGCCCTGGCGGGATCGGATTTCGTGCTTCGAGTTTAATTTTTTATGACCAGTAAATTATTTTTAGAAGATGGTACGACACTTGAAGGCATCAGTTTTGGCTACGAAAAATCAGTCTCTGGAGAAGTAGTGTTTGCCACAGGAATGGTGGGATATCCGGAGAGCTTCACTGATCCCTCATATCGCGGCCAGATACTCGTCTTGACGTACCCTTTGGTGGGCAACTACGGAATCGGTAGACCAAGCTACTGGTGGGAATCCAAGCGCATCCAAATCCGAGGTCTTATTGTCTCAACTTATATTGATACTCCTTCACACCCCACTTCGGTAATGACCCTCTCGCAATGGCTTAAAAAAGACAAAATTCCTGCGCTTGAAATTAAAGACACTCGATTGCTCACCATTAAGATAAGAGAACAAGGCGCGATGCTGGGCGGGATTTCGTTTGACACTAAGTCGATGCCGTTTGACGACCCCAATGCCAGAAATTTGGTATCAGAAGTGTCCACCAAAAAAGTGGAGTATTTCAAAGGCGGCAAAAAGAGAATCGTCATCATCGATTGTGGCGCGAAAAATAATATCAAGCGAAGTCTCTTG
>CAYLLP010000017.1:0-23299 GCA_964384955.1 uncultured Gammaproteobacteria bacterium
GTCCCGACGCTAGCGGCCGGGATCCCGACAATTTAATTCGTCGGGAATATTAGGAATTAGAAATTTTTTCGTATCCTTCCTTCTCAATGGTGCTGGCCAAGCGCTTGTCCCCCACTTTTTTAAGCTCACCCCCAACCAAGACTAACACCTGATCGGGCGCAAGATATTTCAAAATTCGGTTGTAGTGGGTGATCAACACATACGTTTTCCCTTTTTTAGTGTTGTGTAAGAACTTGGAGATGGTGCGGAGGGCATCAACGTCGACTCCGGTATCGACCTCGTCGAAAATAAAGAACGTGCGGCCCAGTACCGCAGCCTGCAGCACCTCAAGCTTCTTCTTTTCCCCACCGGAGGCACCCTCATTAAGAGGTCTTGTGAGGAGCTCCTCATTGATTTTTAGCTCTTTGGCATATTTCTTCACTTCCTCGCGGATTTTGAGAGGGTCTTTGATGCCCGAGAGAGCAAGTTGCAAGAGCTGGTAGAGTCGCACGCCGCCCAAGGACAGTGGCGTCTGAAACGAAAGGAAGATGCCTGCTTTTGCTCGCTTTGTGCTGTCGAGCTTGGTGATATCTTTTTTTTGAAAGATAAGGCGTGAACGACCGTTCACCTTATAGGTTGAGTTCCCCATTATGGCGTGGGCCAGGGTGGATTTGCCCGATCCATTTGGCCCCATCACGGCATAGATTTTGCCGGGCTTGAACTCGAAGTTAAAGTTCTTGATGATCGTCTTATCGCCCGCCTTGACGGTGAGGTTTTTGAGAGTCAACATGCTCAATTGTACTCCTAACGGTCAGGAATTGCAACCTTGGGCAAAATTGATCGAAAGCGTCTTTTGTGGTAAAATATGTACTTATGGCTGAGAGAGGGGTCAAAAGCGAACAAATAAATCTTAGAGGGGCAACTTTTTTTGCTTCGATGGCTTTTATAGATGGTGCCGCAAGCTTTATGGCGTTTGCCATCGATAAGCCATTACCCGGTATCGGGCTTGTCACATTGGGATTTATTAATCTTGCAACTTCAAAAAAAGAGCTCAAACAATACACTAGAGAGAAAAAATTAGAGAAAGAAACTCAGCAATTTAAAGAGAAAATCCCCGACCATCTTCCTGAGACGGTCTAAACTACTCCAAGCTTCAAACGAGGCACACGATCGAGTGTACTCAAATCCTTCACGAACTGCCTCTTCTCTGCCTGAAAATGAGCAGCAACCCCAATCATGGCGGCGTTGTCGGTGCAGAGATATTTTTGAGGTGGCGTAATAAGTGATCCATTATTTTCTTTCAACATTTGCTTGAGGCGCGCGCGGAGTCGAGTATTGGCCGACACTCCTCCACCCAAAATCAATCGATTGATGCCGGTTTTTTCGATTGCTAAGCGCGTTTTGAGGACAAGGGTGTCAACTACCGCTTCTTGAAAGGATGACGCCAGATATTTTAGATTTTTATTTATCTCCGCCTCGTCTTGCTTCTTCAAAAAATACAGAAAATGCGTCTTTAATCCCGAAAAGGAAAAGTTTACATCTTGTGATTTACTCATAGGGCGGGGGAAACGATAACGATCTTCATTGTCGACTTCTTTGGCTAGCCGCTCAATCACCTGGCCGCCAGGGTAGCCCAAACCGAGCATCTTAGCGGCTTTGTCAAGGGCCTCTCCAGCCGCGTCATCTACAGTCTCGCCCAGCACCTCAAATTCGTGGTGATTTTCAAAATAGACCAATTCTGTGTGACCGCCAGACACGAGTAGTGCAAGGTAGGGGAACTCAAATTCGCGGTCAGGCTTTCCTTGCGAGTTCTCTGCAAAATTGGCGTAGATGTGGCCAGCCATGTGATTGACAGCAATGAGGCGTTTGTGATATTTAGTAGTCAACTCCTTTGCTTTTCTAATCCCTACCTCAAGAGCAATTGCCAGTCCAGGTCCATACGTGACTGCGATCGCATCAATGTTTTTGATAAAGCCACCGCGATCGCTGTCATCCCCGCGAAAGCGGGGATCCATCTTTCTGGATTCCCGATCAAGTCGGGAATGACTGGAATGAAATGCTTTTCTCAGCGCCTCCTCAACGATAAGATCAATCCGCTCTTCATGCGCACGCCTTGCCAAAAAAGGCACTACCCCACCCCACTTTTTGTGAATCAAGACTTGGGAGTAAATCGCACTCCCCAAGACGCGCCGCCCGTCTACCACTGCGGCGGCGGTCTCATCACAGGAGGTCTCGATTGCAAGAATTTTCATGGGTTGGTGACCTGAATTTTTCGCTTGTCGTGGCTCACGTAGCTCATCTTGACGTACACAATGTGTGCGCGTTTTTTAATTGTGTTATAGATTTCTCCTGCTTTTTGACCCCATTCAATGGCCATAATATTTCCTTCCTTTAAATATTTCGCCAGACCCAGGTGTTTAAACTCATCAGGATCAGAAATTTTGTAAAGGTCGACATGCACTAGAGTCTGTTTTCTTTTAAATGGGTATTCGTAATAAATTACGAAGGTTGGCGAAATAATGTTCTTTATTCCAAGACTCTCCCCAATCCCTTTCACGAAAATTGTCTTCCCCACCCCAAGATCCCCCTCGAGGATAAACACTATTGGTTTCCCTAAGGACGTCCCTAGGGACATCCTTAGGGATGATCGTAGGGATAACCGCAGCGTTTCTCGTGCAATTTTGTGGGTTTCCTCAGCGGAGCTTGAGAGGTATGTCCTTGTTTTAGTAGGATCCATGTCGCCGGCGCGAAGTATTTTGATCGAGCTCTGCGTGAGATCGATTACCGTGGAGGGCTTGTTGCGGGGCAGCTGCCCGCCCGTAACCACAAGGTCGACGAGGGCTTGTTTCTTATCTGAGAGTTGATTCATAAGAGCCGCAAGTGAGTAGCAGGGAGACTTGCCCGAAATATTTGCTGAGGTGGCCGTCACGGGTCTGCCATATTCGGCTACCAGATTGGTCACTAATGAGTAGGCAGGTATCCGCACCCCCAGAGTCCCATTCTCCGCTTCAAGCGCGTGATCGACATTACCTAGAGACGGCAAAACCACAGTATAAGGCCCGGGAAGAAGGGAGGCCAGTTTTTGCTCGCTCTCAGCGTCAACTTTCACATATTTTTTCAGCATTGGTATATCAGCGACAAACACCGATACTGCCCGCCCCGGCGGCCTTTCCTTGAACTTTAACAACTTAGCAACAGCCGCTTTTTGGATCCCGTCCACCAAAAGTCCATAGACGGTATCTGTCGGAAATACCACAAGCCCTCCCCCTCGGAGCACTTTCATCACACTTTCAAGAAGCGCTTCCTCACTAATACTTTTAGTGCTTAGAATGTTCATATTGGCAATTCACCTTGCAATCTGATAGCAATTTTATCAGAAATCTGCTACAATACGAGCCATGAGCAACGACAAAATTGGCAACAATTCAAGAAGTAATAAGAGGTCAGGATCGCCTTTTGGCCCGCGAAAAATGTGGGAGCTAAAGATGAATTTGAATGCTCGCACACTTTTTATTATTTTTTTTGTTTCTCTCTTCTTGTTTCTCTCATTTAGGTCTCTTTCGTCTGAAATCAAAAAAGCCCTACCCGAGAAGCCTATTACGCAAGTCGTGGAGGATGTGCGCCGTGGGCGTGTGGAGCGGCTTGAGGTGATCGACAATAAGGTCTTAGTCTACTACAAAGATCAGAAGCTCGCTCTCACCTACAAAGAAGAGGGCTCAAGCTTCCTCGAGACTCTCAAGAATGCAGGTCTTGACCCGCAAAAAGTGCAAGTCTCGATAAAAGACACGGCAGGGTCAGCCGGCTTTATGAATTTTCTGGCCAATATGATCCCCACGATTCTTATGATTGCATTTTTTATCTTTCTTTTTCGGCAGGCCAGAGGTGCACAGGAATCGGTTTTTTCGTTTGGCCAGTCTCGTGCCAAGAAGTTCAATAAAGATTTGCCTAAAGTCACTTTCGCCAATGTGGCTGGCGTGGAGGAGGCCAAGAAAGAGCTCGTCGAGGTGGTGGATTTTCTCAAGCATCCTGAAAAATATACCAAGCTTGGCGCCCGCACGCCCAAGGGCGTGATATTGGTGGGGCCCGCAGGATGTGGCAAGACGCTCCTTGCCAAAGCAGTGGCTGGAGAGGCCGGCGTCCCATTCTTTTCAATCGCGGGATCGGAATTTATGGAGATGCTTGTGGGGATTGGCGCTGCGCGTGCCAGAGATCTGTTTGCGACAGCCAAAAAAAGCGCACCCGCAATTATCTTTATAGATGAAATTGATGCAATCGGCCGGGCCCGCTCAGGTGGAGGCATGCCTTCCCATGACGAGCGTGAGCAGACCTTGAATCAAATTCTGGTTGAGATGGATGGATTCACGCCCAATGAGCGGGTGATTGTGATGGCGGCCACTAATCGTGGAGATCTTCTTGACTCGGCGCTCCTTCGACCGGGCCGCTTCGACCGGAGGATTATAGTGAACTATCCGGATCTTGAAGGCCGCAAAGAAATCCTTAAAATTCATATGCGCGGCAAGCCGTTTGAGGAAAATGTTGAGTGGGATCGTGTGGCCAAGCGCACAGTCGGATTCTCGGGCGCAGACCTTGAAAATATGCTCAATGAGGCCGCGATCCACGCAGCTCGCGAAACGGCCACCAAAATAAGCATGAACCACATCGAAGAGGCCGCCACCAAGGTGAAGCTTGGGCCCGAAAAAAAGCGGCTGCAGTCGGAGGACGACAAGCGCCTCACAGCTTATCACGAAGCCGGCCACGCAATTGTCTCGCATTTTCTCCCCCACACCGACCCGGTGCATAGGATTTCAATTGTGTCGCGTGGACTTGCTTTGGGTTTTACCATGACCCCACCTACCAAAGATAAGCTCCATGAGACCAAAACCGCCCTTCTTGAGCAGATTGCGGTCATGCTCGGGGGCCGCGCCGCAGAGGAGCTTGTGTTCAACGAGGTCACCACAGGCGCCGCCAATGATTTTGATCAAGCCACACGCCTTGCTTACGCTATGGTGGCGGACTACGGCATGAGCGCTTTAGGACCGATTAATCTTGGGCCAAGCGTAGACGTCACCTCCTGGGGTAAGGGCTACTTCGAGCAGACGAGCGTATCCCAAGAAACGCTGGGGAAAATCGACAATGAGGTCAAAAGAATCCTGAGTGAGTGCTTCCAGAATGCGGCCCGTGTGATTAAGACCAACAAGACCATCTTGGACAAGATTGCAAAAGAGTTACTCGTGAAAGAGAGTCTTGACGAGGACGAGTTTGTGAAAATCGCCGGCCCCAAGGTGCGAGCCTCCGTACTTAAAAAGCCTACTAAGAAATTGCCTAATTGACCTAATTTCTAATTATTCTAATCAAGCACCAATTGGAGTATTGGTTATTGGGATTTGATTAGATCAATTAGGTTAATTAGAAATTAGTCCCGACGCTAGCGGCCGGGATCCCGACAATGTAATTCGTCGGGAAAATTAGTAATTAGGAATTCTGTGAACACCCTTCTTTTAATAGACGGCAACGCGATAATCCACCGAGCTTTTCACGCCATCCCTGACTTTAAGAATAAGTCTGGTCTGCACACCAATGCTCTCCATGGATTTTTTGCGATCCTTTATAAGGCGACCATTGACTTCAAGCCCACGCATCTGGTGATTTGCTTTGACACACCCAAAGCCACCTTCCGAGCCAAACTACTCGCATCTTATCAAGCTCAGCGGCCAAGCGCCCCTTACGAGCTCAAGATGCAGTTTGCGATGATCCGCGAGGCCTTAGACGCCGCCGGTCTCACCAGGCTAGAAAAGGATGGATTTGAGGCAGACGATGTGATTGGCACTATTGCCGCGCGCTACAAGTCGAAGGGCTTTAAGATTCTGATCCTCACCGGAGACAAGGACATCATGCAACTCATCGATAAAAACGTCTTTGTTATCACCCCGCAACACAAGATCAGTGAGGTCACCGTCTATGACAAAGAGGAAGTCGTGAAAAAGCTTGGAATTCCCCCCTCGCAAATTCCAGACTATAAAGCAATCGTCGGGGACCCTTCAGACAATTATTTTGGCGCCAAAGGAATTGGCCCCAAGACCGCGGTCCGGCTTCTGACTGAATATGGAACTGTGGAAAACATATATAAAAATCTCGACAACATTAAAGAGGAGCGAATCCGCAGGCTACTTCTTGAGAACAAGGCCAACGTGGTCTTGTCCAAGCGTCTTGCCACGATTCTCTTAGATGTGAAAGTTGAGAACAACATCGACAAGACAAAGTTCCTGGGCTTCAACGAAAAATTGAAAGACACGTTTGACAAATTCGAGATTAGGACCCTTAAGGCGCGGATATTCAATGAGCAAGCGCGGGAAGTGAAGCACGAAAAAAAAGTAGAAAAAATGAAGAAACCAGAGGCGCCCTCCGACCAAATCGATTTGTTTTAGTGAATTCTACAGCACGACTTTCTGAGAGACTAGATGTTTGTCGGAGTCCAGGACAATTTCCCAGACTGAGCCTTTCTCAGGGGGAGAGATGTGTTCAAAATCTTTGTGTCCGGAGGGGGCGATCTCGGGGTGCAGCAGCGCAAGCTTGAGGAAGGCGATCGGATCGCCGTGACTCACGGCAATCACCGTCTCGCCGCGGTGCTTATCAACAATCTTATAGATCGCTCGTTTCATCCGCGCGGCAATCGCCAAAGGCGCTTCGATAATGCCTTTATATTTGGGATCGTTATATTCATCGTATCCTCTCTTGTAGGCCTCTTCGATCCATTTGTTAGTCACCTCTTCAAGCCCCGGAGCGTTAGATTCAATTATATCTTCATTTTTGATAATCGGAATTTCAGGATATGATTTGGCAATTTCAGCGACCGTCTCCATGGTGCGAGTCAGAGGGCTTGTGTAGATCGTGGTGGGATTGTAATGAAGCTCCAAGAGTTTTTCCCCTACAGTTTTCATCTGTGCGACGCCAGCGATAGAGAGCTTCACATCAATCGCTCGGTGATAAATTAGGTCCGTCGGATTGTCCACTTGACCATGGCGAATGATAAGAAGCGTAGTATTCACGTATATTAATCTCTAATTTCTGTAAACAGAGTGCGGCACTCTGTATAACGGATTATTGTAACAGTCCTTAATCTTTAAAAACCTGCACAAACATGCGGCCATACACACCACCATCTATGACCCCAATCCCTACATGCCCAAAGTCAGGAAAAAGGATGTTCTTCCGGTGCCCTTCAGAGTTCATGAGCCCTTGGTGTGCGATATACACATCTGGGGCAAACGCCAAGTTCTCGCCCACCACCTCATACTCGATCCCTGCCCGCTCCACTCTTTCTGCTGGTGTGGAGCCATCGACCTGTGACTCATGGGAGAAGAATCCATTCTCAAACATCTCTGTGGCATATGCGCGGGCTACGGCCGTGAGCCGTGGATCTATAGTAAGTGACCCAGCCCCCTGGGCGGCGCGCTCCTTATTGACCAGAGCCAGCATCTCGGTCTCCGACTGCGGGTCGGCAGTGAGCTGCTTCACCGCGGCCTCAAATCCAAGATCATAGTTGGCGCTCGACCCGGGCTTGATTGTCAGGAAGTTGAGAGATTCCTGAATCGCGTCATTGAAGACGTTCTTGATCTGGCCCTCTACGGCGCTTGCCAGACGCACAAAAGGGGGGCCGGAGCGCGAGTCAAGAATTGCTTGCTTGAGCTGCCCGCGCACAGGTAGAGCAAAAGCAAGGCTCACAAAAAAAAGGAAAAGGAGCGCTCCGCGAACCGCGCCCAGTGCGTACCCCAAGAGCTGATTGGTGCGGCTTCGCAGGTACTTCTTGAAGTATCGGTGCGCCAGGTAGGTGCCAAGCAAGGATACCACGAGCTCTATGAAGAACCACGTGGCGAAGAACCCTATGGCCTGAGAAATCCCATTGGGCATCGACAAATAGCTCGCGATTCCCCGCCCCACCAAAGGATAGAAACGATACCCCGCAACGAGCGCAATCAAAAAGCTCACCGTCTCCACGACGGTGTGAATTAAGCCCTGGCTGGTGACTATGAAATACAGGAGAAGAGCCACGAAAAAGCCATCAATCCAGGCTGGTGCAAAGACCAAATTCTGCATGGTATATTGTACCAAAATTCGCTCCATATGGTAGAATAAAGGTCTTATGTGCGGGATATTTGCCTATAAGGGAAAGGCCTCCACGGCGGCCCAAATCATCCTCTCTGGGCTCAAATCCCTCGAGTACCGGGGCTATGACTCCTGGGGAGTGGCGGTGCGTCGCGAGGACGGCTCATTGTCGATCACCAAAGAAGTGGGTAAGATCGGTGAGGCGACCATTCCTGCCTCCCCCTCGTCTATGGGTCTAGGTCACACCCGCTGGGCTACCCATGGAGGCGTCACCCGCGCCAACGCCCACCCTCACACAGACTGCAACCAGACGGTGGTCCTCATTCACAATGGCATTATCGAGAATTTTGCGAGCCTTAAAAGGGATCTCCCAGGCCGTCACCAGTTCGCCTCAGACACAGACACCGAAGTGGCCGATCATCTTATTGAAAATGAATTAAAAAATGGCCGATCATCCAAAGAGGCTGTCATGAAGGTCTTTGCAAAGCTTGAAGGGCTCAACGCATTCATTGTATTTTTCCCCGCCTCTGAAGAGTTTGTAGCGATCAAAAATGGGTCTCCGCTGGTCATTGCACAAGACAAAGGCACTATTGTCATGGCCTCCGACTCCACGGCGCTTTTGCCCCACAGCAAGCGCGTGTACTATCTGGAAGACGGGGAACTATTTCATGTAGGCCGCGATGGCGCCCATTTGTACGACTCCAAAAACAAGAAAAAAATCATGAAATTCACGCCGCTCCCCTACAAAAAGGAGGACCTGAGCCTTGGCCGCTTCCCACACTACATGATCAAAGAAATCAATGAGCAGCCCCGGGTACTCGTAAATCTGCTCCAAGAAGAGAAGCAAATCAAGGAGCTTGCGGCCGCGATCTCGTCTGCCTTTGGCACCTATCTCATAGGCTGTGGCACTGCATATTATGCGGCCGAGGCGGGCACCTATCTTTTTTCCAAAATTGCAGGTCTTCATATCAACGCTTCAATTGGATCGGAATTTGGCTATATGGAAGGCTTTCTGCGAAAAAAGAGCCTAGTCGTAGCGCTGTCTCAGTCGGGTGAGACGATTGATATCATCGCAAGCGCCAAAGCGCTCAAAGGCCGTGGTGCCACTCTCTATGCGATCACCAATACGCTGGGCTCCTCGCTCTATCGCATGAGCGACAAAAAAATACTTCTTGGAGCAGGACCCGAGCAGAGCGTATGCTCCACCAAAGCGTTTACTGCCAAAATCGCAGTGCTATTTCTGGCCGCCCATCAGATGGCAGGTACCCTAGAGCGCGGCCGCGCGCAGCTTCGCGATGCAATCCTCGAGGTGGAGGCAATTATTAAAAATGGCCATGACATTCGGAAGTTAGCCAAGATGGTGGCCAAACACGAGCACGTATTTGTGTTGGGACGCGGCACTTCGTACCCACTTGCGCTGGAGTCTGCTCTCAAGATCAAAGAAGTGTCGTATATTCATGCTGAAGGGTTTGCCGGTGGCGAGCTCAAGCACGGAGTGATGGCACTTATTGATAAGGGTACGCCTGTCATTGTCTACAATCCCGAGGATGAGACGTATCAAGACACCTTGTCTTCGGCCTATGAGGTGAAGGCGAGAGGGGCGTATGTGATTGGCGTCTCAAGCCGCCGAAATAGCGTGTATGATGAGTTTATAAAGGTCAAAAACTGCGGAGAGGCCACCTTGATACCCAATGTCGTGATCGCTCAGCTTCTTGGATATTATTTAGCTCTGGAAAAAAAATACGATCCCGACAAACCCCGCAACCTCGCCAAAAGCGTCACGGTGAAGTAGTATATTAATTAGTGATTTTGTCGCATTTCTTGCATTTTGGTGGTCAAAATTGTTCGTTCGCGTTCCAATTTCTCCTTCTTCTGAGGAGATAAGGGGAATATTCGAGTGTTCCAACTCCTCCCTTTAATATCCATTCCTCTAGTTAGTTTACTTGAGATGTTCAAAAATTGCTTTAAATGGCTCCTTCTTTTTTGTCCATGTCTTATTCTAACTAGCTCAGGATCATTGGGAAAGGATCCTAATAAGTCTTTCAAATTCTTTACGGGTATTTGTCTTCCCCTAGAATTCTCACCTAACCAATATTCCCGGCTAGAAAGCGAGCCGTCAGGATCCCGCATCCGTTCTGTGATGGACATAATAGGGACTATTATACCAAAATAAAGTATCAAATCAAATAATGATACAATTAGCCCATGGCGATTTATAAGCCGCTTCGGGTGGCGATTGTGTATGATTGGCTCGACTCGGCAGCAGGTGCCGAGCGGGTATTGGTCACTTTAGCAGAAATGTATCCTCGCGCAACCTTTTTCACTTCCTATTTTGATCCGGAGAAAGCTAGTTGGGCCAAGAATCTGGATGTGCGCACTTCGTTTATTCAGCGCTTGCCGAATTTTATAAAAAAAAATCGGAAGCTCTCATTTTTTCTCTATCCCTACGCATTTGAATCCTTTAATTTCGACGACTTTGATATTGTAATCTCAGTCACGAGCTTATTCGCTAAATCTATAATTACAAAGCCGTACACCATTCATATTTGCTACCTCCTCACTCCTCCCCGATATTTATGGATTGATCCTCAGGTGTATCTAAAAACACTCACGAAGCATTCTCACGTTCTCAAGAATATGAGATTGTTTAAGTCGTTTAAAAAATATGATTATGTGGCCGCTAGAAGACCTGATCATATTTTTTCTATTTCACAAGAGGTCCAGAATCGAGTGCGCCGATATTATGATCTCAAAAGCGATGTATTGTATCCTCCTTTTGATCTTGAGTATTGGACCAAGATCAAGTTGAAAGTTGAGAGTGGAAAGTTGAAAATTAACTCTCAATTCTCAACTCTCAATTCTCAATTTTACTTAGTGGTCTCTCGACTAGAACCATACAAGCGGGTTGATATAGTTGTCAAGGCGTTTAACAAGCTAAATAAACCCTTAGTTATTGTCGGCCGAGGCACTATGCTGCCAGCGCTCAAGAGCCAAGCTGGGAAAAACATTACATTTCTTCAAGATGTGCAGGACGAAGAATTGGGTGCGCTTTATCAAAATGCGCAGGCTCTTATTATGCCCCAGGAAGAGGAGTTTGGATATACTGCCGTTGAGGCTCAATTTTTTGGCTGCCCGGTGATCGCCCTTTCCAAAGGTGGAGTCAGGGAGATTGTCAAGGAAAATAAGACCGGCTTGTTTTTCGATCGGCAGACACCCTACTCTCTCTATTTAGCGATTGAAAGATTTGAGAAAATACCTTACAATCTACACCAGTCGACCCGCATTTTGGGACCCCGTATAGCTGCAGGATTTGACAAAAAAAAGTTCATGAGTATACTAGATGCTTCCATTACATCTCGTCGTATGAATTGAAAAATAATACATGAAAGCAGTAATTTTCGCGGGCGGAGTAGGTACGCGGCTATGGCCGCTGTCGCGCAAAAAATCCCCTAAGCAGTTCGAGAAAATTATAGGTAGCAAGTCTACTTTGCAGCTGACCGTCAAACGGCTACTTCCTGAGTTCAAGCCAGAGGATATTTTCATCTCGACAGACCTCTCATACATTGAGATTATAAAAAAACAGCTTCCCATGATTCCGGCCGACAACATCATTGGAGAACCTGCCAAAAAAGACGTGGGCCCGGCGGTGGCTCTGGTGATGACATATCTGGCCTCACAGTATGACCCTACAGAGCCCGTCGTGATCCTGTGGAGTGATCACCTAGTCCAAAATGAGAAGAAATTTGCTCAGATTCTTCAGGCTTCTTCCTCACTCATCGAGAAAAATAAAGAAAAAATTATCTTCATCGGCCAAAAACCACGATTTGCCTCTGACAACTTAGGATGGATTGAGTACGGCCCCTCACAAGAGGAGGAAAACAATATACAGTTTCATACATTTAAGGGCTTTAAATATAAGCCGGCCAAAAATGTAGCGGAGGTGTATGTCAAAAGTGGTAAGCACTGCTGGAACTTGGGGTATTTTGTCTCCACCCCTCACTTTGTCCTTAATCAATTTAAGCGCTTTGCTCCTGCGATTTATGAAGGGATCTCTAGCCTCCTTGCAAGTCCTAAGGGTACCTTCGCCCACAAGCTCCAAACGGTCTATCCCAAGATGCCCGTTATACACTTTGACAACGCGGTCTTGGAGCGCCTCAATCCCAAGGATGCTCTGGTTGTAGTCGAAGACATCGGGTGGAGCGACGTGGGGGCATGGGAGGCTCTTAAAGAAGCGCTAGAAGAGAAGCGGGAAGACAATGTTGTGCTGGGCAACGTGCATATTAAGGACTCTGTGGACAATCTGATATACAATTATGAGGATAATAAAATGGTAGTGGGGGTGGACTTGGAAGATATGCTTGTGGTCAATACGGGAGACGCGCTCTTGGTGGCCAAAAAAACGTCGGTTGCAAAGGTAAAAAAAATCGTGGAGAGCTTCGCCGGCACCGACAAAGAACATCTCACTTGATTTGCGCACACGCTGTCTTCCTATTTTTTTGATTCTACGTTCCAGATTCCCCCTCGGGCTCTTCCCCTCCAGTGCTCAGGAGTACCTTGCGCTCCGTGGGGATGCCCCAAGCCCGAGCGTACTGTTCCGCTTGTGAGTTAATCAGAGAAAAACGGGTGGCCGAGCGGAGGAGCACCTCACAAAGGCGGGTACTCCGAGCCTTAGTGAGGAGGAGCGAGGGCAGGCCCAGTTTTTCCTAAAATTGGCAGCGAGCATTACATCTGCTACAATAGAGTCTACATGCCTGATTCCTCGTCCCCATTTCACGGCCGTGTCTACGACCGGCACTTGAAACGGCTCACCGATATTGTACTCTCTTGCCTTCTTCTCATCGTGTTTTTTCCAATCTATTTGATAGCAGCTTTAGCCATTAAACTTGACTCCAAAGGTCCTATATTTGCCGATGTGCCTGAGCGTATTGGCCAGCGCAAGCGTCGATTCAGGATGTTCAAATTTAGAAGTATGATCGTCAACGCGCACGCGCTTCTCCGGGACGATCCGAAGTTCCACGATCTGTACGAAGAGTATAAGCTGGGCAGCTATAAGCTCCGGCACGACCCGCGGATCACGCCTGTTGGGCGCTTCATTAGGAAGCACTCCCTCGATGAGATTCCCCAGCTTCTCAATGTCCTACGAGGAGATATGAGCCTTGTGGGGCCCCGGGCATACTATCCTGATGAGCTTGATGCCCAGCAGGAGAAATACCCCCACACCAAAGAGTTGGTCAAAAAAGTAGTATCGGTCAAGCCTGGAATCACTGGATTGTGGCAGGTCTCAGGCCGCAGCGATATCAACTTCGACAAGCGGATTGCCCTTGACGCCCAGTATGTGGAGCACCTTTCGCTCCTCCAGGACCTCAAAATCATGATTCAAACCCCGCTGGTGATGATCACGGGCCGCGGGGCTGTATAGTGAAAAACTCGCCTATTTGTTGTATAATATATAGATACACGAAAGCGCTGTCATGATTATTCGAAAAATCAACATACAATCTCGCTTCAGGCGCAAAAGTGGCCCCAAAAAAAGACTTTCAAAGGGGGCTATTGTTCTTATTGTGCTTCTTATAATCCTGGGCTACCCTACGCTTCGGGTCTTCGGCCACATGCAGAAACTCAAGAAGGAAGCCGCACAGCTCAAGGCGTCTTTTGCCGCCAACGATATTGACGCTGTCAATCGCGAAATCAAGGAGTTCTCCAAAGAATATACCGCCTTCCAAAAGGACGCTCGCCTCCTCTACTGGACGAGCTTCATCCCCTATATGGCGGACTTCAAAAATGGAGTCGAGGGGGGCAAGTATATGGTTGCGGCCGGCACACAGGCCGTCGAGGCCATCACCCCGTACGCCGATCTTATCGGATTTAAAAAGGGAGAAGTGTCGTTCACCCAAAAGAGTGCTGAGGACAGGCTGCAGACTGCGGTCCTGACTCTTGACAAGGTATTAGTGCGGGTCGACGACATATCAAAAAATATTGAAGAGGCAGAAAAGAGAATCAGCAAAATTAATCCCCGCCGATACCCCAAGAAATTGGGGAAGACGCAGGTCAGGGGCAGCATAGAGAACCTCAAGGATGGCATGCTCGGAGTCTCTACCCTTTTTGTCGACGCCAAGCCGCTTCTCAAGCGCCTGCCTGAAATTATGGGTAAGGATGAGGAAAAAACATATCTCATCTTATTCCAAAACGACAAGGAGCGCCGTGCCACAGGGGGATTCTTGACCTCCTACGCGGTGTTTAAGGTCAATGAAGGCAAGATTAAGAAAGAATCCTCCGACGACATTTACCGGCTCGATGAGTCGATCGCCAATCATCCGGTGGCGCCTGAGAAGATATTGAAGTACCACAAAAATGTGTCTCAATTCAATATTCGCGACAGCAATCTGTCCCCTGACTATGTGGAAAGCCTCAAGCTCTTCAATTCTCTCTATGAGGATTCTGGCCGCCGCGTGGACTACGACGGCGTGATTGCCCTTGACACCAAGGTCTTGGTCGATCTTCTCACCATTTTTGGCGACACGGAGGCAGGCGGCGTGGTATTTTCGGCAAAAGAAGACGAGAGATGCGACTGTCCGCAAGTGATCTACACCCTTTTTGATATTGTCGACCGTCCCGTCAACTACATTAAAGAAGATAGAAAAGGCATTTTAGGACAGCTTCTTGAGGCGCTTTTGGGGAAGATTTTAGGCTTCTCACCCTCCCAATATTGGGGCCCGTTTATCGCCAATACGTTCGAGAACATGGATACCAAGCATATCTTGGTCAATTTCACCGACCCGGATCTCCAGGCGTCCATCGAGAAGCTCAATTATGGTGGGCGAATCCGGGAATTTGATGGTGACTACCTGCACATCAACAATGTCAATTTCGCAGGCGCCAAATCCAATCTTTTCGTGGAGGAGTCGATAGTGTCTGACACGAAAATAAAGGGCGGCAAGATAGAGCGGGAGGTCGAAATCACCTTTAAGAACCCCTACCCGCACTCTGACTGCAACTTGGAGCGAGGGGGGCTGTGCTTGAATGCGGTGCTTCGCAACTGGATGAGGGTGTATGTCCCCAAGGGCTCGGAGCTTGTGGACTTTGAAGGATCCCAGACCAAGGTATTGACCTATGATGAGCTTGGCAAGACTGTATTTGAAGGCTTCATGACGGTCTCACCCAAGGGACTAGCCAAGGTAAAAATCACCTACACCCTCCCCGACTCGGTCAAAGAGAAGGACTACAAGCTCTATATCCAGAAGCAGCCAGGTGTCACCAGCCAGGCATTGACCGTCGATATTAATGGGAAAACGGTGTTTGAGGGTGACCTTATTCAAGACGATGTGTTTGAACAATAATTATTCTACATGGCCTCCAGCACGCAAGAAGCATTCGTTTTGAAGAAAAAAAATCTTCCCGACCGCGACTTCATCGTGACTTTCTTCACCAAGGACCACGGCAAAGTGTCGGCCATGGCCAAGGGTATAAAAACCATCACAAGCCGTCGCGCGGGCGCGATCCAGACCGGCAATTTGGTGCGCGTCGTGATCCACTCCAGAGGGCAGCGGCGATATCTTCAGGAGGCGACTCTTGTCAGCGCATTCTCGAGACTTAAATCGCATGAGCACAAATTGAGCACCACGTACTTATGCTTTTTTATCCTCGATCGCCTACTTCCTGAGGACGAGCCGGAGATTAGTCTCTACCTCGCCACCAAAAAATATCTTGTCGCGCTTTCCCGCGAAGAAGGCGTCGACCCTACAGTGCTTGAGACATATCTTAATCAGGTGCTTCGCACCTTGGGATATATCGATGAGAGCCGGGAGCTGGCGGGCCTCAAGCAAGTGGTGGAGGAGGTCATCGGCCAAAAAGTCCCCTACTTCGTGATTTAGGGGTTCAACCCCTAATATGGATTGTTGCAAGGCCATTAAATGAACCTGCGAGGTTCATTTTGGCACTTTACAAACCCCGGGGTTTACAAACTAGGATCAACCCTAGGACGCCCTACCTAAGGAAGATTTACTTTTGCAGACCAACAACGGACTCTAATATTTTTTTATCTGTCTCTGTGTATGGATCGCCTTCGTAGGGGTAATGCTCTATGTTTAGAATCGCTCCTGCTTTATTTGTAACACGAATGGGGTAACGTCCACATAGTTCTTCAATAGTTATTGTTTGCATGCCAAGCTTGAGTGTTATAGTCTTATCGCTTTTAGGTCCACCGCAGCCAAAACCACCGTCTCCTTCCAAAAATTTAAGCCCCGTATTTCCATTTTCGTCTTTCAACAAATAACCAGTAACTTCGTCAGGTGTCACACCGTTTCCCTTATTTTCTTCAACTGTGTAATTGCTCGGGTATTTAAAGGAAAAACCATATTTAGAACTAGAATAAGTTTTCCAGTTTGCGGTTTCGTCGGGAGTGGGAACGGTAGGTGGGGTTGTGGGTGTTGGTATCGATGCAGCTGGCTGAGCGGTTTGCGTGCCCGATTGCTGACCGAGGAAGTAGCTGCCGGCACCCACCACAGCTAGCAACACAACAACGAGCACAACATAGAGAGCTGATTTGTTGGAGTGCGAGGTCACAGGTGTAGATGAAGTTGGTGCTACGGGAACGGGCTGTACAGGTGGATCGATCATTACCTTCATTATGCAACATACTATATAACCTGTCAACTATAAACCCCCATACCATTAAAGTTTAATTAATTGATTAATTAAACAAGGGCACTTTAATGATTTAAATCATTAAAGTGAGTAGCCTTAATCGTGTAATCAATATCCAAAACACACCCTGAGGGTGTGTTTACTCTAGGACTCTTGCACTAAATCACATCATTGCTGTCTCCAAAATTACCGCTATGTCATACGGTCACTGACCACAAACTGAATGAATCGTATATAATGGAAGCGTACATATTATGGATAAAATTGTCGCTTTGGCCAAAAGACGGGGGTTTATATACCCTTCGTCTGAAATTTATGGGGGAATCCGCGGATTTTGGGATTATGGCCCAATGGGCGTGGAGCTTAAGAACAATGTAAAGCGCGCATGGTGGAAGCACATTGTGCATATGCGCGACGATGTGGTGGGAGTCGACGCTTCAATCATAATGAATCCAAAAGTATGGGAAGCCTCTGGGCACCTTGAGGCATTCACAGACCCGTTGGTGGAGTGCAAGATCTGCCATCAGCGCTTTCGGGCAGACCACAAAGAGGTGCTCGCGACCCACGAAAAGGAACACAAAGGAAAAACCGTGGAATGGACCGCTCCTGCGCACTTTAACCTCATGACTGAGGTACTTCTTGGTGTCACCGAGCCTAAGCAGATGGCATATCTGCGGGGAGAAATCACCCAAGGAGTATTCACCAACTTCAAAAATGTCATCGACTCGAGCCGTGTGAAAATCCCCTTTGGAATAGCCCAAGTGGGCAAGGCTTTCCGCAACGAAATCACGCCGGGCAACTTTACCTTCAGGTCCCGCGAGTTTGAGCAGATGGAGCTCGAGTTCTTCATTAGGCCTGAGGAAAAAGAAGCCAAGAGATGGTTCGAGTATTGGAAGCAAGAGCGCATGAAGTGGTACTTGGACTTGGGTATGAACAAGCATAAGCTGCGCTTCCGCCGCCACGAGAACACGGAACGAGCCCATTACGCACAGGCGGCCGAGGACATCGAATACGAGGCACCCTTCGGCTGGAGTGAGTTTGAAGGCATTCATCACCGGGGCGACTGGGACCTCTCGCGCCACAAGCTCAATTATAAAGACCCCGAGAGCGGCCGCGAATATACACCGTGGGTCATTGAGACCTCAGGTGGCGTAGATCGAGCCACGCTATTTTTACTTCTTAACGCCTATCACGAAGAAAAAGGACGCGTAGTCCTCAAACTGCACCCCACGATCGCCCCCTACCGGGCTGCTATATTCCCCCTTCTTGCCAATAAAAAACCTCTGATTGACGCAGCTCTAAAAATATATCATAATCTAAGAGGTAAGACGACAATTGCGTGGGATGCCCGGGGCAATATCGGCAAGCGGTACGCCGCCCAGGATGAGGTGGGCACCCCATACTGTATCACTGTCGATTTTGAGAGCCTGGAGGGTGCATCGGTCACCGTGCGCGACCGGGACACCACGCGGCAGGAGCGCGTGGACGTAAGCCGATTGGAGGAGTATTTACAAATTTCATAGCATTTCGTAGCAATAGTCATGAAGAATCTTTTTAGCAATAAAAAAAAGCTCGCTCTTATTATCGTCTCTCTTCTGGTTGTGGCTGGAGTGCTATTCATGGTCGTGGGACGCGCGAGTTTGAGCAACAAAGCCAAAGGCCTCATCGACAACGAGGAAGAAATTCAGGCAGTGGATCCTTCTGTGAAGGTCGCGCTCTTCAAAGGAGACGAGCGTGGAAGCATCGTGATTGCTATTGAGAATGCGCCGGAAGGGACGAAGAACACCGATATACTTGTGACATACAAAAGAAAACCCACGGTGCGCGACGAAATTGCAGAGAGCGAGCTTATCACCGATGGATTCCAGACAAGCTGCAAATTTAAGTCAGGCTCGCGCAGCTGCTCCACAGAGGACCAAGATAATCTTCTGGGCACGTGCTCTTCCGGTCGTTGCATCTACTACGAGGTGGTGGGGAAAGTCCAGTTGGAAGTGCTTTTCATAGGAAGCTATGGAAAGCGAATTTTCGAGAAAGAATATGAATTATAAAACATTATTATTTAGGGAAGGGAAGGGGGCGAGCTTGTCCGCAGGATAGGCTTTGCCTACTCGCCCTGAAGGGAAACCGCAGGTGTCCCTTCAAGAATAATATAGGGGAAGGAGGTTACTATATATGCCGCTTATAAAATCAGCCATAAAAAAAATGAAGCAGGACAAGAAGAAAACTGCTCGTAATAAGCTCGTCGCCGGTGCCTTCAAAAAAACCATGAAGGGATACGAAGCTTCGGTCAAAAATAAAAAGAAAGTCGCGCTGACTGCAGTCTACTCCACAGTAGACAAGGCCGTGACTCGCAAATTGATCCACAAGAACAAAGCCGACAGACTCAAAGCTAAGTTTTCCAAACTGTTGAAAGCGCGATGAAGTACGACATAAATCTTTTATCGAAGAAAGAGGAGGAATTTTTTGACCGGGCGGTGCACTTTGCCCTCAACTATCTTCGATATATTCTTGTCATCACTCAGCTTGTGGTGATTGTGGTGCTCTTCTACCGCTTTAAAATTGACAACGATATATTAGAGCTTCGGGAGGCAATCGGGCAGAAACGCGAAATTATCAGAGTCACGACCCCACTTCTTGAGGAGGCCGCGAGACTCGACGTGCAGGTTGAAGGAACGCTCAGTTCCACTTCCAAGCAGGATTCCACGCAGGAAGCACTTTCTTACCTCTTGTCCGTATTTCCCCAAGACGTGACGCTTTCCAAGCTGACGATCCAAAACGGCCAATATCAAATGTCGGGCGCCTCTCTTGACGCGGCCACTGTGCAGCTCTTTTACCAAAAGCTCGCCACTGACAAGCGATTCGAAATTGTGACACTTCAAAATTTGGTGAAGGATGCTGATCTGGGTATCACTTTCTCACTACTTTTGGATAAATTTAAGTCCTGACGCCTATGAAAAATGACTGGATTAAAGGAATTGTAAAAAAGCTCACGACCCCGGAGGGGCGGGATTACACCTATTTGACGCTTTTTTTCCTGATTTTTTCAATCTTCGTGTTTGCTGCCATCCGCCCGTCCCTTAAGACGGCCTTTTCCCTTAAGAAGGAACAGGTGTCGCTGGTTGAGCTTGATCAAAACTATGAAAAGGCGATTGAGCGCATCATTGCGATTCAGCTGAACTTGGAGAAGATGCGAGATCGGCTTCCACTTCTATCGGAGGCAATTCCACAGCGACCCAATGTCAACAAGCTGATTTCTGATATTGAAGCTATAGGGGAGCGCAACTCCGTGGCACTCAGCGAGGTCACGGTCGGGGAAGTCAACCTCAAGCAAAGGGGAAGCACCAATATAAAGATCCTCCAGCTGAGGATGAAGACCTCCTCCTCCTTCCCCAACTTGATGAGGTTTCTTGCCGAGGTGTCAGCGGGCCGCCGAATCAAGCTACCAAGCACCATTAATATAACACGGGCAGAAAGTGAGGGCGCGACCCCAAGTGGGTCGCTCGGGATTGTGTTGGAAGTGGAGGGGTACCATCTATGAACAAGAAAGAATTTTTGGTCCTCTCCATCTGCATATTTTTCACTATAATAGCGTGGATCACCGCAGATATTTACCATGAGTTTTTGAAGAGCAAGGGACCCAGCGATATCCCCCCGCCGCCAGTCATCAAAGACTACCAGTTTCAAGATTTTGAGCGGGCACTGCGGATTCTCAATCAAAAAACACAGTAATCCATATGACCTATTCTCAGCTCTACACTCAAAAAGGCTTCAGAATCC
Organism: uncultured Gammaproteobacteria bacterium; assembly: GCA_964384955.1. GTDB lineage: Bacteria > Patescibacteriota > Microgenomatia > UBA1406 > GWC2-37-13 > CAYLLP01. The sequence goes on from CAYLLP010000017.1 coordinate 20,503, forward strand.
CCACGCCTCTGGCCATTGTGGTCGTGGTCGCCTCAATTCTTCTCATGGGCCAGTATTTGTTTACAGGCGGCATTCCTTTTTTGCGCGCCCAAACCCCTCAGGTTGAGGGTATGATGGTCACGAATAGGTCCCCTTCAGGCGCCACCATTTTCTGGCAAACCAAAGATCCTGCCGCAGGCTGGGTGCTCTGGGGCACTTCCCCGACGACGCTTACCGCAATTGCGCTTGACGATCGAGACTCACAAAATAAGCGGGGAAGCTATCGCACTCACCATGTGACGCTCAAAACACTCGACCCCAATGGCACATACTTCTATAAACTGGTGGTGGGCAACCAATTGGTGGGGGGGGTCTCCGGCAGCCCATTTGAGCTTCGCACACTGGACAAAAACGCCAAAATCTCGCGGCTTGAGCCTGCATACGGTAAGCTGCTGCAAGCCAACAATGTCCCGCTTGAGGCTGCAGTGGTACTTTTGCAGATAGGCAATGCCGCGCCCTTGTCGACGTTGAGCAAGGGCACCGGGGAATGGCTTATTCCCCTCAATTATGTCGTAGAGTCGCCCTCGGGCACCCTTAAGGTGGTGACCGCCACCGACGTAATCAAGATCACGGTACGGGGAGAAGGAGGAGACCTCAGTCAGATTACGACCGACCTTGCCCATCTGAGCCCTTTGCCCGCGATTGTCATCGTCAACAAAAACTATGACTTCACCAAAGAAGATAATGTGCTTGCTGCGGTCGCGACTCCACGCCCCCCTTCTCCGACGATTCGCCCACCCTCCCCAACCAAAGCGCCGCCTACGCCTACCCCACGCCGCCTGCTGGCTCAGGCCGTGATCTCCCCCACACTCACCCCCACTGCCACCACCACACCTTCTCCATCACCTACGCAGGCCCTGGTCGCCACTGCAGTGCCGGCTGCGCCAGTGTCGGGTGCGGCTATTGCTCCATTTGCTCTTTTGAGCCTTGCACTTCTGACTCTTGGAGCTGGACTCCTCCTTGCAATTGCGCTATAACATATCCTACAATAGTAAGTACGTAGTCTATGGATTTTTTACAGGTCATCTTGTCCCTCAACAAAATCGGGATTGTCTTTTTTTTCTTCACGCTGATTGCCCTTGTCTACGAAGTCCGTGCCTTCCGGCGGGAGAGTAAGGGCCCTGCCAATCAGAGCCTGAAAATCCCCGAGTTTGATCCTACCCAAAGGGTGCCTGATATGACCCCGGCACCAGTGGTCACTGCCACGGCTCCAATCATCAAAAAAAGGCCGTCCTTGGTGCCAATTATAATCACAGGAGTCGTACTTGTCGTGCTGGGAATTACAGTGGTTGCGGGCTTTTTTACCTTTGGAAAGGGCAAGAAATCGACAGTCGTCCCAACTCCGCGTCCCAGTGCTCTGGTGAAGTCGACTGGCATAAAAATGTATGATCTCAATTGGCAGCCTTTGACCCGGGAAGATGTGAAAGGCCTCTCTCCTGGTACACAACTATTTATAGGGATTGCGACTGTCCAGTCGGTGACTGTCGATCGTGCCCGTATTCGTGTCAATCAGACGCAGTGGACCGCCGCTGACGAGACCACACAGTTTAACGCCGACGAAAATGTATACTATATTTCATACACCCTCCCGGCCAGTGTTGAAAATTTGGTCATTGAAGCACAGCTTCACTCTGCCGCTGAAGGATGGCCACCTGACTTTGTATATGAGAAAAATTAGCGCTAATCCGCGAAAATCGATATTGATTGCAGTTATAATCCTCTTAGTTGTGGGAATCTCGTATGTGGGGGTACGCCTCTTGTCCTCCCAACCGACAGCGCCCCCCTCGAGTCCTTCCCCAACAGGCACCAAGCTCAAGCCGGTGACCTACCAATTATCGCTCAACGACACGCCCCCTACGGTCGCTCTTTCCCCTACCCAGCCCCCGCAACCCACAAACCCTCCTGTGGCTACACCTACCTCTCCAGCCCCTACCCTCCTGGCGCAAGCCCCAACCGCCACGGTAGCCCCCACAGAGGCCCCCATCACTTCCCCTTCCCCCACCCAGGTAGAGTCCCCCACTGTAGTACCTTCAGAAGCCACCTCAAGCGCGTCGGCGCCTGAGGCCGGTGTCGCCCACTACACGATCGCCGTGTTTCTCTTGGCGATGGCCTTTATTATAGTATCATTTGCGATCTAGCTTGTCGCACGCAGCTTGGTCCCCAATCTCAATCAAGCAGTCGATATAGCCATGCAGCGCCGCATTACCGCCTGTGGGCACTAGTACATACCGACCATACTCAGAGACCGGGGGCACTCTGAAACGCTCGGTGGAAAGTGCATAACTTGAGGATTTCATTTTGCCTTTGAGAAGAGTATTGCCTAAAACACTTGCCGCAAGCTGATTGGAGATGTTTCGAGTGACAGTCCTGTCGACCGCCCCGTAGAGCTTCTTGAGCTTTGGAAGATTAAAGCTGACCAGCTCGCGAGTGATCCGCACGCGCAGTGCCGCTATAACCTTCTCCTGCCGTTTTCCCCGTGCAAAATCGCTTCCCTCCGCTCCAATTGCATTGCGCGACCGTACAAATTTGAGGGCCGTGGCTCCATCCATATGCGTTTTGCCCTTGGTGAAGGAGACCTTCTCATATCGGCATACAAATTCTTCGTCCGTGCCCCCACACGTGTCATTTTCTCGCCCCGCAATGGGGAATTTTTCGTCGGTGTAGGACCGCTCCACCTCCACGTCCACCCCTCCAAGCTCATCGATAATTTCACTAAACCCGGAGAAATCCACGACCGCAGCGTAGTAGATCGGACTGC
>CAYLLP010000018.1:0-22322 GCA_964384955.1 uncultured Gammaproteobacteria bacterium
ATCTCGATCTCTTCGTTGACTTTCATGATTCCGCGCTCCACGCGGCCCGTCACCACGGTCCCACGACCTTGAATGGTGAACACATCCTCCACAGGCATCAAAAATGGCTTATCGGTGACGCGCACGGGCTCTGGCACATATTCGTCGACCTTGGCCATGAGCTCTTCTATGGCTTTTATGCTTTCTGGATCATCCTGAAGCGCCTTGAGGGCTGAGCCTTTGATGACAGGCACCTCGTCCCCGGGATAATCATACTTCTTGAGGAGATCTCGCACTTCCATCTCGACAAGATCAATGATCTCCTTGTCAGAGACCATGTCTACTTTGTTCAAAAACACGACGATTGCAGGCACGTTGACCTGCTTGGCCAAAAGAATGTGCTCGCGGGTCTGGGGCATGGGCCCATCAGGCGCAGATACCACCAAAATCGCGCCGTCCATCTGGGCGGCACCGGTGATCATGTTCTTGATGTAATCGGCGTGTCCTGGTGCGTCAATATGCGCATAGTGGCGCTTCTCTGTCTCGTACTCTGAGTGTGAGATATTGATGGTGACACCGCGCTCGCGCTCTTCAGGCGCCTTGTCGATGTCCTCATATTTGAGGAACTTCGCCAAGCCCTTTTTGGAGAGCACGTAGTGGATCGCTGAGGTAAGAGTGGTCTTGCCGTGATCGACATGACCAATGGTACCAATATTTAAATGGGGTTTATTCCGCTGAAAGACTCCTTCTGCCATGTAATTAAAACAATAAAATTAATAAAAGCAGGCAACTTGACGCTGCCAAAATAACATTATACACGATGCCCCCTTCGAGTGTCAAACACAAAATGCAGCACCCCTAGCGGAGGTAGGCTGACCCCCAGTGGACAATTTCATCTCTAATGGGGTTGACTTTTAGCTCGTGCTTTCCCTATGATAGGAAGTAGGATGACAAAAGTCAAGACATTTTTTGATGTTGCTGCCAAAAGCGCTATCCCCAACCCCTCCTACTACGTGCATATTCTGCGAGCCCGTCTCTCTTTCTCCCTCAAATATTTCTTCGCGCTGGTCGCATTCCTCAACTTTCTTTTTTTCTTAGGACTATCTGGCACGGTGCACCCACGCGCTGTCTTGGATCTTCGCGCAGGCTTGAATAAGAGCGTGGAGGCCTATCCGCAAGATCTGGTGATCCAGGTGGAGCGGGGTGTGCTCAGCACCAGCACAGGCCGACCTTACCTGTGGTGGCTTGATTACCGCGACAAAAAAATACTCTTGGCTGTGGTAGACGAAACGGCAGTGCCTGAGCAGATAGTCAATTACAATTCGTACGTGCTCCTCACTGGAGCCCACCAAGTGGTAAATACAGAGAAGATCCCGCTGCTGAGGCCTGTGCAGCCTTACGCAAAGGATTTTTACATAGACAAGGCCACGGCCATGGACCTGGGTAGCAGGATCGACCGCAAGCTTGGCTTTTTGTATTCCTTTTTTATCCCCATTGTCTTTTTGGTGCTTCCTTTGGTCATTTTTGCGTTCTTCACTATATATATACTTATACTAAGTGCCGTAGCGCATCCTCTCTTCGTGTTGTTTTTTAGGAGCACGCATCCTTTTGCCAAGACTTTCCAGGTAGCGCTTCATGCCGCGACAATCCCTCTTATCGCATATTACGCTGTGCACTATTTGCGTCTTTCCGGGGAAGCGATTCCCTACATGCCGCTGATTTTTGTCAATCTTTTCGTGATCTTCATTCTCGCTGGCCTCTATGAGGCCTACATCGAGCCCCAGCATAGGAAGCGCTGACCATCTTCATTGTCACATTGTTACATGGCTACATTGTTGTATTCTTAACTCGTTAGCCCGTTAACGCGTTAACGTGTTTAACTATACCGCTAAACCATACTAGCTTCCACACCTACAACTAAACCGATCTGATAGAATGATCTACTATGCCCGATATTCGTCTAAATAAAGAGCAGAAAGAAGCCGTCGAATATAATCGCGGGCCGCTTCTTATTGTGGCAGGAGCCGGCACCGGCAAGACTTCTGTCTTGGTGGAGAAAATCAAGTATCTTATTGAAAAAAAGCTCGCCACACCACCTGAAATATTAGCGCTCACCTTCACCGAGCGGGCCGCCGCCGAGATGGAGGAGCGGGTCGACCAAGCCATGCCCTACGGATACTTCCAGATGGCCATATCGACCTTTCACTCATTCGCCGATCTTGTGCTGCGCCAGGAGGCCCACCACATCGGCCTCCCCACAGGGTACCGGCTTATGACCACTGCTGAGAATATTCTTTTCATGCGCTCGCATCTTTTTCTTTTCAACCTAAAATATTTCCGCCCCTTGGGTAATCCCACCAAATTTTTGGAAGGCTTACTCCAACACTTTTCTCGCCTGAGGGATGAAGACGTCTCGCCGGCGCAGTATTTCTTATATGCCAAAAGGCTTCAGAAGAAGCGCGGCGTGGAGCGCGAAGAAAAGGAAAAGATGCTTGAGCTGGCTCGCACCTATATGGCCTACGAGAAGCTTAAGGTCAGAGAAGGAGTGATGGATTTTTCCGACCTAATCTATTATGTATTGCTCCTTTTTAGAAAAAGAAAGAATATTCTGAACCGCTACCGGGCGCAGTTTCGGTATGTCCTGGTGGACGAATTCCAGGACACCAATATCTGCCAGTATCTCCTCCTGAAGGAGCTCTGCCCTCCGTCCGCAAGACCACATCTTACTGTGGTGGGGGACGACTCGCAAGCGATCTACAAATTCCGGGGGGCCTCGGTCTCGAATATTCTTTCGTTTATGAACGACTACAAGCGCGCGCGCCAGGTCACGCTGCGCCGCAACTACCGGTCGATCCAGCCGATACTCGACGCCAGCTACCGCCTCATCAAGTTCAACGACCCCGACACGCTGGAGGCGCAGCTGGGAATTTCGAAGAATTTGGTTGCAGCACGCGGTAAACATCTATCGGAGGAACAGTACGCCCGGGCCAGGGGCCTCCCCACGGAGCCGCAGGCCGCGAAGCCCGAGCACCGGAGGGGAAAAGCCCGGGCGGGAATCTGGGACGAAGACTCTGAAGTACGAACCCCACCCCCTCAAGATCCTGTTTCATATCATCTTTTCAACTCGTTTGACAAAGAAGCCGAATTCGTGGCCAAAGAGATCGTAAAGCTTCGTGCAAGTTATAAACTCTCTGACATCGCGATTCTCGCCCGCGCCAACAATCACCTCCAGGCGTTCACCCGCACCCTCGCCCAACAGGGGATTCTCTACCAGTTTCACGGCCCCTCTCTCCTTCTCAAAGACCAGGACGTGCGCGACATGATAGCCTATCTCAATGTACTTGTAGACCCGGACGATTCGATCAGCGCCTACCGTGTGCTCAACATGCAGGAGTTTGATATTCCGCAGCGTGATCTGGCTCTTATTTTGGCTTTTGCCCGCCGCGTCAATCTCACGCTCTACCAGGCAATTGAAGCAATACTTGCGAAAAAAGGCGGTATTTACAATAAGTATCTTCCGACGATTGCCGCGAGGGTCAAAACGCAGCTCACGACAATTTTCGCTATGATTAACCGCCACCTGAAGCTACGAAAGCGTGAGACAGCAGGTCAGATTCTCTACTATTTTCTAGAAGACACGGGGATACTTGCGGGCTTGAGCCGTGTCGATAACCCGGAAGAGGAGCGCCGCACACTTTCCCTCTCCAAGTTCTTCTCCATGCTGCGGGCCTACGAGACTTCCCACGAGGATGCGTCAGTATTTGCCGTGACTGACTTTATCAAGATGCATGAGGAGCTGGGTGACTCTCCCATCCTGGAAGCCCAGGATAAGGCAGACTACGACGCAGTACATCTTCTCACAGTGCATGGCGCCAAGGGTCTTGAGTTCCCCGTCGTATTCATGGTCAATCTGGTGCAGGGACGGTTCCCCACACGGAGTCGGGCTGAGGTGATCCCCATTCCTGATCCTCTGATCAAAGAAGTACTGCCAGTGGGGGATTATCACTTGCAGGAAGAGCGTCGGCTTTTTTACGTGGGGATGACCCGCGCTGCGGATCGGCTTATCCTCACGGCCGCGTCCTATTACGGTGAGGGTAAGCGTGCACGCAAGGTATCGCCGTTTGTCGTGGAGGCGATCGGGCAGGAGTATGTCAAGAAGCTTTCCGCAATCCAAGAGGAAGAGAAGGCGCAGCTTTCGATCTTGGAGTACAAGAAAAAGCCGGAGGTGATCGTCCGGGTCAAGCAACCCATTAATACCTTCTCGTATTCAGCTCTTGAAACCTTCCTCACCTGCCCGCGGCAGTATAAATTGAAATATATTCTCAGAATTCCCGCTCCCCAAACTTCAGCGGAATCCCTGGGCTCGAGCGTGCATCTTGCCTTAGAAGAATTCTACAATGAGCATAAAAACCAAAGGAAGCCCGACCTAAAGCGCCTCCTCGAGCTTTACCGTACCAACTGGATCCCAATCGGCTACTCCTCAATCGCCCACCAGCTCAAGGCCAAGCGTGATGGGGAAGTGATGCTCAAGAGTTATTACAAAAATTTCCGCGACGCCAAAATTAAGCTTATTGACGTTGAACGATCGTTCACTATCAAACTTTCGGACTTTAAGATCGTAGGCAAGATGGACCGTGTGGATGAGCTCAAAGGCGGAGCGATTGAAATCATTGATTATAAGACTGGCCGGATGCCCGACGAGAAGAAAATACGCACAAGCTTGCAACTTAAGATTTACTTTCTAGCTGCGGCCGCTCGCGGCATCTATGGCAAAAATCCCTCAGACATCACCCTCACCTATCATTACCTTCAGGCCGGTGAGAAGATATCGATCCAAAAAAACGAAGAAGATATTCCTGCAATTAAGGAAGAGATCAATAAGATTGTGGAGGCAATCCGCACCTCAGATTTCTCCCACCGCAAAGGCCCCTGGTGCGACTTCTGCCCCTACCGCGACATCTGCTGCTTTGCGCATGAATGACTAGTCACGTGACTAGTCATATGACTAGTCATTGCATCTCATGTAAGTCACATACTTCTTAAAGTTTAATCATAATGCCAGTTGACTAGTCAACTGGTATTATGGAGTTGAGTCTTGCACACGAGACGAGACACTTTGATTAATCAAAGTATTTAGGTATGGAGTTGTACAAAAAACGCAGAAACGAAAGTTAAAGTTATCTTCCTGTGAGTCGGGAGTAGATTATGAGCCCTAACCCGACCCCAAGCACGAGGAGTCCAATTCCCTGCATTTGGGAAATTTTTTCTTTGAAAATAACATAACTCAAGATAGCCGAAAGAAATATCGAACCACCAAAGACCACAGGTACCACAATCGCCACTTTATTGGTCGCATACCCCTTGGCAATGGTTAAGGCGTATAAAGCAATAAAGACGCCGGCCACGGCCGCCATGGTAACACCAAACTTTTGATGCTGGATTGTCTGCTTATTGAGAAGTGGAACAACGAGAGCGAGCGGAATAATAGAAGAGACGGTATTGATAACGGCAGTGATGAGGTTTGTGTTGGCAGTGCGCGAGGCGGTTGTGGCGAACATAATTGCCGCTGTGTAGAGAAGCATCGCAAGAATTATGTATACCATAGGCACATTATACCGAAAGCTTTTATAGTATAATACTCTTATTATGAGTGAGCGCTTTGGGACGTCCCTTTTGTGGATCAGATTTTTTGAAAGCTTCGTGCCTGTGGCGTCCTGGCTCATCATCACGCTCCCCCTCTGGCTCTCCTTCTTTCATCCCGCGGTCGTAGCATACCTTATCATCGCCTTTGATTTTTACTTTTTCTACAAATCCTTCAAGACCGTCTATTATGCCTGTGTCTCCTACAGACAGATACTGGCCTTGTCCAAGGTATCCTGGAAGCGCAAGCTCAAGGCGCAAGCAGGGGGAGCTGACATCGAGCACTTCGTGCTCATCCCCAACTTCAAAGAAACTCTCAAGAAGCTTCAGGAGACGCTCGACCTTCTGGTCCTCTCCGACTACCCCTACAAAAAAATCACGCTTGTCCTGGCGTTTGAAGAACGCGAAGAGGCAGCGCGCGAGAAGGCCGCTGTGCTCAAGAAGCAATACGCAGATCATTTCAAAGACATTATCGACACCTACCACGAGCTTACACCCAACGAAGTCGCCGGGAAAGCCTCTAATCAGACTCATGCTGCGCATATTGTGTCTGCATACGTAGACGAGAGGGGAATCAAGGAGGATAACACGCTTATTACGGTGTGCGATGCGGACTCGCAGCTTCCCAAAAATTATTTTTCCTACCTCACCTACGCGTATCTCACCGATCGGCAGCGCCGATACCATTTTTACTGGGCACCTGTCCTTCTCTACAACAACTTCTGGCGCCTCCCTTTTTTCGTGCGCATGCAGGCCACCCTTTCCTCGATCTTGCGCCTCGCGTTTCTCTCATTTGAGGAGAACCTCATCCATATCTCCACCTACTCTACTAATCTCTGGCTTCTTCGGAAGATCAACTTCTGGGATGTGGACATAATTCCTGAGGACTGGCATGTGTACTTCCAAGCCTTCTTCACGTTCGGTGATAAGGTCAAGACCGTGCCTCTTTTTACGATTATCAACGCAGACGCTGTGTACTCCGGTGGGGTCTTTCGCACTTTGGTGAACCGCTACGAGCAGGAGAAGCGGTGGGCCTCAGGCGTGTCTGACATTGGCTACGCGATGAGCAAATTTTTCGTGACTCCTCATATTCCCTTCTGGACTAAGTTTCGGAAAGTGTTCTTTCTTATCGAGACCCATCTCTTTTGGCCTACCTCATTTTTCGTCCTCACGGTCTTTGCGGCAATACCTCCTCTTATCAACCCAGTGTTCAAACGCACTGTGCTCGGATTCTTATTGCCACAGGTCTCCTCGATCATTCTCACCCTGGCTTCTCTGATGCTTTTGGTCTATGTGTATCTTGATGTCAAGCTGCGAGGAAGCCTCAAATCCAAAACAGAGACCAGGCGGCTCCCTCTTCTTATCATCCAGTGGTACTTATTGCCGGTGGTGTCTTTCATCTTATCATCGCTCCCTGCTCTTGAAGCACATACCCGAATAATTCTGGGGAAAAAATTAACATATAAAGTGACTGAGAAAGTCTGAATTTCAAATTTCAAAGCTCAAATGTCAAGTCAAATCCAAAGTTCAAATAAAATAATTCTGAAAATTTGTGCTTTGAGCTTGATTTGTCATTTGGATTTTGTCATTTGATATTTATGCTAAACTGGCTTTTTACTCAAACCCCACTTGTATTTCTCGTGCAGAGCATCTGGCGCGATGAGGCCTTTACCTATCTTCTTGCCAGCAAGAACGTCTTTCAAATTATCTATTACAGCGCTTTTGATTTCTCGCCTCCTCTGTACTATTTGGTGGTGCACGTGTGGATGAAGATTGCAGGCACGAGCGAGCTTGCACTCCGCGCACCGTCCCTCATGTTCTACTGGGCCACGCTGTATGCGTGCTACCTCTACATCACTGATATTCTAAACACACCCAGGCGCCGCGCACTAATGTATCTTATATTTATAGCGATCAATCCACTGTTGGTCTATTACGCCTTTGAGGCCAGAATGTACACCATGATGAGCTTGCTTGGGGTACTTTCCTTCTATTACTTTAGCAAGCGCGATACCAAAGGATATTACTGGGCCACCCTGGCCGGTCTTTTCACCCATTATTTTTTGATCTTTGTGCCGCTTGTGCATCTGGCGTATACCTGGCTCTTTGATGACGCAGAAGCGCGCAAAAAATACTTCACCGTAATGAAGAAAATAGCCTATGTATTTGCACCCTACTTTATAATTTTTCTCATCGTCTCGCGTGGAGGGGGTAGCTCCTTCTGGCTTACGAAGCGCCCCAGCGGCCTTACTCTACCCGCATTCTTATATGTGGGTTTTGATGAGAATATGGGATTTTTCAAGCAATATCTTATGCCACTTGCGCTTGTCCTGTGGGGAATCCTCCTATGGGGAGCCCGCAAGATGCGTTCCCTTAAAGCAGAGGAGAAAAAATTGGCCTACCTTCTTCTTATGTGGTTTGCAATGCCAGCCACAATTATATTTGCCCTATCCTTCTTCAAACCGCTCTTTTTGGGGCGCTACCTCCTTTTTGCGACGATGGGATTCTTGCTCTACTTGACTCTTATGATTTCCTATCTTCCGCGCCGGCTGCAGGCAGTCATTCTTATTGCGCTCTTTTTCTTCTCATGGAGATTTAATACGCTTCAAATAGAGCATCGCACGAAGCCCTCTCTGCGAGTATTTCGAGAAATTAAAGCGCTTGCGCGCCCCTCTGATATGATCTATGTCGCCTCCGAGCTTAATTTCCATGAAGCGCAGTATTATCTGGGGGAGGGTCGAGTATTTATTTATGCCAAGCCGCATGAGACCATCCCAACATTTGTGGGCAAAGTGCTTATCCCCAGCTCCTCAATCGCCCACTCACTGCCAACGTATCCAAAACGGGCCTTTGTGGTACACTCTAATCTTACCTACGAAATACAGTCAATGTATTAAATCAGTAGTTAGTAGAAAGTAGCTAGTAGCTAGGAAAACACTTTAGAGCAACAGTACGCGAGGGCTAGGGGCATCCCCACGGAGCGCAGGTACTCCGAGCACTGGAGGGGAAAAGCCCGAGGGGGAATCTGGAGCGAGACCTCTACGAAAGGGAACCATGCATAACGCGTTGATTTTCAGTGATTTCATCCCTATAATCACCTCATGAAGTTCTTAAAGAAGGTCGATCCGAAGATGGCGAGCCTCATCGGCCAAGAAGCAAAGCGCCAAGAGGAGACTCTTATGATGATTCCGTCAGAAAATATCGCCTCCTACGCTGTCGAGGAGGCGGTAGGATCTTCTTTAGGCAACAAATATGCAGAAGGCTACCCAGGCCGGCGCTACTACCAAGGCCAGGCTGTGGTGGACGACGTGGAGAATTTGGTGATTGAGCGGGCCAAAAAGCTCTTTGGTGTGGCGGCGGCCAATGTGCAGGCCCACTCCGGATCGCCTGCTAATTTCGCGGTTTTTACGGCTGTCATGAAGCCGGGCGACACCTTGATGGGGCTCTCATTGTCCTCCGGTGGACACCTCACCCATGGCGCAGCCCGCAATGCTTCAAGCATTTATTTCAATGCTGTCAATTATCAAGTAGGCAAGGGCGGGCTGATCGACTACGACGATCTGGCCAAGCAAGTCAAAAATGTGAAACCCAAAGTGATCGTCGCGGGCTTCACCGCCTACCCTCGGATCGTGGACTGGAAAAGGTTCGGAGAAATCGCTAGCAGTGTGGGGGCCTATCTTCTGGCGGATATGTCGCACCTGGCGGGGCTTGTAGCCGGTGGCGCATATCCCTCACCTGCCCCGTATGTTCACATCATCATGACCACCACTCATAAGTCCCTTCGCGGCCCCCGCGGCGCTTTGATCTTGACCACTCATCGCGGACTCAAAAAGGATCCTGACCTAGCTAAGAAAATCGACAGTGCCATAATTCCTGGAATTCAAGGAGGACCGCACTTAAATTCTATTGCCGGAATTGGCGTAGCACTTCTTGAAGCCACGAAACCTTCTTTCAAAAAGTATGCAAGCCAGGTGGTGGCCAACGCCAAAGCGCTTGAGCAGGAATTTAAAAAACACACGCTTGAGATGGTCTCAGGAGGCACGGATTCGCATCTCTTGCTGATTGACTTGCGCAGCAAAAATATTCTGGGCAACACGGCTGCTGAGGGCTTGGAAGCCGCCAATATTGTGCTGAACAGAAATGGCATTCCCCACGACCCCAATCCACCATTTTATCCCTCGGGCCTGCGTCTTGGCACGCCCGGCATCACATCGCGTGGAATGGGCACAAGCGAAATGAAGACAATCGCACGGCTATTACACGAGACACTTGAGAGATTGAGCGCGTCAAAGAAAAAGCTGGGTATAACAACTGAAGAGGAGAAGAAAAAAGCCAACCGGCAAAAAATAATTGAAGCTGCGAGCCTTGGAGACATCAAAAAGCAAATTCTCGATCTCTGCCACCGTTTCCCAATAAAAAAAGTGTATTAAGTCCAAGTCGGAGGAGTAGTGATATAATATAAAGTGTATGTTAAGGCTTTTAGTGGTGGCCAACTTTATTATGGCCGCAGTGTTCGCTTTGCGCTTCTCGACACTCCCCCCCCAAATTCCACTCTTTTATTCCCGGGCGTGGGGTGAAGCCCAACTTGCCGACTGGTGGTACCTGGCCATTCTTCCCATTCTTATGAACGGCCTTTTTGTGCTCAATGTATACATTCAGAAGCGCTTCTTTGGGGACAATACACTTGTAGTGCGGATTTTCAAATATTTCACGCCATTTTTAATCGTCGTTTTTACGTTCATCTTTATCAAAGTGATTTTTTTGGTGACATAATGATTCTTCCTCTCATCGGCGTATCTTTCCTGCTCTCCTTTCTTCTCACGTATCCTGCGATTATTCTAGCACGCAAGCTGCAACTGGTCACAGATAGCCGCGCACGCACCCATCCTGCCCACACCCACCAAGGCATCATTCCTCGAGCAGGTGGAGTCCCTATTTACCTCGCAGTTTTTCTTTCCAGCCTCATCTTTCTCTCCTTCAATAAAATCCTGATCGGCATTCTTCTTGCCGGGGCGCTTATGGTACTACTTGGGCTCTGGGATGACTACACAGATTCCTCGCCCTACTTTAGGTTCGGCGCCAATCTTGTAATCTCTACAATAGTCGTGGGGTTTGGATTGGGAGTGCCTTTCGTGTCCAACCCTTTTGGAGGAGTCATACGACTTGATACCTGGCGCTTCACCATAGATTTTTTTGGCACCCACTCGGTGATTATTTTGGGCGATATTCTGGCAGTCTTGTGGCTCACATGGTGTACCAATATGATCAACTGGAGTAAGGGGGTGGACGGGCAGCTGCCCGGCTTTGTGGCGATAGCGGCCTTTTGCCTAGGGATTTTGGCCAGCCGCTTCAGTGCTCATGATATTACCACCACCCAAGTCACCATTCTCTCTTTCATAGTCGCAGGCGCCTATTTGGGATTCCTGCCGCATAATTTCTACCCGCAGCGCATCATGCCAGGATACGGTGGCGGGGGGCTTGCCGGCTTCATGCTTGGCGTGCTCTCAATTCTGTCTTTTGGTAAGATTGGGACCGCCGTCGTGATTTTGGCGATACCATTGATCGATGCTTTCTATACTATGGCGCGCCGAATAAGAAACAAAAAATCCCCGTTTCGCGCCGACTGGGGACACTTTCATCACAAGCTTTTGGAAATTGGATGGGGGCGGCGGCGGATTGCTGTATTCTACTGGATCGTAACCGGCGTCTTGGGATGGGCTAGTCTTTTTTTACAGGGCGTGGAGAAAATTATAGCGTTTATGGCAGTCGGTGGGATACTTGTCGCCTTTATCCTCATCATCGACCGGCTCAAACGCGAGGACCTGGTACAATAATCAGGTAAAAATCCAAATTTCAAAGCTCAAATGACAAATCAAATCCAAATAACTTAATGACAAAAAGGCTTTGGATTTTGAGCTTGAATTGACATTTGGATTTTGTCATTTGGAATTATGAAGTATTTCATCAAGACATTCGGCTGTGCACAGAATATGGCCGACTCCGAGCGGGTGGAGGCGTCTTTTGCTGCGCGTGGATTTACGCCAGCCGCAGACTACAATGACGCCAACTATGTGGTGATCAATACGTGCATGGTGCGAGAGTCTGCGGAAAACAGGGTCTATGGTCTGGTCAATAATCTAGCTAGCATGAAGCAAAAAAAAAGCGAGGAAGGTCAGTTCTATAAAATCATTGTTACGGGATGTATGGTGGGCTTGGCACACCGGGATCGCTCGGGTAAGTTCTTGGCCAAAATTCGTCGCGCGATGCCCGCGGTCGACGAATTTATGCCGATTGAGGAGGTGGGGTTTGACTTTGAGCCAGTGAGGCAGGATGCCAAAAACGCGTGGGTCCCGATCTCCAATGGTTGCAACAATTTCTGTACCTTTTGTGTAGTACCCTTTACTCGCGGCCGCGAGGTCTCGAGGCCTTTTCACGAGATTATTGCGGAGTGTGAATCACTCAAGGAAAAAGGCTTCGCGCACGTCACGCTCTTGGGTCAAAACGTCAACTCATACGGTGCGGATTTGCTTTTAGGGGACAACAATATTCAGACCGTTCGAGATCTGGACCGCACGTATTTTTCCAAAAGGCAGGAGCTCGCGACCCCCCGCGTGAAAATTGCGTTTAAGATTAATGGCAGGCCCATCGAGCCGGTGTACGTGAAGCACCTGGGCCGCTACCGGATTCCAAGCCTATTCCCCTTTCTTCTTGAGGCCGTAGCTCAGCTTGGGTTTGAGAAGGTGCAGTTCTTCTCTTCCAATCCATGGGATTTTTCAGACGAGCTTATCAATACAATTGCCCGCAACCCCAACATTACTCGCGAGATTCACCTACCGGTGCAGTCTGGGTCTGATACTACCTTAAAAAGGATGAATCGCTGGTACACAGCAGAGCAATACCTTGCTCTGATATCAAAGATCAAAAATCAAATATCAAATAGCTCTGTCACAACCGACATAATTGTCGGGTTTTGCGGAGAGACTGAGAAAGAATTCAAAGAGACCGTTTCGCTTGCCAAAAAGGCAGGCTTCAAGAAAGCCTATCTTGCGATGTATTCGGTGCGACCGGCCACAGCAGCCACGCAAGCTTTTCAAGACGACATACCCCACGAAGAAAAAAAGCGAAGATGGCAAATTTTAGAAGACCTCATCAACAAACCTCACCTCATACTCTCACATTCTGCTAAAATTGGGATATGAAACTTCTGGTCACCGGTGGAGCAGGATTCATCGGCGCCAACTTCGTGCGCTACTGGCTCAAAAAATATCCGCAAGATACTGTTGTCAATCTTGACGCTCTTACCTACTCAGGAAACCTTGAAAACTTACAGGATGTCAGAGATAGCCTTAACTATGTTTTTGTTAAGGGCGATATTTGTGATCCCAAAGCCGTCTCAGAGGTCATGCAGGACGTGCAGGTCGTGGTGCATTTTGCCGCTGAGACTCATGTGGACCGCTCGATCATGGATCCAGCCCCTTTCATAAAAACTAATGTTGAAGGGACCTATGTCTTACTTCAGGCTGCACTCAAACACAAAGTGAAACGCTTTCATCATGTGTCTACAGATGAAGTCTACGGCGCACTCGACCTTGATTCCAAGGAAAAATTCACCGAGCAAAGCCGTTATGATCCCCGCTCACCCTACGCGGCCTCCAAAGCCGCTTCAGACCATTTGGTGCGAGCCTTTCACACTACCTATGGTTTGCCAATAACAATTTCTAATTGCTCGAATAACTTCGGTCCGTACCAATTCCCAGAAAAGCTCTTTGGACTTGCAATCACCAATATTCTAGAAGGGAAAAAAGTGCCACTGTACGGAGATGGACTACACGTCCGAGATTGGCTCTACGTAGAGGATCACTGCAGCGCAATAGATCTTATCTTGCAAAAAGGAAAAGTAGGGGAGACCTACTTAGCAGGGGGCTCAAGTGAGGGAATCTCCAACCTTGAAATTATCAAAAAGATTTTAAAGATTATGGGGGGCTCGGATTCTTCGATTGAATTTGTCAAAGAGCGTCCTGGCCATGACAGACGTTATGACGTCGACTGGACAAAGATAAAAACTGAGCTTGGCTGGTCACCAGCACACACTCTTGATGAGGCTCTTGCCCAAACTGTTCAGTGGTATATTGCAAATAAGCAGTGGTGGCAACATATAAAATCTGGAGAATATAAAGAATACTATAAAAAACAATACTCTTAAGAATTGACCTAATTGCTCTAATTTCTAATTGACCTAAATAAGCACCAATGACAAAAATTGGGATTTTGATATTTGATTAGGTTAATTAGAGTAATTAGAAATTAGAAATTTTTATGCGTGTTGTAATCACCGGCTCAACAGGTCTCATCGGCTCACGAGTGGTAGAGCTATTAGGTAATGATTTTGAGTTTATTCCCCTCACACAGGAGAAGGTCGATATCACCAAAAAGGATTCGGTTGAGCGCTTTTTGGGGGAGATTGAATATGACGCATTCCTTCATCTTGCAGCCTATACCGATGTTGATGGCGCACAGACCCACAAAGAGGAGGCGCTGGCCATCAACGTAGAAGGATCGCGGCATCTTTTTGAGTGCGCTGCGAGGGCGCAGAAGAAATTCATCTATATTTCTACTGATTTTGTCTTTGACGGCCTCCATCCGCCCTATGATGAAGAGACCAAGCCCAACCCGCTCAATCATTATGGCCAAACCAAGTGGGACGGGGAAAAGATAGTGGCGGGCAAAGCGATGATTGTACGGGTATCCTATCCCTATCGAGCCCAATTTGAGAAGAAAAAAGACTTTTTCCGCGGGATCCGGGACCGCTTGGCGGCAGCTGAGGAGCTCACCATGGTCGCCGACTCCCTCATGACCCCCACCTTTGTAGACGATATTGCCGCCACTCTCAAAGTACTTATTCAGAAATTTTCGCCACAAATCTACCATGTAGTGGGTGGCGACTCCATGTCTCCCTATGAGGCCGCGATGAAGATTGCTTCTATATGGAACTACAATCCGCGCCTTATCAAGCCCACGACCTATGATGAATACTTCAGGACGCGCGCGCCGCGGCCCCGCTATTCTCAGATGACAAGCCGCAAGAACCAATTTCACAAAATGAAGCCCTTTGCGCGGGGACTTGAGGCGATCAAGACGCAGCTTTCCGCTTCCGCCTAGGGCCACCTGCGAGCCACTCAGGCTTATTGCATTTTGGCCTTATTTCGAGTATTATAAATCGTTATGACTATTACCTTCGTGGGCCATGGGTATGTGGGCCTGGTGACTGCGTGTGTGTTTGCCGATTTTGGCAATCAGGTCTACGTCATTGGCCACACTCCAGAAAAACTCGAGCGCCTTAAGAAGGGCGACCCTCTTATCTACGAGCCAGGCCTCAAGGAAATGCTTAGCGCCAATCTTAAAGCCAAGCGCCTTCATTTTACCGCTGACTATACTCCTGCCATAGAGAAGTCTGAGATTGTATTTATTGCCGTGGGGACACCCTCAGGAGCCGACGGGGAAGCCAATCTGGAAGCCGTCTACCATGTCGCAGAAAAAATAGGCCAGCATCTTAAAAAAGGGTATACCGTGGTGTCGTGCAAAAGCACTGTGCCTGTAGGGACCAACAAAAAGGTTCTGGAAATTCTTAAAAAAAATAAATCCTCTAACGCAGAGGTTGACGTGGCCTCTTGTCCTGAGTTCTTGCGGGAGGGCACAGCTCTTTACGACACCTTGAATCCCGACCGGGTCGTAATTGGGGCCGATTCAAAAAAGGCCGTAGAACTTCTTTTGGATTTACACAAACCTCTGCCAGGCAAGCGTGTTCAATCCGATATTGCCTCCGCGGAGCTTATTAAGTATGTTTCAAATGCACTGTTGGCCACCAAAATCTCCTATGCGAATCTTGTGTCGTTTTATTGCGAGGCTACAGGTGCTGACGTGGAGGAGGTCTTAAACGCTGTCGGGCTGGACGGGCGCATTGGTCGCGTATTTCTTAGTCCTGGGGCGGGCTACGGTGGGTCGTGTTTGCCCAAAGATGTACGTGCCCTCATTCATACTGGCGCCAACTTAGGCATCAATACCGCGCTTCTTGCGGCTGTTGAGCAAGTCAATGAAGTAGCTACAACCAAAATCATCGAAAAAGTGCAAAAACACACGAAAGGTAAGACAATTGCTGTGTGGGGCGTGAGCTTTAAGCCCGATACAGACGATATTCGATATGCTCCTGCAATTGAGGTCATCAAATCACTTCTTGAGGAGGGCTATAAGATACGTGCATATGATCCGGCTGCCCTTGAGCACGCTAAAAGACTTTTTGGCAGCAAAATTACCTATGCGAAAACCCCTGAAGAAGCCACAGAAGGGGCCGATTGCGTCGTAGTCGTAACTGAGTGGAACCAGTTTAAACAAATTGATCTTTCCACAATCAAAAAGAAGATGAAAACACCGCTTCTTATCGATGGAAGAAACATTTATGAGCCAGCCGTCATGAAAAAATTAGGCTTTTCATATGTTGGGGTAGGGCGAGCATTATGAAAATAATTGTTACCGGAGGTGCGGGATTTATAGGCTCTCATCTCTGTGATCGATTGTTGGAGGACGGGCACGAAGTCGTGGCTGTGGACAATTTTCTCACAGGGCACAAAGCAAACATAGCTCACCTGGCCGCGAGTCCTCACTTTAGCCTTCTTGAGCATGATGTAATTAAACCTTTGCCTGCCACTCCTCAGGCCGACGCGATTTTTCACCTCGCCTCGCCGGCTTCCCCCAATCACCACTCAAAAAAAAGCTATCACGCTCTTCCTATGGAGACTATGCTCGTCAATAGCCGGGGCACTCTTGGTCTCCTGAAACGGTCGCAAGAATGGGGAGCAAAATTCCTCTTCGCCTCCACATCTGAAGTGTATGGCGATCCTCTTGAGCATCCTCAAAAGGAGACATATAATGGCAATGTATCCCCCACGGGACCCCGTTCGGTCTACGATGAAAGCAAGCGCTTTGGAGAGACTTTGACTGCTTATTTTGTGAGGAGCCAGGGAGTTGACGCTCGGATTGCCCGCATATTTAATACCTATGGTCCGCGCATGCACAGCGAAGATAAGCGCATGATTGTGTCATTTATTACCCAGGCCTTGGCCGATAAGCCGATGTCTGTATTTGGTGAAGGTACGCAGACTCGAAGTCTCTGCTATGTGAGCGATCTTGTGGAGGGGCTCGTGCGCCTTATGTTTACGCTTGGCACGTCGGGCACCATAGTGAACCTTGGAGCCGCAGAGGAGAAAACGGTCGAAGAATTTGCACAAATTATTAGAAAAACCATACAATCCAAAAGCAAGATTATTTTTTCAGAGGCACTTCCCCAGGATGATCCCCGTCGGCGTATGCCCGATATATCGCTGGCCAAAAAGCTTCTTAAATGGGAGCCTCAAGTGAGCCTTGAGCACGGTCTCGCCCACACTATTGAATATTTTAAAAAAGTACTATGAAAAAAGTAGTGATCATAATGCCCACCTACAATGAGGTCAAGAATATCGGGCCTGTGGTGGAGGCGGTGATGGCGGTCACCAAAAAAATTGCGGGTTGGCAAGTGGAGCTCCTGGTCGTGGACGGTTTTTCCCCCGACGGCACCGCCAAAGCGGTGCGCGCGATCCAAAAAAAGCATAAAAATGTGCATCTTCTTGAAGTGGCCAAGCAAGGATTGGGGACCGCCTACACCAAAGGGTTTGAACATGCCATTTCGCATTTTTCACCGGCAGTTCTCATGGAGATGGACGCCGATCTCTCGCATAATCCCTCAGTGATTCCCTCATTCTTAAGAGCCATTGAGGAGGGTGCAGATTTTGTCATTGGCTCGCGCTATATCAAGGGGGGGTCGATCCCCTCAGATTGGGGTCTGCATCGCAAGTTCTTCTCGGTCTTGGGCAATATCGTGATACGACTGGGATTTATGAAGCTTAGAATAAGCGACTGGACCTCAGGATATCGAGCGATCAAGCTCTATATCGTCAAAGACGCGCTTCCACACATTAGAAAATACTCCGGTTATGTGTTCCAGGTTGCGTTTCTTGACCGCGCACTCAAGCTTGGCGCCCGCATTGTCGAAGTGCCCATACACTTTGCCGACCGACGCCACGGAATATCCAAAATTAACGCCATCCAGTATACCGTCCAAACACTTCTGTATACATTTACACACTCCTCCTTTGTGCGCTATGTACTGGTCGGCATTTCTGGGTTTTCTATAGATTTTGGAGTCTCATACGTGCTCATTGAGCATTGGCACGCTGCTTTGTGGCTTGCTACTCTCGTGAGCGCGGAGATGGCCATAACCTCCAACTTCATCTGGAACAATTTCTGGAGTTTCTCCTACAAAAGGCTCGAGGCCACCCCCTCCACAATCGTCACCAAATTCATCAAATTCAATATTATTGCCTCGGGGAGCCTTGCGGTGCAGGCCGTGGGAATCGAGCTTTTGGCCGCTCTCTTTGGACGCCAATTTTGGGCAATCTATAAGGCACTAATTATTGTCTTCGTGGTCATTCCCTACTCTTACTACATGTACAATAGGGTGATCTGGAAAGAAAAGAAGAATTAGCCGGCGCTGCGGGTCGCGGATTTATCCTCCTCAAGTGGAGTGGGGGTAGGAGTGATATTTGACTTCAAAGTGGCAAACTCGCCGCTCACCCAGCCCATTTTGCCCTTCTCGTATTCTATCTTATACCACCCGGATTTTTCCTCTTGGACCTCAAACTCGCGCCCAGAATCAACCTTTCCCACTTCCACACCACTCAGGGACCCTTCTTCTCGCACTCGCAGCCACCCTGTGCCAGTCTGCCCTATCACGACTATTTTCTTGTCGTCTTCTTTTTTGGTGGCCTCGCCTTGTACCTTTTTTTGGAGTTGTTTTCTTTTTTCGTCCTGATTTTTGTCGATCGCCAGCTTAAAGAACACCTGCACCCTGTAGCCTGGCTCCACATGCACTTTTTGAGTGCGTGGGAAAAATGTCGGCAGGTAGACCGAGACCTCATGATTGCCGCGCGCCACTGACGCGAGCACCAAAGAAGCGGTCCCCTTCTCTTCATTGTCCAAAGATACAATTCCTCCAGGAGGATCCGTCTCCACCATTATTTCACCTGTGGAGCGATCTGACGCCTTTGAAGTCATTCTCGAGACCCCGAGAATATCAGAGGCGGTCGCGACATCTGAGGCCCCAAGCTCCACGTTCATGTAGGACAAAGTATTTTTCTCGATGCGAATGCGGTGGGAGAAAGATGCGGACGCAGAGGACGCGCCCAGTGGAATCAGCTTGACCATGTGCTCGCCGGCCTCGAGTTTCTGCTCAAAGGGTGTGCGTCCCAGGTCCTGATCATCGATAAATACCATGGCTGCAGGCGTTGCATTTATTTTTATTTGTCCCGTGGTGTTGCTTGCATCAAGGATAAAAAATTTCACTCCGACTGCGCCTAGAAAAAGAAGAAAAAGAATGGTGAGAAAGATAAGTTTTCCTCGCATGGTGTACCTATTGTAGGAAAGAAGTCCCAAGAATGCAATATAAGTTTATTGCAAAGACCCCAGAGCAGTCGATGAAGTGCTAGTTTTTATTCTTCTTGCAGGTAGTGACTCGATGACGAGACGATTGAGGTCATAGAACGTGCGCTGAAGGCCTCCCGGCTGGGATATCATGACAAAGAAAAGCTCCTAAGGCGCAACGAGCAACTCTTTGCAGTATAAGATGTGGCATTAGTAGCCGACCGTCACTCCACCTTGCTGCGTCACAAAATAATAGATGATGAAGTAGACGAGACCGCCTACCATCAAGTATAAAGAGACCCAGAACCACATAGGCAAGTGGTGATTGTACCCATTGGATTTAACCATATGAATACAGAATACCTCATAATTTCAGTGCTTGTCAAGGGGGGAATTTATCTAGGTCATACGCGCATGATATATGCATATTGACATTGACCCAGAATCGAGTAATACTAAAGTAATACAAATTATTTATACAGTATGGATTTTACGAAGACTTTGATCGTATTCTCGCTCACTAATTTTGTGATCTTTTATTTGGGGTCGCTTCTGCCTGGAAATTACTTAGTGTTTGGCAATATTTATTCGGGCCCACTCGGCGCTGCTATCAAAACTGCCATCCTGGCAGCACTCTCTGTGTCTGTTGTGACCCACCTTATTAAGCTCTACAAGGTCAAGCTTAGTGGCGCAGCCATGATGGTGTTATTTCTTGTTGTCAATATTGGTACTCTGTATTTTCTTGCACGCACGTCGATCTCTGAGATTGTCGGAGTCGGGATCGCAGGATTTTGGGTTGCTGTGGTTGCAGGATTTGTAGTCAACCTTGCCCAATATGCCACCTGGATGGCGTTTTTGGATACAAAGAAAAAGAAGTAGCCAGGAAAGCTCGCCACTTGGCCCACATTCGTGATACAATGAGTGGGATATGGCATACTTTCAAAAAAGAAGCCCGCGGCTTTTTGACCCTCACGCTACTACTCCTTTTACACTCAGCCGTAGCCGCATTGATGGGTATATGGAGTGTCCGCGGTGCTTTTATTTAGATCGCCGTCTTGGAGTATCTCGGCCCGGAATGCCCGCCTTCACCCTTAACAACGCCGTCGATTACTTGCTCAAGGTCGAATTCGACCTTCTTCGAAAAAGTGGTGAAGCACACGCTCTTATGAAGCAGTACGGGATTGATGCGATTCCATATAACCACCCAGATTTGCCTACGTGGCGTGATGACGTGAGGAAGTATGAAGGGGCCTCATTTCTTCACAAGCCTACTAATTTTAAAATTACCGGCATTATCGACGATGTGTGGATTAATACCAAGAAAGAGCTCCTCATCGTCGACTACAAGGCGACCAGCACCAAGTATCCAATAAGCCTGGAAGATCGCTGGAAGCAGGGATACAAGAGGCAGATGGAGATATACCAGTGGATCTTTAGGGCGCTTGGATTTACCGTGGCAGACGTGGGATATTTTGTGTTTGCCAATGCGGGCAAGAATAGGCCCCGGTTCGACGGCCGCTTGGAATTCGAGCTCTCAATCGTACCCCATAAGGGAGACACCACCTGGATCGAGCCGACTTTGAAAGAGATCAAGAAGACTTTGATGAGCGACACGCTCCCTGCCCCAAAAGAAGGTTGTGAGCACTGCACCTACCGCTCCAAGTCCAAATCCGCTGAGGGATTGTTTTAATAAAAAAAATGAATAGAGATTCTGAGAGCTCAACAAAATTAGCCTTAGACCAAGTTCGCGGAGTAAGCACCAATAGAGGAATAAAACACGAATTGACGCATGACGGAAGAATAAATCAAAAAGGTGTTTTTGATAATCTGGGATTATCTATGAACGATCTTAAGGGAAAGAAATTACTGGATGTGGGAACTGGCGGTGGAAGAGTAATCGAAGAATCAAGACAAGTCGGTTTAGATATAATAGGTGTGGATATCATTCCAGCTATTTCAGACCAAAGAGCAGAAAAAGCGCGAACAGATTTAGAGGCGGTAGCGAAAAAGTATCCGGGTAGTATTATTGGGGCTGATGCTACAGAGTCCTTGCCTTTTAGGGATAATTCAGTTGACATCGTTTTTTCGCATCTTGCGCTCCCCGAATATGCAAGAAGTCCGAAAGAGCTCGCTGTATCGCTACTTGAGATGTTTAGGGTTGCACGAGAAAGAGTAATAATTACTGGAGATGATTTTCAAGATAAATATTACGAAGGATTCACGCCATTTGGAACAGGAACAACGCAGTTCGAAATCGCATATGAATCTTTCTTAGATTTTCTTGTAAAAAATTACGGAATAAAATATAGGGTAATACCGGCCACCCTATCAAGGGTTATTCCAGCGTTTGATTTTGATGTTACCGCTAAACAACTGAATAAACTTAAAGCAGAGAACTCTACAATAATTAAAGAGGCAGAAAGATTGAAAAGATAATCAAGCTATTAGACAAGTAGAGGATATCCTAATGTGCCTCTCAAGGTTTTTTTTGATGGCGCCGAGTAGTCTTTTTGTGGGGAGATTGCTATAATAGCTACATGAAGTATTTTCTGCTTGGCGCCCTCTCCGTCGTGATGCTGGGATTTGCCACAGCCGGCGCATACTTCGTGGGACTTCAGAAAGGAAGAGCTGAATTTGCTCCTACCCCCACCCCCACAGTCGTCATTACACGAGAGATTATACCTCCTACCACAGCACCTTCCCCCACGCCCACCCCCATCACACGGGAAGTGGTCAAAGCCGCCGTCGTGGCCGCCGTGACCTCCAGGTCGTATGAAAGTCTGCGCCCCTTTATGGTCCAGAGCCCGGAAGTCATACTAGAGTCCTCAGGCTGTTGTGGCCGACTTACGCAGGATAATGCAATTTCTCAACTCTCATACTTAAATAATGCTGCATCTCCATGGAATTTCGACGATGCCAACTCCACTGCTGCTGCGCTGCGAGCCAAGAATTATGCCGGCCGCTATATAGGGGCAATCATCGGAATCGCGCAAAACGAATATACCGTGGCCGTCCAACTTGATGGGCAGAACAAAATATCGCGAATCACGATGGCCACCACCTACAAGCTCGTCCTGCCATAAACTCGCGCAGCGTATAACGCGTAACTTGTAACGCAAGAAAAACGGGTGGCCGAGCAGAGGAGCACCTCACAGAAGCGGGTACTCCGAGCTTCAGTGAGGAGGAGCGAGGAC
>CAYLLP010000019.1:0-21507 GCA_964384955.1 uncultured Gammaproteobacteria bacterium
TCCCAAAGATGAAGCAGTCAAGATGAGTGCTCGGGCATTTTTCAAGGAAAAATATGGTGAAAAGGTAAAAGTATATTTTATAGGCTCAGAAGACCCAACTCAAGCCTACTCGAAAGAATTCTGTGGTGGCCCACACGTCGGGCGCACAGGAGAAGTAGCAAATTTCCAGATCACAAAATTTGAGAGCTTGGGAAGCAATGTCTACCGCATATATGCCAAGTAATTTTTAATTTTCATTTCTCAATTTTTAATGAATTTTCATTGTTTTAATTTTTAAACATTTGTACATTTAGATTTGATTGAAAATTTTAAATTGTAAATTGAAAATTAAGTTGACAAAGATCCCCTTGTCCTCTATAGTTATCTGATATGGCACGAAAAGCCGCAGCAAAATCTTCAAGAAGCTATCCTCGCAAGCCTCTTGTTTCACCAAAAGTCCAAGACACTGCCAATACCCCTCCCGCACAAGCCGCATACTTTAATTACCCACCAAACTACAGACAGGGACCGAATCTTCTACAAGGCGCGCTCGTTTTACTTTTAATCGTGATGGCATTTTTCTCAGGATATCTTTTTTTCAAAGTTCAAAATCTTGAAAAAGGTGCTGTCGCCGGTGTAGGGCAGCCCGCCGGAGCCGATGAGCAAGCACCTCCTCCCATGAATCTTAAGACACTTCCTAAGGTCACCGATGCCGACCACATCCGCGGTTCAAAAGACGCTCAGATTGTGCTTGTCGAATACTCTGACCTTGAATGCCCTTTCTGCAAGGATTTTCACGCCACGCTCCTAAAAATAACCGCTGAGTATGGAGACCAAGTCGCATGGGTCTATCGCCACTACCCGCTTTCCTTTCACCAAAATGCCCAGAAAGAAGCCGAAGCCTCAGAATGTGTGGCGGAGCTTGGTGGCAACGACGCCTTCTGGAGCTTTATCGATAAGGTTTTCGAGCGCACCACTGCTAATGGCACAGGGTTTGCCCTCGACAAGCTCGCTCCGCTGGCCGCGGAGATTGGAGTCGATGCTGGCACTTTTCAGGCGTGTCTAGATTCTGGTAAATACACCAAAAAGGTGCAAACTCAGCTTGCCGATGGCACTAAAGTTGGGGTGAGCGGTACGCCGGGCACGATAATTGTGGCCAAGAATGGCAAGAAAGACTTCATCGCTGGCGCATATCCTTACGAGCAAGTCAAAGCTCAAATCGACGCACTTCTGAAATAATCTTCCTTTGTGTGTTTACGCTGCGAAGTCAAACGAGCTGTGAACGATCAATTCCTTATTTCGAACCAAAGTATAGATGAATTTGTGGACACTATCAAGGCCTGGAAAGTGGTATTTGAGACTCCGGAGTATAAACCTTACTTTAGTAGGATATTTGCCTGATACGACAAAAGCAGTATCTTATATAAGGTTTTTTGAATTTCCCGCTAAAAAGTTTTTTGTATTCTCAATTGTTGTATGCGTAATTCTTTCAAGGGCTTCTTTACTATTGAAAGCATTATGAGGAGTAATGAGAACATTGGAATGATTGATGAGAATATGATCAAAAACCAGATTCTTAAGATTAACTTCATTCTTATATTGTGAGGTTAAAATCGCAGCCTCCTCGTTAAGCTCCTTTTCCTCCTCCAAGACATCTAGTCCAACTCCTTCAAGAATTCCTTCCTGAAGGCCTACAACAATAGCATGCGTCTCGATGAGCCCTCCCCGGGCGGTATTGATAAGGTAACTTCCCTTCTTAAAGTCACGGATATTATTGACGTTAATAATATGTTTTGTCCCTTGAGAGAGAGGCAAATGTAGAGTCACAACGTCTGAGGTTTTGAGCAGAGTTGTGAGATCAGCGTATTTAAAACCGTATTTCTCCATAAGAGTCGGGTCTTGAGAGCGATTGAAGACCACTACATTCATGTCGAAACCTTTAGCAATCTGAAGAACATTGACGCCAATTTTACCTAAACCAATGATCCCTAATGTTTTTCCATGCAAATCAGTACCCCGGATAGCATTATGTTCAAAATTGAGATGTTTTGATTGATTAACTGATTGATAGATTTTCCTTGTTAAGCTCAAAATAAGGGCAAATGTATGCTCTGCAACAGTGTCGCTACCATATTCTGGAACATTTGATGTGGCAATATTCTTGCCTTTACAATATTCTACATCGATATGATCAAAGCCTGTTGAACGTGTTGCTATAAACTTAAGACGAGGAAGTTTATCAACAACATCTTTACCGACCTGTGAGTAAATAAAGCATGAAATGACTTCCGCTTCTGAGTAGCTTTTAGCATTATCAGCTGTTAATTTCTCCTCAGTGATGAAAGCATCAGGAAAAGATTTTGTGAGTAGATCTTTTTCCCACTCCTGTACTTCAAAAAAAATAATCTTCATTTTTTGTATTCATGGTCTTAAGATAATAGTACGCCTCCATCGACCACGATCTGCGTGCCTGTCATATACGAGGACATATCTGAGGCTAGAAACAGGGCAACTTTACCAATCTCGTCAGCCTCACCAAACCTGTGCATGGGGATCTTAGCCAAGAAAGTCTCCATAACTTTTGACATATCTACTCCTTGCGGCATAGGCATCTTGCCCTGAAGTTTCTGAACTCCGGGAGTTAGAATCCCTCCAGGAGCTATCGCATTGACCCAGATCTTGTGCGGTGCAAGCTCCAAGGCAACATTCTTCGTAAATCCCCACACTCCATGCTTGGAGGCGTCATAATGGGCAAGTCCTACTGAGGAGGGATGGAGTGCATCAATTGAGGTAATATTGATGATTTTGCCTCCCTTACCTTGAGTAATCATCTGCTCCGATACATATTTTGTACAAAGAAAGACTCCTCCAAGGTTCACTTTCACTACCTTTTCAAAATCATCCAAGGTCATCTGGTGTACTGGAATTGAGGGGTAAATACCTGCATTATTGACAAGAATATCTACTCCACCAAACGCTTTGACAGTCTCCTCAACCATTTTCTTAACATCTTCTTCTTTTGACACATCTGTAGTCACTCCCTGTACCTTAAATCCTCTACTAGTCAACTCTGCAACAGTTTTGTCTACTTCTTCTTGAGAGCGGGAAGCGAGTACAACATTTGCTCCTGCCTCAGCCAGCCGGTAGGCTATGCCATGTCCTATCCCCACAGCCCCCGTCACAACCGCCGTTTTACCGGAAAGGTCAAGTAGTTTATCCGCAGAAAGTACATCCATATCGTTTATTGTATATAAAATTTTCAGCGATTAAGCAGCCAAATTGAAAGATTCAAATAACCTGCAAAGCTTACCCACAAGAGATAAGGAACAAGAAGATAGCCAGCTGTTTTTGATACTTTGTAAAACTTACGAATAACAATCAAAATAGCAATAATAAGTGCCGCAATGTCAACCAAGGCAATAAGTGGGGAGTGCAGCCCAAAAAATAACAATGACCACAGGAAATTGAGTCCGAGTTGAACTACAAAAAAAGTCAAGGCTTCCTTTACCCCTCTTTTTTTAAGACCCTTGCTCCATACGAGATATGCGGATATCCCCATAAAAAGATACAAAATAGTCCACACAGGTCCAAATACAAAGTTTGGCGGAGAAAAGACAGGCTTATTAAGAGTTGTATACCAACCTGGAATTGCAGCAATGGTAAAAGGAGTAGCAGCGAGACCCACAATTTCACATACCCCCACAGAGACTAATAATTTGAGGTATGTATTCATGTATTTTCTCATCAATTCTGCGCAGGATTTGCGACGTATCCTGTTTCATGAAGGAGCTTTATTATTTGTTTTTCATTTATTTGATTCTCGTCATACTCAACCTCTGTCAGTTGTTTTGCATAGCTGGTGCATGCTTCCTTGACCCCCTTCGTATCCTCAAGCGTACCGTCAATGTCCATGGCACAGCTTGCGCAGTGCATGCCGTCTATCTTAAAGACTTTTTTTACCATAGTTAGATTACATTCATAATTCCTCTATACATTCCCATGCTGCACATAAAGGTTAATCCCCTTTTTTCTTTAGGCGCGGTAAACGTAATTGTCTGCGAGCTTCCTAACGGTACGATTTTCTGGATTCCAAGGCTTGGAATGGTAAATGATTGAGTGCAACCGCCTCCAGTTTTGTTGATCAGCCGTAAATTGATTGTTGATCCGGCTTTAACGCTAATATTGGTGGGAGAGTAACCTGTGCTTTCAATATTTATGGTCGGATTATTTGTAGCAGTACTTCCAACTACCTTGGGTAGGCTAAGATGAAATCCTGTCAGCGCGATTGCTCCATTGAGGTTAAAGAGCGCAAGAAGAATCAGAGCATATGCCGCCAATTTCATAAATCGCTGGTGAAGCGCGTCTCCAAGGCGGGTTGCAAAATATCCAAGTATAAAAAAGAGCGGTAAAGTACCAAGCACAAAAGCAGCTAAGACTGCAGCGCCCAGAAAGGGGTTACCAGCGCCAATGGCTAAGGCCATCATAGCCTGAGTCGTGCCGCAGGGTATGAATACCGTAAATGCTCCCAAAAGCGCAGGCGCAAATAATTCGCGGCTCTTGGACTGTTTTCTTACAAGGCGGGTCAAAAATTTTGGTGGCTGGATAATAAAGTAATGAAATATTGGATGAACATTGAGGAGGTCCAAGGCCGTACCTATCATGAATATTGCTACTGCCGCCTGCATAAGTACTTGGGCTGTAAGTGATAATTGAAAGAGTGACCCGAACCACCCCAGTAAGAAACCTAAAATCGTATAGGCGATTAACTTTGCCCCCAGGAAGGATAAAATTGGTAGTGCGCTACCCGTTTTTTGAGTTTTTTCTTTTAGCTTTTCTTCCTCACGTTGCGCGATCGTTGTCGCAAGTAATCCTCCTTGCACGGCAAGACAGGTAAGTCCGCCTACTAAAAGTCCTGTCAGAAATATAGCCCAGAGATTGATAGATCCTGGTACCCGTTGTACAAAGGCTACAGCTGCAAGTGAAGGATTTTGTAGAGCGTTTATTTTAAATAACAAATATCCGCTAAAAAGAAGCAATCCAACCAGAAGATACATAATCCATTTGAAGGCATGATCTTTATACATATCGTTATTCATAAGTTTATCAAATCTTATACTTCTTAAGAAGTAACGAATTTGAAACAACTGAGATACTGGACATCGCCATAGCGACAGACGCGAATATCGGATTAAGGAGTATGTTAAAGAATGGATAGAGTGCTCCCATAGCAACAGGAATTAGTATTATATTGTAGCCAAAAGCCCACATGAGATTAAGCTTTATCGTTCTCATCGTTTTTTTGGACAAGTTAATTGCAGCAGCTACTGAGCGCAGGTCTTTGTTCACCAGCGTAATATTAGCTGCTTCAATCGCCACATCCGTCCCCGTACCCATTGCGATTCCTATGTCTGCCGCGGCCAATGCCGGTGCGTCATTTATTCCATCTCCTACCATTGCTACTTTTTTGCCCTCTTTTTGAATCTTACGCACTTCTGCTTCCTTTTGATCGGGAAGAACTTCTGCTAAAACTCTTTTGATACCAAGTTTCTTTGCAATTGCATCTGCTGTTTGCTTATTATCTCCTGTAATCATTGCTACTTCTATTCCGAGCTTTTGTAACGCTTTAACTCCCTCTATAGCAGATTCCTTTACGGTGTCTGCGACAGCAATGAGTCCAGCCAGCTTTCCATCCACCGCAAGCATCATGACTGTTTTTCCACCATTCTCTAGTCTTGAAATATCATTATTAAAAGAAGCAACTGAAACATGTTCCGTATTCATTAGTCTTCTGTTTCCTAGAAATATTTTATGGTCCTCAATCATCCCTTCGACTCCATGACCGGCAATAGCTTTAAACTTTGATACAGACGCTAATGTTGCTTTTTTCTCTTCTGCTTTTTTGACAATTGCCTCGGCTAGCGAATGCTCAGAACCCTTCTCGATAGAAGCTGCGAGTCGTAGAATCTCACTTTCCTTAAATTTGTTCACCGAAACTATATCAGTTACCTCTGGTTTACCCTTTGTAAGGGTACCTGTCTTATCAAAGATGATCGTATTGATTTTGTGGGCAATCTCAAGGCTTTGTGCATCTTTTATTAGAATTCCGTGCTCTGCCCCTTTTCCGGTACCCACCATGATTGCCGTTGGGGTGGCCAGTCCCATCGCACAGGGGCAGGCGATAATTAAAACCGCGACAGTATTAAGCATGGCAAACAGAAATGCCGGAGAGGGTCCTACAATATACCATACACCAAATGTGGTAAATGCGAGCATAATAACAATAGGTACAAAGAAGGAAGATATAAGATCTGCGATTCGCTGAATAGGAGCCTTGCTTCCCTGGGCCTCCTGCACTAGTTTTATAATCTGAGCAAGCATGGTTTCTTGGCCTACTTTTGTCGCCTTATAGGTAAACGTTCCTGCCTTATTAAATGTTGCACCAATGACCATGTCCCCCTTTGTTTTGTCTACAGGGATACTTTCGCCGGTCACCATTGATTCATCAATCGAAGACTCGCCGTCTACAATTTGACCATCAACGGGTATCTTCTCGCCTGGACGAACCCTAATAACATCATTTATTTGAACCTGGTCGATAGGTATATCTACTTCCTTGTCATTTTTAAGCACACGGGCAGTTTTAGCTTGAAGACCGATGAGCTTTTTAATAGCTTCTGAGGTTTGGCCTTTTGCTTTAGCTTCAAAATACCGACCCAAAAGAATAAGTCCAATAATAATTGTTGATACGTCAAAATAAGGGGCAGGATCGATACCGATTGATTGTGGGATATGTGGGAAAAGCGTGACAAAAGCAGAATAGGCAAAAGCGACCGTCGTTCCTATGGCTACCAAGGTGTCCATATTGGCAGTGCGATGCTTCAAAGCCGGAATAGTGGCTCGGTAAAATTCAAGTCCTGCCCAAAATTGCACAGGAATTGCTAGTACAAGCTGAACAAAGAAATTCCTCAGAAATAGGGGAGAAGTTTCCATAAGCCCGGGGAAGCTCCCCCAAAGAATTAATCCGCCTAAAACAAGACTCACGAGTACTTTATTGCGAAGCGCCCGCAATTCTCGTTGTTTCTCTGCCTTTTCTTCATCTTCAGATGGAGCTTCTTCATCGATACGAACTTGATACCCAACATTGGCGACGGCTGATGCCAACTGGTGGTCTGTCACTTTTGAATCATGTGTAACTGTCGCTTTTTCTGTTGCCAGGTTTACAATTGCCTGAGAAACTCCCTCAATCTTGCCTAAAGACCGTTCCAGTACTCGTACGCACGAGGCGCAATGCATTCCTTTTATAGTGAATGTCTTTTTAACTACTGACATATTATGTGACTATTATTTTTCCGTGAAACATATTCATACCACACTCAAAAGGAAATTCTCCTTTTTCTTTTGGATTTATTTCGATCGAAACTTTTTTATTAAGCGGCAAGTACTTTCGTGTCTTAAACTCAGATAAAACTACTTCCTCAAGACAGCTTGAGGGATCAGTGCGTAGGAATGAGATCGTTGTGGGTTTTCCTTTGGGAATCGAGATTACAGAAGGCGAGTAACCGCCTTTAACGGTAATATCTACACTATCTGAAACTGCGACAACGTCATCCTTCTTCATTAAGAAGAACCAATACGTTACTACAATTCCAGCCACGCTAAATATGGCAACGAGAATCTTATCTATACTCATGTTTAATACCCCCATGCTTGATACCAAGTTCGCATATCATTGATTTCTTTTGTTTGAGCGTCAATAATGTCTTGTCCCAACTCTCGCATCTCTGGACGATTTGTCCCTCGCAAAAGCATCTGAGCCATCATGACTGCCATCTGGTGATGGGGGATCATTTCCTCAATGAATGCCTTGTCAAAGTTTTCCGCGTTTTCTAGCCTTTGTGTATCAGTTTCATTGCCCATCATACCCATATTCATGCCAGCTGCGCCCATCCCATGGCCACCCATGACTTGTGTTCCTTCTGACACATCTTTGCCATACCAGTCTCTGTACCACTCTTTCATTTTAGTTATTTCCTCTGACTGTGTTTTTTTAATACTTTCTGAGAGTGTCTTAATTTCGTCATGCTGTGCCCGATCTATTGCTAGATTTGCCATTGTTATTGCATCCTCATGATGAGGAATCATTTGTTCGATAAAGTGGGCATCCATATTTTCCATCATTCCAGATCTGCTATTCTGACTGCCCATACCCATCATTTGCATCATACCGGTCATGTTGTTATTGACGGCATTTGAAGCAACTATGACTGTAATGACAACTCCTGCGAGAAACCCAATTATTCCATATAGGATTGATTGATTTTTCATATGTATCACCTTCTTTCTACTGAATTTTATCCTTTCTATGCATTAAACCTAAGAAATGCTTGAACCTAAAGATAATTATGACTTTTAGGATAATAACCACTATAAGTATTGCTAATGCGAATTTACCAAACAGTGCAAAAATACCACCGATATGTAATATATAGATAGGAACAGAAGCTCCTATATGTAGGATAATACCTAAAAGAGATATAAGTCCCACGCCTCCAAGCATAAAGTGGCTTTTATTAAACTTTACATCACTCTTAAGATTTATAAGAGCCATTTTGACTCCAGAAAAATCTTCAGAACGTATATTCCCTTCGTTTATTCCTATGTCTTTAAGTAATTTTTTCATTGCATTGACCATATTTGACAACCCTGCGATGTAATAAATTGGGGGATTAAAATCATTCACATACTTTTTAAGCATGGCTTGATCTATATAACCATTTTCTCCCTGCCAGACTTGAGCTGACTCTCCAGATTTAGTCATGGTTGCAATTAACTCGAAAGAGGGATTTTGCTTTGCTAATTGTCCCAACTCTTCTAAATAGGGGGCATCTTCTGGTCTCCTGTTTGAATAGAAAAGAAATATTTTATGCGGCAGTTTTCTTTCGATTGCGTCTTTAATCATAGAGAAGGCGGGAATTATACCAATTCCTCCAACGAGAAATACCACAGGTCTTGATGCATCATCGTGTATGTCAAATGATCCATGTGGACTGTGAAGTAATATCTGGATGAGCACTTTGTCTCCAACTTTCATTTTCCCTAGAACTCTCTTAAATGCAGAATCTGTCATTCTCATAGCAACAACAAGGTCTTTATCTTGTGGAGTGTTTGCTAGTGTCAAAAACCGACTATTGCCTTTACTGTCAGTTTCAGGAGGATTAAGGAGGGCCACTCGCACGTGCTGTCCAGCATTAAAATGAAAATTTTTTGGTTTCTTGAAAGTAAACTCCATCGTTCCTTCTGCAATTTGCTCTTTCCCCTTCAAGGCAACTTCAAATGAGGCTTTTTTCATAGAAGGCATAGAATGACCAATACCAAGATGGCTAAGAAGCATTTCGTACATTTTCATATACTTTTTTTCTTAAATACTTGCATAATTTCTGAGATTGCTTCGTCTTTTTTGCCGCGGCCGATAGCATCTGCGACACATGTTTTGAGATGATTTTCCAGAAGAAGGTTTCCTGTTTCTTTCAATCCGGACTCAACAGCTTGCATCTGGTGCATTACATCAATGCAGTAGGCGTCTTCCCCTACCATTTTGATGACTTTATCCAGATGACCTCTAGCGATTTTGAGGCGGTGAGTGATTCGTTCGTGAGTGTCTTTTGGTCTGTATGCCATAGATATCCCCCTACAGGGGATATAGTAGCACATTAAAATGTCGCTTGTCAAGCACCACTATTTCTTCCAGTCGGAGCTTAATACTTCACGAAGCAGTTTATCTTAGCCTTGGTCCGCTGGTCATTAATCCATGACTGAAATTTTTGGTGATCGAGTCAAACTCGATTTTCATCTCGTCTTTCTCTGGCGGAGCCGAGTCAGACTCGGTGACCCTACGGGGAGTCGAACCCCGGTTACTAGGATGAGAACCTAGCGTCCTAACCACTAGACGATAGGGCCAAGCTTGACAATAATCTCGCGATTTGCTATACTTATTATATCACTTCGCCCCAGATTTGACACGCGTGGGGCGTTTTTTTGTGACATGAACAAAACTCAACTTACGAAAGAAGGATTCGACAAGCTTCAAGAAGAGCGCAAAGAGCTCGTTGAAGTGAAGCGCCAAAAAGCAGTCGAGCGCCTCTCCAGCGCCCGCTCCATGGGAGACTTGAAGGAAAACAGTGAGTATCACGCCGCTCGCGATGAGCTCTCCTTTGTGGAGGGCCGCATCACCGAGATCGAAGCGCTGCTTAAGACTGCGGAGGTGGTCAATCACGACACGCGTGGCGATAATGTGGAATTAGGCAAAAAAGTCACCATTGAAGTTGCTGGCAATCGCCAGGAATTTACCATTGTCGGTGAGTTTGAAGCAGATCTTTCGCTTAATAAATTGTCCTCCGCGTCCCCTATTGGTCACGCCTTGATTGGTCACAAAAGCGGGGAGTCTGTGGAGATCGCAATCCCTGCGGGCCGCGCTACCTACAAGATTGTCTCCGTGCGATAAGATACTTCTTTCATAGTTTTTCGCCGCTCGTTCATCTATAATAACTCCTATGATTTGGGTGGATCGTGAGGCAAAAAAATTGGCTGATCGCCAGCTCCCATTAGAGTGGGTGGACGATATGAAGACGCCTTCGGGCCGCATTCATGTGGGATCTCTTCGTGGAGTGGTAATTCATGACTTGATCTACAAAGCGCTTCTTGACCATGGAGTCACCTCAAAATTTACGTATATTTTCGATGATCATGACCCAATGGATGGTCTGCCAGCATATCTTGACTCTAAAAAATGGGACAAATACATGGGAATGCAGCTCTACAAGATCCCTTCCCCTGAAAAGGGATTTGATAATTTTGCTCAGTGCTATGCTCGGGAGTTCGAGAATGTATTCAATTCCATAAATTGCCACCCCGAAATTATTTGGGCCTCTAAGCTCTACGCATCTGGACGCATGAACGGTGTAATCAAGGAAATACTGGATAATGCGCTCGCCGTGAGAGAAGTTTATGAAAAGATTTATAGTAAGAAAATTGAGCAGGATTGGTATCCGTTTGCGGTCGTCTGTGAAAATTGCCAAAAAATTGGCACAACACGGGTCTACAAGTGGGACGGGGAAAAGGTACACTATCGCTGTGAGCCTGACATAGTCAAGTGGGCTGTCGGATGTGGTCATGAAGGGCAAGTATCTCCATATGATGGGGCTGGTAAGCTCAATTGGAAAGTGGAATGGGCGGCCAAATGGAAAGTGATTGGAGTCACTGTGGAGGGGGCAGGCAAGGATCACATGTCTGCGGGAGGATCGCATGACGTGGCATCAGAAATCAGTCGAAAAGTACTGCATTACCCTGTGCCATACCCTTTTTCGTATGAATTTTTCGTTATCGGGGGCCGCAAAATGTCTTCTTCCAAAGGTCGAGGTGCTTCAGCTAAAGAAGTAGCAGATATTCTGCCTCCCAACGTGTTTCGTTTTTTGATTGTGCGCACTCCCGTCGAGCGGGCCTTAGACTTTGCTCCCTATGGAGACACAATTCTTAATTTATTTGATGATTATGATCGCTGCATGAGCGCATATTTTGATCGGCTCGAAGGAAAGATTTCAAAAGACAAGGCGGGCGAAGTACTTCTAGATTTTGCCAGAATTATAGAGCTCTCTCAGGTGCGCCCACTTCCCAAGACTCGTATTTTTATTCCGCGGTTTCGGACTATCGTGAATTTACTTTCGACCGCCACCGACATTGCAGCTTTTTTTACAGCGCAAAAAGGTGCAGCTTTAGCGCCAGAGGAGAAAGAAATCCTTGAGGAGCGCGTGGTATATGCGCAGGTTTATAAGAAACAATATGCAACAGCTGAAGCTGGAACAAAGAAAGTTTCACTGTCAAAGAAGCAAACACAATTCTTACACAACCTGGCAGATACACTACAAGAAAATGCGTATGCTACGGGAGACGAAATCCAACACGAATTTTTTAACCTAGCAAAAACTTCAGATCTTTTTCCAAAAGATGCTTTTCAAGCGCTCTACGTGGCACTTTTGGGGAAGCCTTATGGTCCCAAAGCCGGACAATTACTTTTTGACGGACTCCAAAAAGATTCTAAATCCCTTATTGAAAAATTGCAAAAAATATCATGAAATTGACTCGAGAGCAGTCTTTTTCGCTTCTCAAAAAGCACATGTCCAAACGAAATCTTATTAATCATTCGCTGGCCGCGGAAGCCGCGATGCGCGGTCTTGCTCACCACTTTAGTCAAAATGAAGAGAGGTGGGGAATAGTGGGGCTCTTGCACGATGGTGATTACGAAGTAGTGAAGCATGACTTAAGCCGCCACGCCAAGCAGATGGTAGAGTGGCTGCGGGAGGAGGGTGAGACCGATGAAGAGCT
This sequence comes from uncultured Gammaproteobacteria bacterium, assembly GCA_964384955.1. GTDB lineage: Bacteria > Patescibacteriota > Microgenomatia > UBA1406 > GWC2-37-13 > CAYLLP01. Next base: position 12,358 of record CAYLLP010000019.1, read on the forward strand.
CCTGCGTGCTATTTTATCGCATGTCTACTCACATACGGGGGAACACGAACCTCAGAGCAAGATGGAGTGGGCGATATTCTGTGCTGATGAGCTCACGGGCCTCATTGTCGGTTGTGCCCTTGTGCAGCCTGAGAAAAAATTATCGTCAGTCACAGTGGATGGCGTCATCAAAAAATTCGGCACCAAAGGATTTTGCGCCAACGTGAACCGCGAATCAATAGCCATGTGCAAGGACAAGCTGGGTATTCCGCTTGTTGACTTTGTCAAAATTGTGCTCGCCTCAATGACTCGCATCGCCCCAACAATCGGCCTCTAAATCTACTAAGCTATTCCGGAATTCTCAAGAATACCAGAATAGGTTTATTCCAATGTTCTTAAGAACATGAGAATAAGAAAAAGTTACTTTCTGTAAGTATTTATTTCGTCGCGGAGTTTTTGGGCTTCCGCTTTTGGACTATCTGCATAGATTATGGCTCGTGAAGCTGAGATTATTACCCCCGACTTTTTGGAATTGACACCCGCTTTCACGCTTGCCTCAAGATCACCCCCTTGCGCCCCCACACCAGGCACTAAAATCGTCATCTCCCCCACTATGCTTCTAATTTGCGCAAGCTCCTTTGGGTAAGTCGCACCCACCACAAGCATACAATTACTATTTTTATTCCATTTTTGAGCTACATTCTTTGCGACTCTTTGATATAACGGCATACCGTCAACTGCAAGATCCTGAAACTCTCCAGCACCTTTATTCGAAGTGCGGCACAAGATGAAAAAGCCTTTATCAGCGTGGCTCAAAAAAGGCTCGAGCGTCTCCCCTCCCAAATATGGATGGAGAGTAATTGCATCAACGCCCAAATATTCAAATGCATATCTGGCATATCCTTGATTGGTGGAGTCGATGTCCTCGCGCTTGGCATCCAATATGATTGGAATCCCTAAGTTATTAATATAGTCACATGTTTTTTTAAGCTGCTCGATCCCCTGTGCACCCTCGGCCTCATAAAAAGCAGAATTGGGCTTATATGCGCACACTAAGTCTTTCGTTTGATCCACAATCCATTTATTGAACTCAAACAATGGATTGTCGGCGCCCTTGAATTTTTCGGGAAGCTTGTCAATCTGGGGATCCAACCCCACACAAAGAAGAGAATTATTTTTTGCCGCCGTGGCATTGAGCTTTTCTTGAAAAGTCATCTCTTTATAATATCACTTGGAGTGAGCCGAGACAAGTGAATAGCTCTTTTTATTTTTCTGAAAGAGAGTACTTTACAATCCAGAAATGGGCAAGGTAAGTAACGGTCACATTTTTTGAATAGGGCAAAAAAACCCGCAACAATTCCTCCTCGCTATAATAGTTTTTTAAAATACTAAATTCTTCTTTACTACCAAGGATCCTTTTCTTCCACGTATCTTTGCTTCCTTTTTTCTTTACAAGTGTTCCTCCTAATTCTTCCCGGTAAACAGCGTCTACAAACATTATTGGAGAATTTGGTGCGACGTTATTATGAAGAGTGGAGAGAAATCCTCTAATTCTTTTTTTAGGAATATGAGAGAACCAAAAATTTGCCATTGCTCCCGTAAATTTAGGTGCGCTAGTCGGTGGACTGTATGCATCTCCTTCCAAAAACTGCGCTGATTGGTCAGTAATTCTGCGCGCAGCTATTTCCAGTACATCACGGCTAATATCTGTAGCTAGCACTTTTTTGGCACTTTGTGCCAAATACTGCGTCCAGTATCCGGTGCCGCATGCAAGTTCTAATACATATTTGTCTTTGAATAATTTTTTAATTTCTTTACCTATGAATTCTTGCTCCTTAAGGCGCTCGGGAATATTTCTACTATATATGGCGTCATACTCTCGAGCTCTCTTGGAATAATATTCCTTTAGATTATGATCTAGTTTTTTTGCCATTTTTACGAGCAGATTGAAAATTATTAAGGATTTTGTCGAGATCAAATATCAGAAGTGAGGCGTTCTCAAGCTCATCAAGCTGGTGCTTCCCATGCTCAAGCAAGTGTAGTGTGCGAATTACTCCACCGTGCGTGACGATCAGGGCTTCGTGACTGCCGTGGTTGGCCTTGAGCTTCTTGAGGAGTGAGATAATCCTTTTCTTCACATCTTCCGCTGATTCCCCTCCATGCGGCCGATAGTCAAATTGGATCGACCGGTGTTTGTGCTTTAACTCTTCCCCAGAGTCCATTAGGTGCCAAGATTTACCTGCAAGTGCGCCCATATGAATTTCTCTCAGCTCCTTATGAAATGAGGTTAATCTTTTTAATCGCGCATTAATAATTTCTGCCGTTTGTCTTGTTCTTATTAGCGGTGATGAATATATATGAGTGACGCTTTTTGGTATACGTGAAGCAATCACTCTTACCTGCTCAATCCCCTCACGGGCAAGAGGCTCATCTATTATGCTATTGAGGACTTTTTGCTTATTGAGCTCAGTCAGTCCGTGTCTGATGACGTAAATTTTCATTCTGCTGCTAAACGATTGAATAAATTTTAGCTTTATGATACCATCTAACTTATGCTTCAGCAACCGATTTATGATCCTCTACTTACCTACGAAGAGAACTATGATGAGGGACCGTTTGGTGCATTTGCCGCCGGCAAAAAGTATAAAGAAAAAGGAGAGCCAAAGCATAAGTTTTTAGGTCATAAAGTATACCTTCCATTTGGCATCCCTGCAGGGCCGCTTCTTAACAGTAAATACATAAAAGGTGCGTTTGAAAATGGGTTTGACGTGGCGGTCTACAAGACGGTGCGTACAGACGTATTTCCTTGTCATGCGTTCCCCAACGTATTGGCAGTGGACGTGAAGGGCGAGTTGACACTAAAAAAACTCGAAAAACCGCTGGTAGCAAGCGATAACTATAAAGACCCCATCTCGATCACCAATTCATTTGGCGTGCCCTCTAGAAAGCCTGAAGTATGGCAGGAGGATGTGAAAAAAGCCATTTCTTATGCGGGCAGGGGGCAAGTGATGGTGTTGAGCTTCATGGGCACTGTGAAAAAAAATCAATCACAGAAGGAGTTTATTGATGATTATATTTTGGCAGGTAAGCTGGCGAGCGAGACAGGTGCGAAAGTATTGGAAGCCAACCTCTCGTGTCCCAATATTGGTAATGAAGGCCTCGTGTGCTACAACTTGGATGTTACTGAAAAAATCACCAAAGGGATTCGTAAAGTGATTGGCAACAAGCCACTTGTACTTAAAGTAGGATATTATAAAAGTGACAATGATTTAGAAAAATTAGCTGAAATTGCTCATGAATACGCCAATGATGTGGCCGGGATTAATACGCTTCAAGGCACGATAGTGGACGAGAACGGCAATCAAGCACTTCCTGGGCCCAATCGCCTCAGGAGCGGTGTGTGCGGGCATGGCATCAAGTGGGCGGGTTTAGAAGCTGTTCAAAAATTAAAGAAAATTAAAGACAAGCGAGGGTTTAAATTCAGTATCACCGGAGTCGGAGGCGTCACTAACCCTAAAGATTACTTTGAGTATATAGAGGCTGGTGCAGATTGCGTGATGAGCGCCACAGGCGCCATGTGGAATCCGTACTTAGCGCAGGAGATAAAGAAGCAGATTAAATAGCCTCAATAGGTCATTGTAGCAGAGTATCGCCTAATCTTCAACCTGGGCAGGCGTGACATCCACGAGCTCGACATCAAAGATGAGCGTGGCATTTGGAGGAATTGCCCCTGGCACACCCTGAGGGCCATATCCCTTATCCGGAGGAATTATCAGCTTCCGCTTGCCCCCTACTTTCATGCCAGGCACTCCCTCATCCCATCCTTTGATCACTTGCCCAACACCTATTGCTGTCTCAAATGGCTTCCCTCGCTTGTAGGAGCTATCAAATTCCGAGCCATCTGTCAGCACCCCGCGGTAGTGCATGGCGACTGTGTCCCCTTGGGTAACTTCTACTCCTGTCCCTACTTTGACATCTATAATCTTGAGCTCTGTCACATCTTCTTGCTTCATAGGTTGAGTCGAGGTAGGCATTGCCAATCCAATATCTGTGGGGGTGAGATTTATGCTGGGTGTAACAGCTACCTTTGAACCAAGCACTCCCTTAGAATATTGCGCCCAAAATGCAGTACCACTGAAAATAATAACTAAAACAAAAAAAATAATCGCTGCTTCTTGCTTAGACATATATTATACAATTTTTCCAATGCCGGGAGCCACGAGAATTTTACCATCTTCTAGTACTTTTTTACCTCGAATAAAGACTTGCTCTACCCTACCTCGCACCTTCCACCCATTAAACGGCGACCAACCACACTTTGTCTTGAGCTCCGAATTATGAATTACGAATGTAGAATTTTCAACTTGCACATGTGTACTTTTGTCAGTAGCTATATGAAAAATTTTGGCTGGGTTAGTGTAACATTTGGCAATCACTTCTTCAATGGTCAATCTTTTGTCGGACGCGGCCTGCAAGAGGAGCGGCAAAGTCGTCTCCAACCCCGGCACACCAAATGCGCCTTCCTTTTTCTCTTCATGAGTGTGAGGAGCATGATCGGACTCAATAAGATCGATATAACGCATCTTGTTCCATAAAAATTCCTGGTCCTTTTTGGTCTTCAAAGATGGCTTCATCAAACCGTACGGACCAAGCGCCTTGACGTCATCTTCGGTCATGAATAAATGATGAGGCGTGACTCCACAGGAAATTGGCAAACCTTCGTCTTTGGCTTTCAAAATGGGTGCGAGTTCGTCTCTTGAAGACACATGACATATGTGAGTCGGCTTTCCAGTTATGCGCACCAATCCTATCACAAACTCAATCACATCCCACTCAGCATGAACGAGAATTGGCTTCTTGCCCGGCCAGGCGTTATAAATTGCTTCTACTTTTGGCTTGTCAATCAAAAATTTGCCCGTGGTCATATTAAGATAGAGCTTGATCCCGTGCACTTTGCTATAAACCTTCTTGAGCTCCTCAAGATTATCTCCTAATGACCCAAAATGAAATCCCACATCACATACTATTTTTTCTTTTGCAATCTTAATCTTCTGATCGAGCCGATCTTCTGATGTCACCGGTTCACTGTTGTTGGGCATGTCCAAGACTGTAGTGTATCCCCCCGCCAGTGCTGCGGAAGTTCCGGTTAAGAAATCTTCCTTATGGGTCTGACCAGGGTCACGAAGGTGAACGTGAGGATCTATGAGACCAGGTAACTTTATGATTGACATAACTTTAAATTGTTCTAATTAACCTAATTGCTCTAATTTCTAATCAAATCCCAATTTTTAAATAACCCAATTTACGAAATTGGTACTTATTTAGGTAAATTAGAAATTAGTAATTAGAAATTTCTTAGAGGTATTCATCCCAGGCCTTAATTTCCAGATCCTCAGGTTTAAGGCTTACAATTGATTTTATAAAAAGCGCGGCCTTTTGTCGATTGGTTATAAGATGAATATTGTGATCCACGGCAGCTCGTCGCATAGTATAGTCGTCATCTAAGTCCTTTCGAAAATGCGGGTCGACAATATTAATGGCAAGATCGACTTTGCCTTTTTGAAAATAGGTTAAGATATTAGGTTTGCGGTTTTCATGAATTTTGTACAGTTTGCGAGCTTTGATTCCGTTGTGCTCCAGGAAGCGCGCAGTCCGCTCAGTGGCGTATAATGGCAGTCCAAAGATAGACAAAGCAAGTGCACCGTCCAAAAAGCGTACCTTGTTCTGGATCCCTCCTAACGAAAGAAAAATTCCTTTTGTTGGAATTTTCTCCCCCACTGAGAGTTGGGCCTTAAGATAGGCTTCTTCTATGCTCCCTCCAAACGCAGCAGCTTCGCCTGTCGAGGACATCTCGACTCGAAGGACCGGGTCAGCGCCCTCAAGTCGCGAAAAAGAAAATTGCGGCGCCTTGACCACCACATAGTGTGGGTACTCAATGGATAGCTCTTTAGCACGGCCAAAAAAGGCATCCACCAAAAGCCGCGCAAAATTGACGCCAGTCGCCTTGGATATAAAGGGAAAAGTGCGCGATGCTCGAAGATTCACCTCAATTACATAGACTGTGTTATTTTTGGCCAAGAATTGAATATTAAATGGACCGGTAATGGCAAGGGCTCGCGCAATAAGACGGCCAATCTCGATTATTCTTTTTTCTGTCTGGAGATATACCCGTTGAGGAGGATATACTATTGTAGCATCCCCAGAGTGCACGCCAGCGTGCTCCACATGCTCGCAGACTGCATAAGCCTTAAGCACCCCTTTTTGTGCGACTGCATCAAACTCGATTTCCTTGGCGTCCTCCATGAATTTGCTCACTGTCACCGGGTGATCGCGATTGACAGCGGTCGCACGCGTAACGAACGACAAGAGCTCTTCTTTGGTGTAGCATACATTCATGGCAGCGCCCGACAAGACATAGGAGGGGCGAATCAGCACGGGATATCCCACACTAAGCGCAAATTCATGCGCCTGCTTCGCGCTGCCAAACGTGTTCCAGAGAGGCTGCTTGATAAGTAATGTATCCAGGAGGCGGGAAAATTTATTTCTGTCTTCCGCAGTATCTATCGACGCGGCGGCAGTTCCAAGTATTTTTACCCCAAGTCCAGCAAGCTTAGTAGCAATGCTATTGGGCGCTTGACCTCCAACCGAGACAATCACGCCAAAAGCTTGCTCAAATTCATAAATATCCAAGACCCGCTCCAGAGAAAGTTCTTCAAAATACAGCCGGTCGGAAATATCATAGTCTGTGGAGACCGTTTCTGGATTACAGTTGATGATAATTGACTTTTTTTTGTATTTCTTAAGCGCGATGGCGGCATTGACAGAGGTCCAGTCAAATTCGACAGAGCTTCCGATGCGGTATGGCCCCGACCCAATCACCATTACTCCTTTTTTACTTATAGAAGCTACATCGTGATGCTTCCCACCATACGTCATGTAGAGGTAGTTAGTGCGGGCGGGAAATTCGGCGGCCATCGTGTCTATCTGGAATACGCAGGGCGTGATGCCGTAGCTCTTGCGCAGGGCGCGAACGTGAAATGCAGATTTCCCCACAACTTTCCCTATCCTGGCGTCTGAAAATCCAAGTTCCTTAAGACTTTGAATTGTTGGTGCACTGAGCACATTCTCTTGCAGGAGTTGCTGTTCATGGGCCACAATATTTTCAATTCTTGACAAGAACCATGGATCAATTCCGGTAATCATGGAGAGTTTTTTGGTGGTCATGCCTCGCTTGTACGCTTCAGCGAGCGCAAATATGCGCCGCCTTGTGGGACGCTTAATATACCTGTCGAAACGAGAAGCATCGGCAAACAGTTCCTCGGTGTCAGTCACTCCTTCAAATCCCCCCTCGAGCATGCGTACTGCCTTTTGTAGGCATTCCTCGAAGGTGCGCCCAATGGCCATCACTTCTCCCACTGACTTCATCGAAGATCCAATCTCTGTCGTAACTCCTCTAAATTTATCCAGATCCCACCTGGGTATCTTGACGGCCAGATAATCAAGCGCCGGCTCAAAGAAGCTTTGCGTCACCTTAGTCACCTGATTAGGAATCTCCATTAAGGTATAACCCAACGCAAGCTTGGCCGCCACATAGGCTAAGGGGTAGCCTGTGGCTTTTGAGGCGAGTGCTGAAGACCTTGAGAGCCTGGCATTTATTTCGATCACATAGTATTCGAGCTTTCCACCTGCGCTCTTTGGATTTACGGCATACTGCACATTACACTCCCCAACGATTCCTAAACTTCTGACAATTTCTATCGCCACACGTCTCAAATGATGATATTCAAAATTGGTAAGAGTCTGTGAGGGCGCCACTACAATCGACTCTCCTGTGTGAATTCCCAATGGATCCATGTTTTCCATATTGCAGACAGTCACGCAATTGTCTGACGCGTCACGCACCACCTCGTACTCCACTTCTTTGTAATGGTGAAGGTACTTCTCCACGAGAATCTGTGGTGAAAAGGAAAAAGCGTCCGATGCCATCTTCCCGAGCATCCGACTATCTTGGGCAATTCCTGATTTTTGGCCCCCAAGCGCGTAGGCTGCGCGGATCATGACCGGATATCCAATCTCAGAGGCTATCGAAATGGCGGCCGCGACCGTGTGGGCTGCGCGGCTTTGAGGGGTAGGAATTTGGAGCTTCTTGAGGTGACGTGCAAACTTGGCACGATCTTCCGTGAGCTCGATGGCCGCAACAGGGGTACCCAACACCTTCACTTTATACTTTTTAAGTGTTCCGTTTTCGTGAAGTGTGGTCCCGCAATTGAGAGCAGTCTGCCCACCAAATGACAGGAGCACTGCGTCGGGTCGTTCTTTAGCGATCACCCTTTCCACAAAATCAGGTGTAACTGGAAGAAAATATACCCGGTCGGCTAGCTGCTCCGAAGTCTGAATTGTGGCAATATTTGGGTTTATGAGTATGGTCTTAATCCCTTCCTCCTTCATCGCTTTGATGGCCTGGCTTCCGGAGTAATCAAATTCTCCGGCTTGCCCTATCTTCAAAGCGCCTGATCCCAAGATTAATACTTTTTTAGGGTGCTTCATATATCGTGATGCAAATCTACGAATGACGCGCGAATATAGCGAATTGCTAATATAACCTTAAAAAACAAAATTCGCAATTTGTAGATTGGCATAAAATTCGCATATTGGCATCATAGTTTCCGTAAGAAATAATCAAATACCCACTCCGACTCCACAGGTCCGGGTGTGGCCTCGGGATGAAACTGCACGGACATCACGGGCCGCGAATGGTGAATGATGCCTTCGTTCGTATGATCATTAGCATTTATGAACCATGGCTTGAACCCGTTGGGAATTTTTGACACATAATACCCGTGATTTTGTGTTGTAAGGAAACTCCTTTTGCTCCCTACGAGCGTGCAGGGCTGATTCTGGCTCCTGTGCCCAAACTTCAATTTCTTGGTGTCGCCTCCTGCAGCAAGTGTAATAAGCTGATGTCCTAAGCAAATTCCTAAAATTGGTACGTTCTTGTCTAAAAGCTTTTTGATGTTGCCGACAGTGCGAGTGACCGTCTTAGGGTCACCCGGACCATTGGAGACTACGACCCCGTCGTATACGAGTCGACTTGCGGCCACGTCAAAGTCCCACGGCACGGTCACGACTGAGACCCCACGAGCCAAGAGACTTCGCTTGATATTATTTTTC
>CAYLLP010000020.1:0-19614 GCA_964384955.1 uncultured Gammaproteobacteria bacterium
CTTAAAGAAGTCCATGAAAAATACCATTCAGGCAACAAGTAAGTAATTTTTAATTTTCAGTTCTCAATTTTCAATGAATTTTCATTGTTTTAATTTTCAAACATTGTATATTTAGTTTTGAATGAAAACTGTAAATTTCAAATTGAAAATTAGACCGTTAAGGTGGGCCAAAGAACATATATATGAAATAGCTCTGTGGATCCTCATACTGCTCTATGTGGCGGTATTCTCCTACATGTCGATTCATCGTTACCTTGCGTTTGATTCTTATTACTACGATCTTGGCATCATGAATCAAGTAGCCTCTAATACGGCACGTGGGTACTTTCTTGAGATGACCAATCCCGACTTTGGGGTCAACATGTCGCGTTTTGCCATTCATTTTGACCCTATTATTGCGCTATTTGCACCTTTTTATGCATTGTGGGACGGTCCTGAAGTACTCCTCATCGGACAGAGCATTATCCTCGGGTTAGGAGCCTGGGCGGTGTATCTTCTAGCCCGGAATATCACTAAACGCAACTTAGTTGCGTTTGTATTTGCCACAAGCTATCTCCTCTATCCCCCAGTGCACTGGCAAAATATGTTTGATTTTCATGGAGTGTCCCTTGCCACTACTTTCCTCCTTTTTATGCTCTATTTTGGCGAAATCAAGAAATACCGCTTCATGTGGCTATTTATGGGCATGGCACTTCTTACCAAGGAGCATGTTGGGCTTGTGGTGGCTATGTATGGGTTGTATATGGTGGTCATTGCACGATCGCGGAAGATTGGAGCATGGCTGGGAGCGATTGGCATTTTTACCTTCGCATTTACGGTGTTTTATATTATTCCTGCCTCACGCCTGGAAAGTAGCTTCTTTTTGCGGTATTTTGAGGGGGCGGCAGGTCGCCTCGAAGCTCTTTTTGACCCTTCCCGCGCCGATTTTGCAGTGCGGCTATTGGTGCCCTATATTCCGTGGGTGCTTTTCTCGCCGTCTCGGCTGGCCATCGCCCTCCCCGAAGTGGCCATCAATTACCTCAGCTCCAACCCCAATATGCGCGCCTTTTATCACTACAACGCTCTCACTGTGCCTTTCGTCCTATATAGTGCTATATGGGGCTATCAAAGGGCTGGGGAGCGTCTCAAGAGCACGAAAGTCATGTTTTTGGCGCTTATCGCGCTCTGCATCTATTTTCAGCTTCAGACCACCAGACTCCACGGCACACTCCCCTATCTCAGCCGCCAACCGTTCTATTCCGCAGGCACGCTCCAGCCCCAGAAGCTAGAGATCGTGCGTAAATGGCAGGCCACGCTCGCGGATCCAGATCTAAAGGTAGCCTCCACCCCTCAACTTGCCCCTTTCTTCACCTCCCGGCGGTACTACTATAATTTTCTCTATGACACCGAATTTGCCAAGTCAGGGCTCACGGAAGCTGATATAATAAAAGGTATAGACCGCTACGAGGCTGCAGACTATGTAATTGTGGCCCAGAGCGAGGTCACATCAGGATTGCCGAGGCAGTTTTATATGCATCTTTTAGGCAACTCGCGATATCGGCTCGTGGAAGTGCAGGATGGTGTTGAAATCTTTGAGAAGCGCCAGTTGCCTGTTTCACTAAAATGAAATTATGATCAGTATTATTATCCCTTTTTACAATGAAGAGGAGAATCTTGCGCCTCTTCACAAGGAGCTTGCCACGATCAAGGGCGACTATGAATTTGTCTTTGTCAATGACGGCTCGACAGATCGCTCTCAAGAGGTGATTGGGAGCCTCAAAGACGCGCGGGTCAAGTCGATAAGCCTTCGTCGCCGCCACGGTAAGGGAGAGGCTCTTGCCCAAGGCGTGCAGGCGGCCCGTGGCGACATTCTCATCTTTATGGATGCTGATCTTCAGGATGACCCAAAATATATTAGGGTATTCATTGATAAGCTGAAGGAGGGCTACGATTTCGTCAATGGAGCCCGCAGCACTCGCCAGGATAATGCGCTTATAAGGCTCTACTCTGGGCTTTTCAACTGGTTCATCCGCGCATTTCTCCACTCTCCTTACTCTGACATAAACTGTGGATTTAAGGCATTCCGACGCGAAGTCCTGGAAGAAACCGCGCTCTATGGCAATAATTTTAGGTTTTTCCCCCTAGCCGCACACCTTAGTGGATTCAAAACCACGCAGATTGGAGTTGAGAACAGACCCCGACGTCACGGCAAATCCAAATTCGGGCCCGGGAAGATATTTATAGGAGTCTTCGACACCCTTACCGCCTATTTTCTCTTCAGATTCGCAGAGCGCCCCCTGCATTTTTTTGGCATCTTTGGAGGGATTTTCTTTCTGGCCGGATTTCTCATGGCGGCATATCTCTCATACGAGCGCATTTTCCATGGGGTACTCCTCTTTCGCCGCCCGGCGCTTCTTTTTGCGGCACTTCTTATTATTGTCGGGGTCCAAATCATCGCGACAGGAATCATCGGAGAGCTTATTGTCTTCCACCACAAACGCCGAAAATAGGCTACACTTACATTTATGCATCGGTTCAACCGCCCAATCGTCGCCCTTATCGTGGCCAACATCATCATGGGCATCTCCATACCCATTCTGAAGCTGACTCTCACCCAAATTCCTATGTTTACCCTCCTTTTTATCCGTTTTTTTGTGGCAGGGCTTGTGTTTCTCCCCCTCGCGCTCCCCCACTGGAAACCGCTATCGAGGCGCGACCTGCTGCTTATTAGTGGAGTTGCTATTTTAGGAATCACTATTCACTTGATTGCGATATTTCTAGCCCTTCCCAAGACCTCAAGCATCAATGTGTCGCTACTTTTTTCGGCTGGCCCCGTGGTCCTGTATTTTTTGTCAGTCAAGTATTTGAAAGAGAAGCCCAATGCCCGGATCTTAGGTGGCATGGTGATCGCGCTCGTCGGGGTGCTTTTTATCATCGTTTTTCCGCTTTTGGGGCCGGGTAAGGCGATTGACATTGGGAAGATGGAGGGCAGTCTGCTCGTTTTAGCCGGATTATTTGCCCACACGATTGCCGTGCTACTGCAGAAAAAAAATCTCCAGAATATGCATCCTGCGGTCGCAATGAGCCTGATGTGCTTGATAGGGGTGATTGGCTTTATTCCGGGCATGGTGCATGAGCTTGGGACATGGTCCTTCAGTCAGCTGACGATATGGGGATGGGTGGGGGTGCTGTTTGGTACATTTGTGACATCTGTCGTGGCGCATTATCTTTTGACCTATGGCTTGAGCAAAGTAAATGCTGAGGAGGTTGGACTTTTTGTGTATATTGATCCAGTGGCCACGGCGCTTATCGCGATTCCTCTTTTGGGAGAAATACCAGGGCTTGATTTCTATGCTGGGGCCCTTCTTGTGTTTGGTGGGATCTTCCTGGCCGAGGGCAGGTTGCACTGGCACCCGATAGACAAGCTCAAATTTCAAAGCTCAAATGTCAAGAGTTAGAAGATCTAATTTGTTATCATAACGTATGAAGATTCTGATTACCGGTGCCGGGGGCTACATCGGGTCTGTGGCGACCTATTTATTTTTGCAAAAAGGGTATGAGGTCGTAGCGCTGGACAATTTTGCCACAGGGTTCCATGAGCCTCTTCAATCGCTCCAGGAGAAGTTTGGTAAAGAAAAGCTTGTAGTTACGGAGGTCGACCTGCAATCTGATATTTCCCAGGTATTTGTGAAAAATAAGGGCATTTCCGCAGTTGTGCATTACGCCGCCAGCTGCCTCGTGGACGAATCGATGAAGGATCCGGCCAAGTATTTTGAAAATAATATCTGGGGCACGCTCAATCTGGTCGAGAATCTTGATAAAAACGGCATCAAGAACCTCGTCTTCTCGTCAACTTCCGCGGTCTACGGCAACTCCAAATATGTGCCCGTGGACGAGGCGCACCCCACAAATCCAGTCAGTCCTTATGGAGAATCCAAGCTCATGGCCGAGGGTGTCGTCGAGTGGTTTGGTCGCCTCAAAGGGATAAATTATGTGATATTTCGCTATTTTAATGTGTGTGGCGCCTCAGATGATGGCCTCATCGGCGACTCCAAGAAGCCTTCCACCCTGCTTGTCCAAAATACCGTGCGAGGGGCTCTTGGTATTGAGCCGTTTTTTCTCACGTATCCGCAGATTCCCAATACCCCGGATCACTCCCCAATTCGCGACTATGTGAATGTCGTCGATCTCAACGAGGCTCACCTGATGGCCATTGAGTACCTGGCCCGTGGCGGCAAAAGTGAGATTATGAACCTTGGGACTGGCAATGGCAACTCGGTACTTGAAATCGTTGAGACAGTGAAAAAAGCTACAGGAAAGGATTTCAAGGTCGACAAAGCGTCTCCGCGCGCCGGCGACGCCGACCGCCTTATTGCCAAGATTGATAAAGCGCAGGAGGTGCTGGGCTGGAAGCCCACACACACGATCGAAGACAGCATTAAGTCGCTTATGACCTGGTACAATAATCATCCTAATGGATGGGAGAAGTAACAAAAAATGGTAGAAAGAGGAGGGCGACCTGCAGATTTGCGTGAAATCAGCAAACCTGAATATGCTGAAACCAAGCTCCATGATGCAAAAGCTCTTCTTGCAAGATTTCTCCCAGACGTTTTACCGGAGCAGCCTACCCATATTCGCGTTGGAGATTTAACGGCTTTGACGGCGAGCGCTATTTATTTTGGCCCTTTCAAGCAAAGACATTGGATTTTTCTTAATGGGGATGGCAAGCAGTCTTATGTGAAAGGTATATACGATGAACTTTCTGCGATTCATGAGCTCACTCATCAATGGCACGCTGAAGGAGTGTCTCCAGCCACGTGGCATACTGTCAATCTTGAACATCATTTCACTCTTGAAGAACTTAAGAAAGGATCGTTCGGGACGCTGCAGAGAAAGGCTAGGAAATTGCAGCCGGACAAAAGTATTTTACTGTCAGACTCTATTACAGAAGGACTTGCTTATTTTGTGGAACTCTATATAAGTCAAAGAGGCATTCGGGAAGCTGAGCGGACAGGAGACGTTAGGCAGGAGAGAGCGTTAAAGCGAATCCTTAAAACTGATATTCTTCCGAATATAGACCCAGCGAGAACTCATTACAACACCGAAGGCTTCAAGCTAATAAGTTGGGTACATAAAAGGGTGGGGCTTAGAAAGCTTTTTCCAACGATCAGAGATATGGACTTTAGGGCGTGCAATGAAATAAAGCGAGGTACTCCCGCCTACAAAGAGATTATTCAAGATCCCTTGCGCCTCCCGATGCGAGCTAATGGGAAGAAAAAAATGAGGTATAATGGGACAAGAGACAGCGGACCGCGATAGCCTGGGACTGTAAGAGCATTTTTCGCGGGATTAGTTTCCCGACGTTTCAGTCGGGTCCCGACAGAGAAGAAATGTCGGGCAAACAAATGCGGGATTAGTTAAACGGCTTAACGTCACCCTTCCAAGGTGAAGAAACGAGTTCGACTCTCGTATCCCGCTCATTACGAAAATTTATCACAAATTTAGTGCCAAGTCGGAAATTTAAAAACAGAAAAGTAAAAATAGCAATCGCTATTGGCCTTGGCATCATTTGTGCATTTCTCCTTTTAGTGTTTGTTGAGTTTAAGGACTTTTACCGTAATATCTTCACACAAGAAAAGTCCTCTGTGGTCCCCACCAAAATTCCGGAGGAGAAAAAAGTGTTTACCGTGCTTTTATTGGGTTACGCTGGTGGTCGTCACCAAGGAGCTTATCTCACCGATTCCATCATGCTCGTGCGAGTGGATATTAAAAACAAGCGTACATTTTTGCTCTCCCTTCCCCGAGATCTTTGGGTCAAGATCCCGACCGAGTCGGGTGCGCTCTTTCACAGCAAGGTCAACGCCGCCTACCAAATGGGTCAATTTTGGGAGGACTATCCTGATCTGGCGAAGAAATTCCGTGGAGAGCAAGCAGGTGCGGACATGATGAAGCAATTAGTGACCGAGGTGACCGGCCAGCCTATTGATTATTATGTGGCAGTGGACTTTGAAGGATTCACCAAAGCAGTCGAGATTCTGGGTGGAGTTGACATTGCCGTGGAGCGGAGTTTCGACGATGAGCAGTACCCGATTGACGGTCGGGAAGAAGATCTGTGTGGAGTAGATAAGCAAGACAAATCCAAGCTTGAAGAGCTTGAAAAAGTGGCTACGCAGACCCCGCATCTCGCATATCCTTGCCGCTACGAGAAGCTCCATTTTGATGCTGGAGAGCAGCTTATGGATGGGCAGCGAGCCCTCAAATATGTGAGAAGCCGATACTCTCCGCAGGAAGGGGGCGATTTCTCCCGCGGTCGCCGCCAGCAGCTTTTCCTCCAGGCCGTCAAGGAGAAAGTGCTCACGATTGGATTTATTCCCAAGATTATTCCGCTCCTTCGCGAGCTTGAAGAGCATGTTAGGACCGATGTGCCTCTTGAAATTACCCAAAAGTTCGTAAAAGAAGCCTATCGTGGAGGGGAGTATCAGACCCGCAGTCTCGTGCTCTCCACAGATAATTTTCTGGAGAATGGATATTCCGATCGGAGCGGATTTATTCTCACCTCTGTCGACGGGATAGATCGGTGGACAAGCGTGCGCCGGGCGGTGGCGGCCGCGATTGCAGGCACGCCAATCACACCTATCCCACAATGATAAAAAATAAGCTGATGGTGATTTTCCTTGCAGCATTTTTGATTCGTCTCATCGCCATCAATCAGTCCTTATGGTTGGACGAAGGCACGACTGCCAAAGTTGCACACCTAAGCGTGGCTCACATACTTACCCAATTCTCGCCCACTGATTTTCATCCCCCACTCTACTATTTTTTGATTAAAGCATGGACAAGCCTCTTCTCTCATTCCGAAATTGCACTGCGCTTTCCTTCAATTCTATTTAGCCTTCTTACCGGATGGGTTGTGTTTTTGATCGGATCACAGCTCGTGTCCAAAAAAAGCGCAGTATGGGCTGTAGTCTTTTTTCTCTTCAATCCCCTTATCGTCTACTACTCCCAAGAAGCACGGATGTACATGATGGTCACATTTCTCTTGACAGCCTCGCTATATTTCTACCTCAGATTACTAAAAGAGCGCACCACAAAAGACGTTTTACTTTTTAATGCATTCATATTCCTCAGTTTTGCCACGTTCTACGGATCTGTTTTCTTCATCCTCGCTCTATATGTATATATAATAGTGGCCAAGAAAAAGCGCTTTTTACCCTTCCTCGTGCCAGGGTTCTTTCTGGCAGTTCTCATGCTCTCTCCCCTACTTCTTGCTCAACTTGAAAATGCACAGAAAGCGCTATCGGTTGTGACCAACTGGAAGTGGGTGTTGGGTACAGCAAGCATTAAAAATACAGCCCTTATTCCTATCAAATTTGCATTTGGCCGAATTAGCTTTCATCCAAAGATTCTTTACTACTTGCTTGCCGCAGGTTGGACAGTATTTGTGTTCTGCCAAGCCACAAAAGGAGCGATGAAACACAAACGGCTCTTATTCCTCTTTCTTGTTCCGTTAGTCCTGGGTTTTTTTGCCTCGTTCATGACTCCCCTACTACAATATTTTAGATTTATGTATCTTGTGCCGATTCTCTCTTTGCTCTTGGCCATCGGGGCGCAAAAATTTTGGCCGCGAATATTACTGCTCTTCGGATTTGCCGCACTTTCTCTTGTGTATCTTACTATCCCACAGTTTCACCGCGAAGACTGGAAAAGCTTAAGCGAGGCAATTCCCGGCGACCAGAAAGTCTTCATGATTCTCCCCTCCTCTGACGCGCTTACCTACTACAGACACGACCTGCACCTTGAAGATATTCGATCTCTCAAAAAAGCAAAAGGCCAAAAGCAAATTGTCGTACTCCCCTACGTTGTTTCACTATACGGACGCAGTTATGAGCAAGAGCTACAGGAATTGGGTTTCTCACGGGTGAAGCAAAAGTCATTCCGCGAGCTTTCAATGGAGGCCTGGAGAAGCCGTTAAGAGGGAAGCTTCCGATATTCGTGCACCGTAGCATAGGTCAATATGCAGACGGGGGCTGCGATGGCAATCAGATTCACAATAGGGAGTGCCCCGGTCCCAAGCATCGGAATCAAATAGTAGCTGCCCGCACTCATGAGTAGAAAATACGCTAAATTTCCGTAGAGCACATAGCGAGGGGCTCGAGCGGTGTAGAGCACGAACTGCAAAGGAAGGCTGCCGAGCGTAAAGACAATAAAAGCAGGTACTAAGCTTTTGACGATAAGTGTGGTGGGACCGAATTTAGCCGTAAAAAAAAGATAAAAAAGCTGATTAGGGGTAAGATACAGAAGCACAAAAAGTGCTGTCGGAATCAAGAGGTACAAGAAGCCCGTGAAAAGCTCATGACGGGCCTCTTTTTTAGTAGTCACCCGAGCAAAATTAGGCGCCAATACCTGTGTGACACTCACGACGGTGCTTACAATCGAAAGCATTACCTTCTGCGCAAGTCCGTAATACCCCACACTGTTTTTAAGTCCATAGTAAGACAAGAGGAAGAGGTCCATTCTTCCGCCTAGGTTATACAGTTGCATCGCGAAAAAGAAGGTGAACGCGTAGCCAAACTCAAACTCCTTTTTGTCAATTTTTGTACGCAAAAACTGCCAGATGAAGCTCTTTTTTTCAAAAAAAAGCAGCATGAAAAACACCACCGGTCCCACTACACCAAACAAGAATATCACGGCCCCGACCGTGACAGAATTATTCACGATGAGATAAAAAAGGATTCCGGTCTTCACAAGATTTTGCACGTTATTGTAAATATTAGCGATGAGGAATTTCTTGGCCGCAAATAGTAGATTAAGTGCGAAGTTCTGCCAAATGAGGAAAAGCACGCAGATCGCGGTGATGTAGAGCTCTTGCCGCGGGGCCCCTGTTTTAAAGAACGCCTGGTCAAGCGCTGGGAACCCCACAACCAAGGCAAGAATTATGATGAGCGAACCGGCAGATTGAATAGCGAAAGTCGTTTTCATAAATCGATAGAGGCGCTCGCGCCCTCCCTCAAGAAGAGTAGGTAGAGTGGAATAGATCGTAGCCGTCGTGCCAAAGTCCAGCACATTAGCCAAAACATATGCGATCCCCAAGAGCACGCTTAGGACACCGTACTGAGCTGGCGTCATAATGCGCACCAACACCAAGGCAAATAGCGCCGTGAAGCCAATATTAAGGTAGTTGCCGACTGTATTTATGAATACATTGCGGCTATTTGGGCGCCCAATAAACTCAAGAACCCGGGCTCGCATACTCCTATTGTATCACCATTGCATTCCCGTCGCGGGCATTCTATAATATACTCTACATGAAAAAAGTAGCGCTTGTGACCGGCATCTTGGGCCAGGATGGCCCATATCTTGCCAAATTTCTTCTGAGCCGCGACTACAAGGTCTACGGTATGTTGCGCCGCTATGCCAACCCGCAGTTTGATAATCTTGATTATCTGGGTATTACCAACAAGATTGAGTACGTCGAAGGGGACTTGACCGACGAGTCATCGCTTCTGAACATCGTCAAAAATGTTAGGCCTCAGGAGATATACAATCTTGCTGCCCAGTCATTTGTCGGATCCTCTTTCGATCAAGCCAAGCTCACGACCGAAGTCAATGCTCTTGGAGTATTGTATCTTCTCAATTCAATTAAGCTCATCTCCCCGACCACGCGTTTTTACCAAGCCGGGACCAGCGAGATGTATGGTAGCTCGCACGACAATGGCAATCAAGACGAGGATACTTCCTTTCATCCCCGCTCTCCTTACGGTATCTCCAAAGTCTACGCACATTGGATGACTGTCAATTTTAGAGAGGCGTACAATCTCTTTACCTGCAACGGCATACTTTTCAATCACGAGTCCCCTCTTCGCGGTATTCAGTTTGTCACACGTAAAATCACAGATGGAGTCGCTAAGATTAAATTAGGGGTAGCTACCGAGCTTCGCTTGGGCGATCTCTCCCCTCGGCGCGACTGGGGATTTGCCGGGGACTACGTAGAGGCGATGTATCTCATGCTTCAGCAGGATGAGCCTGGGGATTATGTGGTGGCCACTGGGCAAGATCACAGCGTCCAAGAATTTATTGAGGAAGCATTCAAAGTCGCTGGCATCGATAATTGGCAAAAATACATCAAAAAGGACCCCCGCTTTAATCGACCATCTGAAATCTTCCGCCTCAAAGGAAGAGCCGATAAAACGCGCAAAGTGCTTGGATGGAAGCCGAAAGTCACATTTGTGGAGCTGGTCCGCATGATGGTCGAGGCAGATATTGACCGCGTCAAAGCTCACGTCGGAAAGTAACCTCCATGGGACACTATATCGCGGATCTTAAGGATCAGCAAACTACACTGGCTCATTCCGAGTATGATCTTCGAATAACCAACTTGGCTCGCTTTATCCATAGAAAGCTTCCGCAGAAGTTTGGGTCATTTATGGATATTGGGGCGGGCAACGGGCTCGTCCTCAAATTTTTCAAAAAAAAGGGATTCACGGTGACTGGGATGGAGCTCTCTCCAGATCTCTGTCGTCTTATGAAGAAAGATCCCAAACTTCGAGGAATCTCAATCACGCCAGGAGACATATCTAAAGTAAAAGGAAAGCCTATCTATAATTATGTGTTGGCAAGTGATGTGATCGAGCACATCAAAGATGACACCAAGGCGTTGAAAAATCTTTTCTCATTTGTGCGCCCAGGTGGCACGCTTATAATCACGGTCCCGGCCCACTCATTCCTTTTTGGCAAGCGTGACCGGCAGTGGGGTCACTACAGACGGTACAATAAAAAGGATCTCAAAAAAAAACTCCAACAGCTTGAGGGTACCATTACTTTCATCGGATTCTGGAATTTTGTAGGGTTCTTCCCATATCTTATTTTCGAGCGCGTTTTGCGCAAACCAATCAGAGAAGAATTTAGGTATAAGGCCACCCTCCTTAGCCGTCTCATTAGAGCATTTGTGGCGGTCACACTTCGTGTGGAGGAGCTTTTGGGGGGCACGCCGTTGGGGCTAACTCTGGTAGCTATGGTGAAGAAAAATAATACTACATGAAGACTCACCCGAAGACACTTTCAATCATAATCCCGGTATTCAACGAGAGGAAATTTATTGAGGAAACCATACGTAAGGTTCTTGCCGCGGATACGGCAACGCTAAAAAAAGAAATAATTGTTGTTGATGATTCTTCGACCGACGGTACCCGCGAAGTACTTAAAAAAATCGCTCACCCCGGGATACAAGTTATTTTTAAGAAAAAAAATGAAGGCAAAGGAGCAGCCCTCAAGGCCGGGTTTCTAGCGTCAACAGGGGAAATTGTATTGGTGCAGGACGCGGACCTTGAGTACAGTCCCGCTGACTATCCACTCCTCTTGGAGCCTTTTTTGATGCATGACGCGCAAGTTGTGTATGGCAGTCGCTTCGCTTCCCACAGGCCTCACCGTGTGCTTTATTTTTGGCACTACGCAGGCAATGTGCTCCTTACCACGCTTTCCAATATGTGCACAAATCTTAATTTGACAGACATGGAAACAGGATCTAAAGTATTTAGAGGCGAGATCATTCGGTCTATTGCGCCCCGTTTGGAGTCGAAGCGCTTTGGATTTGAGCCCGAAGTGACTGCAAAAGTAGCAAAAATCAAGGACATCAAAATATACGAGGTCGGAATATCTTATCAGGGCCGCACATATCAAGAAGGAAAAAAAATCGGATGGAAGGACGGGCTGCTCGCAATTTTTGAAATAATCAAATATAATCTCTTTCCCTAAGGCGCTTTTTCAGGTAATTTTTTGTACTCTACAATACTTCCCCAGGTTAGAATTCCAAACATCAAAGCGTATGCAATAGTTAGCGCATATGAGGGGCCAAAAACACCAAAGGAAGGAATAAGCCAAAGACAGCCGGCCGTCACCGAGACGAAAAAAATTATGTAGGCAAAAAGTACCACCGAGGGTTTTTTCGCTGTATATAAAACAAAGGTTAAGGGTAAATTGGCAACGGCAAACAAGATATACGGTATTATGAGGCTTCGCGTAATGCCAACGCTTTTTTCATATCCCTGCGTGAACACAAAGTTGAATATGTGAGTCGGAGTTATTGAAAGAATGATAAAAAGCCCAACAGGCACCAGGAGGTATAAAAGTCCGTGCCGCGCCTCCTTCCTCGCTTCTTCTTTGGTTGTGAGGCGCGCAAACTGCGGAGTTAAGACTTGCGTAATCGAAACAACCGTGGTTGCTACTGCAAGAATAATTCTTTGCGAAAGTCCGTAATATCCCACGGACTCCGAAAGCCCATAAAATGAAAGAAGAAAAATATCCATGCGAAGCCCAAGACCGAAAAACTGGGTCGCGATAAAGTACGTTGCCGTAAATCCAAGCTTGAGCTCCCCTCTCTTCACTCCTGCTTTTAGAAATAGTAAAAACTGCTCTCTGTTTTGAAGAATAAATAGCAAAAAGAATAAAAAGGGCCCAACAACCCCAAAAATAAAAATCACAGACCCGACCGCAACTGTCTTTGTTGCAATAAGAAACAAAATAAGAGCAATCTTTATTACATGAGTTACATTAAGATACGTGTTTGCCGCCAAAAACTTTTGCGCGGCATATAATACATGTAGGGCAAAATTTTGCCACGCGAAAAAGAGGGTTGTGAGGGCGGTGAGGAGAAGTACTGAAGTTGACACACCGGTCTTGAAAAATACTTTATCAAGATACGGAAATGCGAGTCCCAAGATCACTGTTGCGAACCCTGCAACAACACATTGGTAAAAAAAGTTGGTTTTAATAAATTCATACAGTTTCTTTCGGGTGCCCGCATTTTTATGCAGTGAGGGGACGTGCGAGAAAATGGCGCCCGTTGTGCCAAGGTCAAAGATACTCGCAACAACGTACGAAACACCCAAAAGCACAGTAAGAACCCCAAACTCGGCGGGTGGCATGTATCTCACAAGAAGCACAGCATATACGGCCGTGAAGGCGATATTAAGATAGTTACCAAGAGTATTAACAACAACCTGTAGGGTTGAAGCCTTCCTCAAAAACGAAACAATATGACGTCGCATTGTTATATTGTAACAGGAAGTCTCGTCACTGCGTTTATGGTGTAAACACGATCTTGAGCTGGTATAATAGGGGCTACAAACACCCAATGAAAATTGTGATTGTCATACCCGGGTTTAACGAGGAGAAATATCTTGGAGCTGTTATTCGTGATATCTTGGGGACCACGAAAAATATTATCTATGTGGACGATGGCTCTTCTGATCGATCAGAAGCAATCGCGCGTGCGCACCCTATCGCGGTACTCAAGCACGAAGTCAATTTGGGCAAAGGAGCGGCTCTAAAGACCGGATGCGAATTTGCCTTTCATAATATGAGAGCGGATGCCGTGATCTTCATGGACGCAGATGGTCAGCACAAAGCCTCCGATCTTAGTGCTTTTCTACATGAACTGAAAAAAGGGAGCCAGGTCCTTTTTGGTGTAAGACGGTTCAGTCCCCAGATGCCAATGGTGAGATATTTGGGCAACAAATTCGCTTCAATTTTTCTCAACTTGCTCTTTGGAGTGTATATCCCTGATATTCCATCTGGGTTTAAGGCAATGAGTAAGGGCGCGTATAAAAAACTCAAGTGGGATTCTTCAGGGTATGAGGTTGAGACCGAGATTGCAGCCCGAGTGGCTCACTACTCTCTTCCCTTTAAGATAATAGAAATTGAGACTGTGTACCACGATGTGCACAAAGGCGTGAACCTATTTGACGCTCTAATTACCCTTAAGTTTTTGATACAATTAAAGCTAAGCTTATGACGTTACTTCAATACAGAATAGAGTTTATAGTTCCGAGGTTTATACGCCTACAGAAGATACATTGTAGGATATACCTCGAAGCCCTGCAGAAACACGGCGTAGTGGTATGATATCCATAATTCAGATTCTGTCAGTCATTTTTGGTCTTTTTATGCTCTACACGATGCGTGTACACACACAAAAGAAATATTATAGTAAGTCGGAAGCATATTTTTGGACTGCACTGTGGATTTGCTTTATTTATATTGCGTTGTTTCCGCAGACCTTTTCGGGCGTAATCCAACGGCTCCAGATTGCACGAGTATTTGATCTTTTGGTTATTATCGCTTTCATGATCGTGACCTTCCTCGCATTTCAAAACCGAGTTGAGGTGCGGGACCTAAGCGGCAAGCTTGAGAAGGTTGTGCGGGAAAAGGCGCTCAATGAAAAAACAAAAAAAGCTACCAAAAATTAGTATCATCACCCCAAGTTTTAATCAGGGGAGGTTTATCAAAGAGACCATCGATAGTGTCTTAAGTCAGCAGTATCCAAACCTTGAGTATTGGGTAATCGATGGGGCATCAAAAGATGATACAGTTTCGATCCTCAAAAGCTATGGACGCAAATTGAAGTTCGTGAGCGAAAAAGATAGAGGGCAAACACATGCTATCAATAAAGGAATGAAGTGTGCAACCGGTGACATTCTCGCCTACCTCAACTCAGACGATGTCTATTTGCCCAATACTCTGCGGACAGTTGCGGAATTTTTTGTAGATCATCCTCAGGCTATGTGGCTTAGTGGCGACTATTTCATAATCGATGAAAACGGAAAAAAAATACAGTCTGGCATAGCAGATTACAAGAAAATTCTTCGAGGGAAGCCGACCTTCAATCGTTTGGCTGTGGCAAATTATATTGTTCAACCCTCAACCTTTTGGCGGGCGGAGCTCATCAAAAAAATTGGCTTTTTTGATGAAAGCTTGCGCTACTGTATGGACTATGATTTTTGGATGAGAGCAATTAAAAAGTATTCATTGCATGTCATTGATTATCATTTATCCCTTTTTCGCATTCATAAAGATTCAAAAGGGGGCGCTGAGTATACTAAGCAGTTTGAGGAAGAGCACGAAATCACTAAAAAGTATGTGACTAGTCCCCTACTCATTTTTTTGCACAGACTTCATGCTGCCATTACGGTACGCACATATGCATTCATTAAATAGTATGAAAGAATATACCATCAAAAATAAAACGGTCGTTGTGACTGGAGGAAAAGGGTTTTTGGGGTCTCACCTCGTCACCCTCCTTAAAAAGGAAAAACCTAAAAAAATCATTGTTCCCTCCTCCCGTGAGTATGATCTTCGCGAGGCCGCAGCAGCCAGACGCCTCTTTAAAGGAGCCGACGTGGTAATTCACCTGGCGGCCAATGTTGGGGGTATTGGCTATAATCAGGCGAATCCAGCTACCCTTTTTTACGACAATATGACTATGAGTGTGCATGCCCTCCATGAAGCATGGGTAGCAGGGGTCTCTAAATTTGTGGGCATTGGCACAATCTGCGCCTATCCAAAGTTTACGCCAGTCCCCTTTAAGGAAGAAGATCTTTGGAACGGCTACCCCGAAGAGACTAATGCACCTTACGGCCTAGCCAAGAAAATGCTTCTGGTGCAGTCTCAAGCATATCGGGAGCAATATGGTTTCAATTCAATTTACCTCTTGCCTGTCAATTTATATGGCCCCGGAGATTCCACAGATCTTGCGAATTCTCACGTGATTCCAGCATTGATCCGGAAGTTTTTAGAGTCAAAGGAAAAGAACAGGAAAGAAGTAGTGGTGTGGGGTACGGGCACTCCGACGCGCGAGTTTCTCTATGTTGAGGATGCGGCCCGTGGCATAATTTTGGCGACCAAATATTACAATAAGCCCGAGCCTGTTAATCTTGGCGCAAGTTTTGAGATATCGATAATGGAGCTCGCCCATCTTATTGGGGACTTGACCGGGTTTCGCGGCAAGATCACATTTGATACCACCAAGCCCGACGGGCAGCCAAGGCGCAAGCTCGATGTATCCCGCGCAAAGCGAGAGTTTGGGTTCGTATCGCAAGTAAAATTTGAGAAAGGGCTCAAAAAAACGATTTCCTGGTATAGAAAACATTCACTATGAGAAAAAAAATATCAATTGTCATTCCGGTTTACAATGAAGAGGCAAATATTGCTCCCCTACTCGAAGAAGTTAGACGAATTAAAGACAAGAGACACGATTACGAAATTATTTTTGTTGATGATGGATCAATAGATAAAACGCTCAACATGGTTGAAGCAATAGCTCTAAAAAACAAGGAAGTAAAATATATTTCTTTTTCTCGCAATTTTGGTCATCAGATTGCTCTAAAGGCAGGTCTTGACCATGCGACCGGCGACTGTGTAATTACCATGGATGGAGATCTCCAGCACCCGCCCCGATATATTATGTCGATGATCAGGAAATGGGAAGAAGGATATGATGTTGTCTATTCGATACGCAGTGACAAGGAAGCGCACACATCATTTTTTAAAAAAATTACATCGAATGCTTTTTATAGACTGCTTAACTCAATTTCTGACATAAAAGTACCCCCGGGAGGAGCAGACTTTAGGCTGCTTGATAGAAAAATAGTTGCTCTTATAAAAGAAATTAACGAACCATCATTTTTTTTGAGAGGAATTATACCGTGGTTTGGATTCAACCAGACTTCCATTACTTATAAGGTCGACAAGCGGTATGCCGGGGAACCAAAATACTCGTTCAAAAAAATGCTGCTTTTTGCCCTGGACGGGATAACCTCCTCAAGCATAAAACCCCTTCGCATAGCTACTTTTATAGGTTTTTTCCTTGCTTTTATTTCGTCTTTGTATGGAGTCTATGCCATTATGATACAGGTAGTTTACAAAATAGGTATTCCTGGTTGGGCATCTATCGTAACTGCAATTGTGTTTATGGGTGGTTTTCAACTCATGATCCTTGGGATTATAGGAGAGTATTTGGGGAAACTTTTTATGGAGTCAAAGAGAAGGCCTCTTTATATTGTTAAAAAAATAAAAATGCATGAATAAATCCGAAATTCAGCGTGAACATTTCAATAAGATTACGAGTCAATATCTACGGGGACGATCAAACAAAAAGCACCTTATATATAAATCACTACTCTGGAATCACGTTATCAAGGAGCTTAAAAAGTACCTAAAAAAAGGCCAGAAATTGGTCGTGCTTGACGCAATGTCCGGTGACGCCGAAGCATCCTTAAAAATCGCGCAGCATTTCCCCGACTCCGCAATCTACGCATTCGACTACTCCGATATGATGGTTGCCATGGCAAGGAAAATAGTTAAAAATAAAAAAAACATAAAAATTTCTCAGCTTGATATTTTAAAGCTCAAAGATAGAAATAAATACGACCTCATAGTTCTGATAGGTGGGCTCCACCATGTGCCTCATAACGTACCCCTTGCTCTTAAAAAGCTTTTCGCTTCCTTGAAAAAAGGAGGTTTGTTTTTAAATCTTGAGCCCACGCATAACAATCCGATTTGGCGCGCGGCGCGAAATCATATTTACAAGCATAACGACTTATTTGAAGAGGAGAGCGAAAAGGCTTTTGAATTCAGTGAGTACAACGAGCTCCTTAAAAAAGCCAAATTCAAAATTATATATCAAATATATCCGGGTCTTCTTGGCTATATTTTGTACTATAACCCCGACGCCTTCCCTTCTCTTAATATAGGGCCCGTTATATTTGCAAAATTTCTCGGGTACCTGGACCTTTTCTTGTCAAAAACAATTATTGGCAAATACTTTTCATTTGCAACGTGGACAATAGCTCAAAAAGTCTAGCATGCTGCCCCTCCTGATTAAAAAAAAACTCCTCTTTTTTCCCCATAAATATATAAAGGGAATGCTCTTTCTTTTAGTATCATTTCTTGTTGTGTGGTACTTACTTCCCTTTAGTTTCAAGACCCCCTTCGGGTTAATTGACGATCACTCAATAATGTATTATTTAGGTGAGGATAAAAAAATAACACTTTCTGAAATCCCCCGACTTCTTTTGTCTACAGAGATTGGCCGATTTGGCAATTTTGAGCGATTCAGGCCTTCTTATTTTTTACTTCAGATAATTGAGTCATTCATATGGGGCGATTCTCCCCTATTATGGTATCTGGCCCGAATAGTTTTTTTAACAGCTTCAATAGCAATAGCTTGGTATTTAGTCTCGATGCTTATTGGCTGGCTGCCAGCCTTTTTTTTCACTTTATTTATCCTGACCTATGAATACTGGGCAGATATTTGGGCCAGACTTGGTCCTGCCGAGATTTATGCGGTTTTTGGCACCTCTTTATTTTTCCTGGGGTTTGTTTTTGCCTTAAACGACCTTCGATCAAAAAAAGGAAGCACAAAAGCACCCCTATGGTGGCCTCCTCTGGTTTCCTCCATTGGCCTCATAATAGCCTCAGGTTCAAAGGAGAACTTTCTTGTTTTGACACTTCCTGCATTTTTTTTGCTTGTTAAATATGCTATGCAAAAAAAGAAGTTAATACTTCCCATTGCATTGCTGTTTCTTTCTCTTGCATACGGAGCACTTATTGTACTGGCCGTTTTTTTAGCCACTGGAAAAAGTGGGCACGATATATATAACGCTGAGATTTCTCCTATTGGAAGATTATCACTTGTAATTGCCGGATCAAGGCTTTACTTTGAGAAAATTAGAGCTTCATATGTCCTAGGACTTGTTTTATTTCTGACTGTACTAATTTATCCCACAAAATCACTTTTTAGAAAATATTTCGCTATTGTGTGGAAGCTTCTCGCTGCAACTGCAGCAATGTTTGCAGTCTTTATTTCCCAATATGTGTTTTATAACGGGAACTATCCGACAAATATACGATACGACTTTCCCGGAATGCTGGTTGAGCCCTTTTTTTTACTCGCAGCACTTCTTTTTGTATATAATGTTCTTAAACTGCTTTATCTTCCTTTTAAAATTGAAGAATGGTCAAAATTCATACTGCTACTTTTTCTAGCTCTCACGGTTATGCGAGGATTTGGCCATATTCGCTCAATGAGCTTACTCAACTATCAAAGATCACAATCCTTCTCAAGAAACCTGCAGACTTTAGTAGGAGGCATTAAAGATAATCCTAATGCAGTCCTTGTATTTGACAGCTACCTAACCTCGGATTACGAACCAATTTTTTCTGTACAAAGATACCTTCGTTCGTATAGTATTAATCGAGAAATGTATTTACGCATCCACAATTATTCAGAAGAACAAGGAGTGAGTTCATTAGAACAAAGCTTGTCACTGGAGTTATACAATTACTCACAAAAAGGTTCTCAAAAAGAAGGATTTACTTTTAAACCAATAAAAACTCTGCAAAATGGAGAATGTATAAGCATTATTTTTTCTCTGAAAAAAAAGCCATCGTATAGCTGTCCTATCGTTTATTACCTCTAGTATGGCATGAGAATAAAAAAAGAAAAAAGAAATAAACTTTCCCTCTTAAAGAAATTCATTGTTTTTTTAATTATCCTTTCTCTTGTGATGTTTTTTTTCCTAAAATGGCATCAGGAGCAGCAGGAGCCGTTATCGATCGCCACGATCTCGCATGACTTTGTTCCGCAGGGGAATATGGAAGAACGGCAACTGCTGAAGGGTGATCGGATTACTGGAAGTTTCACCGCAGGTCTAAACAATCTCGGCATTGTTGCTCTGCGATTTAATACGCACAGCAGAACAAGTAATGATGAGTTGTTATTCAAAATTAAGGAACGCACAAGCGCCTCGTGGCACTACCAAAATATATATAAGGCGGAGTTGATACCCCACGAGAAGCTAT
>CAYLLP010000021.1:0-19362 GCA_964384955.1 uncultured Gammaproteobacteria bacterium
CGTGGCAGACGCCATCTCAGGCGCTCGCCCCGGCGCGCGGCATGAAGATTTTGAGGGGTACCTCAAAAGAGTGAAAGCAGTGGAGGAAGCAGCCTTGCTTCAAAAGGGCGTGAAGGAAGTGTACGCCTTGCAGGCCGGCCGCGAGCTTCGGGTCGTGGTCAAGCCACAGGAAGTCTCAGACGACGACGCCACTCTGATGGCCCAAAAGATCAAAGAAGAGCTCCAGCGTAAGTTCGACGTATTCCCGGGCCAAATCAAAGTAACTGTCATTCGGGAATTTCGCGCCGAAGCTACCGCCAAGATCTAAAAATCAAGAATTACGAATAACGAATTAAGAATAAAGGAACAACCTCCTGAATTCTTTCGTTTTTCTCCTAATTCTTAATTCCTACTTCCTAATTCTCTCCAATCATATTGTCCCAGTAACCCGAATTTGATATAGATTGTTACAATAAGATGTTTATAATATGGATTGACATAGAGCCTTAAATGAGCTATTCTTGGGGAATTTGTTGTCCCAATAGGTTGAATGTAAATCGTATTAATTACGTCCTGTTGGGACAAGATAAATCAAGTTACAATTTTTCTGTTCGGGATGGGGAGAGGGGGTGAAATATATGACAAAGGCAGATTTAGTGGCTCAGGTGGCCAAGAAAGCCAACCTGACAGCAAAAGCAGCTAAGGACTCAGTCCAGGCTGTGTTTTCCTCAGTCTCAGACGCTATGAAGCGAGGTGAGAAGGTCGTGGTCACAGGCTTTGGTACGTTCATGGTCCGACGCCGCGCCACCCGCAAGGGTCGCAATCCGCAGACCGGAGCTGAGATCCAGATCCCAGCTACCAAGACGCCTGGATTTACAGCAGGTAAATCCTTAAAGAGATTGATCAAGTAATAGTTTCAATAGATCCCTTGCCCACCCCGAGCGCTCGGGGTTGGGATAGGGGTTTACCTTGAAGAGTGGCTCCCGAGGGGGCGGAAAAAGGATTGTTTTTTTGCGCAATTTATGGTATACTTCTCAGATGGCGCGTAAAATTGCCCTTTGGGCTGCTGCATTTGTATTTTTCCTTCTAGTCCCAGCGGTTTTCCACGTCGTCAACTACTCCCAAAGCATAGAGATAGAGAACAACAAAGTGATCTACGATCTGCCGTACCCTGGCCTTCTTCAAGATCACCCGTTGTACTTTTTGAAGGCAGCCCGCGATAAGGCCCTTGATATTGCAAGCCGTGACCCGGTCAAGAAAGCTGAGCTTTACCTCCTTATTTCAGACAAGCGCATCAATGCCGCCACCCTCCTTGCGAAGGAGGGCAAGAGTGAGCTTTCGATCACGACAGCCTCCAAGGCAGAGAAATATACGCTTCGCATCCCCCCGCTTCTAACGCGAGTGAAGAAAGAAGGCGGCCGGTATGACAGCGCTTTTGTAGAGCGCCTCAAATCCTCCAATAGCAAGCATAAAGAAGTCATCAATGAGCTGTTACGCGCCTTGCCCTCAGGAGCAAGTGCAGGCTTGACAGAAGTGCTAAGCCTCAACGAAGAAGCTGCCCAGGCAATTTCGAAGCTATAAATAAAACTGCCGCCGTCACCAAGACCACGGCGACCGCAATCTTACTCACTTCGCAAATCCTGCACCGATAATCCGCATCATTTTTCATATGTTAAAAAAGCGTGGCCTGCTCGGCCGAAATGATTTCTTCTGGGGTAGCTTCTTTTTTTTCATTGCCAAAAATGCTCACATGCCCAAACACGCCGTCATAGCCCGGGTCAATTGATATGTTGCGGCTCCGCACCTTTTCAATGGCAAGCCGTAATCGCTGCCCCCCTCCCTGCTCAATCTCCGCAAGTGGCTTTTTGAGTAGAATATCAAATTCCGTACCCACTGTTTGAGTGAGCCGCTCATATTCGCGTGCGGCCGCCGTGGCCGACCCGCCCTCAAGCTCGTGCGCCACTTCAAGAAGTGGAATCATCGACACGTACGGTGGGCGTGGGTCACTTTTATGATACACGAATGTCGTGCCCACTTTGCTTGTTTTATATTCTAGGTTCTCCGCCTCCAGTGTTTTGTGCGTGAGGTCGTATATTCTATGTTCCACGCCGATGGTGAGCATGTTGCCACACACCGGGCACGTCTTGCCTTTTTCAAGTGTTTCTTTGACCGAATATTTAATCCCGCAGCTGCGATGCCCGGTGTAGTGATATTTCCCTTCCTCTGGGAAAAATTCAATCGTAAACCCGATTTTGTATTTTGCGTTAGGATCTTGTTTTATGGCGTCCGCGATATCTTTGTATGAAAATTCATTGGTAATTGGTAATTGAGAATTGGAAATTCCGTTTTTGTTCACAAAAACGGTCGCCTCCCGTCCCATCTTAGGCGCCGAATGCGCGTCTGAGAAAGAGAGAATCGAGCGGCCTTCAAGCTCCTTAATCTGCCAGTTCATAACAGGGTCCGAGGAGAGACCGGTCTCAATCCCGTAGATATATTTGGCCATGTCTCCATAGGCTTCATCTATCGAGTCGAAGCCCGACTTTGAGCCGTATTGCCCGAACCACGGTGTCCACGCGTGCGCGGGGATTAGCATGCAATCGGCGCTCGCCGAAAGTGCGATATTCAAGAAATCTTTTTGCGGGATTCCCAGCACTGGCCGGCCGTCAGACATTAATTTCGCGCCCCGGCCTTCAAGGCTTTTTATGATTTTGTCGCACGCGTCGAAGCCTGGGGAAAACAAGAGGTTATGCACCCGGCGCAGCTGCCCGCCTTGGGAGAAAATATTGGCCGCCTCTGTGCTGAGCAAAAAAAAGACGGGATGCTGCTGATCTAGAGGAGGATTTTTTAGCTCGAAGATGCCGGGTGCGGTTTCTTTGAGCTCTTGCTTGAGACTTTTGTACCACACGGGGTGGAGCCAGTCGCCAGTGGCGAGCAAGTTGATTCCTTTTTTGGAAGCCCAGCTGGCCATCACGGGAAGCTCCATCCGAGGGGACACCGCGCGGGAGTACTTTGAGTGCAGATGCAAATCCGCGATTATGGACATTTGCTTATTGTAGCAAATGTCACACTGATGGGAGCGCTCCTGGTCAGATGGTGGGGCAAGCAAGACTCATTCAAAAGCAGATTCTAACCCCCGAGGTTAGAATAGGGCAATCTTTACTCTCATGTTATTGAGAACAGTGGAATAACAATCTGCGCGACTGGCTGCTTGGCTCTGTTTACACTGAGCGTGAGCGAAGTGCTACAATAAAGCTATGAAAGTGGGCAATAAAAGAGCGGGTCATGACTTCGAGATTATCGAACGCTATGAGGCGGGCATATCTCTATTGGGGGCTGAAGTTAAGTCGGTCAAGGCCGGGCATGTGCTCCTGGAGAGCGCTCACGTGCGCTTTGTGGGAGACGACGCGTACCTCGTGAATGCCCAGATTCCGGTCTGGCCGCAAGCACGACCCGAAGGCTACGACCCCCGCCGGAGCCGTAGATTGCTCCTGCACAAGCGTGAAATCGTGCGTATTCGGACCAAGCTCAAGACCGGGGGAAAGTTGACTTTGATACCCCTATCGTGCTATAATAAGAAGCATATAGTGAAGCTGGAAATAGCTATCGCGAGGGGACGACGAGAGATTGAGAAGAAGAAGCTAGAGCGGCGAGAAGATATCAAGCGACAAGAGCAAAGAGAAGCAAAAGAGTATATGAAGCGATGACGTTTCGAGTTTCGAAATTTGGATTTCGAATTTCAAAACTGGGGATGTAAGGCATCGACGGGAATTTTGCACTTTTACAAATCGTTAGGGCGGATCTATCCGCAAATAGAAAACTATAAATGCTAGACCACAAACTGCATTTGCTCCTCTGTACGTATAAAAGCGTGTATGAGCCTCTTGCTGAGGTTTTCCTCGGTTCAACCGCAGCGTAGAGATAAACCAATCGCAGGTGCGGCTTTCTGAAGTTCCTGATTGAGCAGAGAGTCAAAGAAAATCAATCGGTAGTTTAAAAAGGGTTTGTTTATTTTGCCCGTTTAAACGTCAAACAAAAATAAGATATCCCTAACTATAGATTTGTTAAAGTAGCTTTCTCGGACCCGGGTTCAACTCCCGGCATCTCCACACTCCGCCCCGCCTCTGGCGGGGCTACGTGGTGGCACGGCCACTACTATTAATTAGACCTGTTACATCTTCACGCGAAGTGGGGGTATTTAGAAATAGACGCCTCGTCTAAACATCCCTCCCAAACTTTTTAACCCCCCCTTGCTGTATCATTATTGCTATGTGTTGGTCCTCTTCAGCAAGTATTGCCGCAACTGCAGTCGGCGCAGTAGCCACGGTCTATGCGGCAAAAAAAGGAATGCCGAAAGAACGCACCTTTGCGCTTGGGTACTTCACGCTCATGGAACTCTTGCAAGCCGTGTCTTATATCTGGATCGGTCAGTGTGATGTAAGCGGAAATGCGTGGCTCACATACCTAAGCTTCACCCACATCGCATTTCAGATACCTGTCGTCAACGCCTTTATGCTTTCATACGCTTCCAAGAAAACAAGAGAAAAATGGTTCAGGCCGGTGATGATACTATCGTTTGTCGCATCATTTGTGATGCTCACGAAGCTAATAGTCCCATTGATATGGAGCGTCCCCCGCGAATGGATGTGTAAGGCAGGAGACACCTTATGCGGCACGAATTCGTGTTCCTACTTGGGAAATTGGCATCTGGCATGGAGGCTTCCGTTATTGGGATTTGATCCGTCCAATAATATATATATGATGCTTGTGTTTGTCCTTCCCGTGCTCTACGGGAGCTGGCGTATATCATTATTTCATTTCATCTTCGGACCGCTGCTGGCATATCTATTGACGACCGATCGCAACGAATCTCCTGCTATCTGGTGTCTTTTTTCGATAGCAATACTTTGTGCGATCTTCTTCACGCCGCTTAAAAGGTGGTTCGAAACCCCGATGAGGAGAGCGGACGCAACTTCTTAGCCCAAGCAGATTTTTGCGCTTCAAATTATTCTTTCTCTGCTACAATAAGAATATAGTTTAAGGAAGGGTGGTGATTATATGGCCGAGTCTTCAGACAATGGAATGGGATTTTTCATGGGGATTGTTCTTTTGGTCGTAGTGGTGATTTTCTTTTTGTTTTTTGGTTTGCCCTATTTGCGCAACACCACGCAGGCACCACAGATTAATGTCCCAGGCGAAATCGACGTAAACGTACAGCAAGAGAAATAAAGATTTGAGTGGAGGCTATAGTATCTCTTTCTCGAAGGCTTTTTCGATCTTATCGCGGTTGAGGGGCTTGAGCATCTCTGAGAGCTCCTCATCGCGAGATAGATCTACGCCGCTTTTTTTGGCAATCTTGACCAAGAGCTCGAGCGCCTTGGTCACTTCGCTCTCGGCGATTACATCCACCTCAAGATCGATCTCTTCGCGGATGTCATTGACCTTCTGCTCGCGGTTCTGAGAGATCAGTACAAATATCGCTAGCATGATAGCTTCCAGGGATACGATCATAGTGAGGAGCCCAAAGGGGAATGGATCAAATGGCTTGATTCCAGGCACCCTTCCGAGGTTGACTGCAATCCACCACGCAAACCACACAAGATTCAAAATCAGAAAAGTGATGCTCCCGAAGGTGCGGGTCATAAAGTCGGCGACTCTTTCTGCCAAATCACGCTTAGCCTGAGAGCGGGCCTTGAGGCTTTTGATGGCGCGGGCGCTGCGGCGCAGCCGCTCCTGAAAAGGAGTAAGAAATATTTGGGGGACCTGGGGCCTGAATATTTTTTTTATAAGCGCAAGGAGGCTCATCCTTTTAGTATAGCAGGGGTTTGATATAATAAAATGTGGACGATTATACGAAAGGACTGCAGATCAAGGCTCCGGTCGCTCAAGTCTATAAAGCAATTTCCACTCAAAATGGAGTCCAAGAGTGGTGGACCCGAGACTGCAGAATCGATACAATGGTCGGAGGAGAAGCTACGTTTCGCTTTGAGCCTGGCATCTATGCCACGATGAAGATTCGAGCCATGACGGACAATCAGGAGGTGATGTGGGGCTGCACCAGCCAGCATTTCCCGGCTCAAGGCTCCGCGCGCACCGACGAATGGGTGGGCACCACCCTTCGGTTCCATCTCAACGACAACGGGGACGGCACGACCATACTTTCATTCACTCACGAAGGTCTCACGCCAAAGCTTGATTGCTACAAAGAATCTGAAGCAGGGTGGAATTATTTTTTAGACTCCCTAAAAAAATACGCAGAAGTTGGTCGCGGTACGCCGTACACCCCCCAAGAGCAGCTAGGAAGTCTTTTTGTGCACCCCCTGCGTATCTTTTACAAAAAAATCCACACCATCCGAGTCGAGTACTATAAAACCCGTGTTGTCTATTGAGCCAGACGGGAGCTCCTTCACACTTCCCCACCCAAGGTGGATCAAGAGACTTCGCATCACTGTGCCATGCCCGACCACCAACACTGTTTGTCCAGCGTGCGCAACCGCCAGCTCCCGCAGAAAAAGGATAAAGCGCGCCACCGCCTCCTGCGCACTTTCCATACCCGGTACCTTTTTCCACACCCATTTCTGGTGTTCATCCAATTCTCGAAAAGACTCCATCAGCTGCTTTAACTGCTCGGTGAGCTGGTCCCGCGTCTTGCCTTCCATATGGCCCCAGCTGCGCTCGGCAAGGGCTTCTTTAGTGAGCACGGCCAGCGCACGCTCGCGGGCTATAATTTGGGCAGTGCGGTGCGCCCGCACAAAATGAGACGAGTAGATTGCGTCAAAATGTGTTTTTTGCAGCTTTTTGGCGACAGTATGGGCCTGAGACTCTCCCATAGAGGTGATATCCGTACTTTGCGCTCCTATGAAGCCCTGCGCATTGCCCACAGATTCCGCATGGCGCACGATATAGAGCGTGCACATCGCGGGGATTTTGGATTTTTTCATAATCAAAAGTATACTTGCTTCTTAAGAAATTTGATTGTAAGATACTATCTTACCTCTGGGGTTTACTCCTCGGAGCGAAGCGACGAGGAGGTGATACAAGATGGCAGATGAAACAACAAATACAGGTGGAAACAAAATGATCATGTGGGTTGTAATTGTGGTAGTGCTTCTGGTCCTGGGCGGATTTATGCTCATGTCTCGTAATAGTACACAACCGGCTACCGAGACGCCCGACACGACAACCTCAGAGACTCAAGAGGAGATGGCAATGGAGAAAGAAGAAACCGCGATGGAAGATGACGCGATGGTGGCCGGCGAAATAAAAGTGACCGGCAAGAACTTCGCTTTTGACCCAAAGGAAATTCGAGTCAAAAAAGGAGAGAAAGTCACGATTGTCTTTACCTCAGAGGGAGGAATTATGCATGATTTTGTAGTCGACGAGCTTAATGTGGCGACCAAGCAGTTGACCGCCGGACAGTCGGAGACAGTCGAATTTACACCTACGCAAGCTGGAACTTTTGAATTTTATTGCAGCGTGGGCAATCACCGCGCGATGGGGATGGTCGGCAACCTGATCGTAGAGTAAGCGGCTTTTAAAAGGTAAGTGCCGCTATAATGTGTGTACTATGGCAATTCTGCTTATCTTTGCCTTTCTCTCAGGATTGGTCACGATAGCTGCTCCATGCATCTGGCCGCTCTTGCCCATTGTTCTCTCCTCCACCGCCACAGGCACGCGCCGGAAGGCGCTTGGCGTAACTGTGGGGATTTGCGCAAGTTTCGCTTTTTTTACGCTCACCTTGTCGTATATCGTTTCTGTAATTCCGCTCGACCTAGACGCACTTAGGTGGGTGGCCGTCGGGGTCATCGGATTTTTGGGGCTTACCCTGATAATTCCTGCCCTTAGTGGACTGTTGGAAGGATATGTGAGCCGCCTCACAAGCCGGTTTGGCCACAGATTATCAGAAACCCCAGGGAAAACCCAGGGGTTTTCCTCTGGGTTATTCACGGGCGCGGCACTGGGAGTGGTGTGGACTCCGTGCGCCGGGCCGATCCTGGCCACCATTGCCACCTTGGCCGCCACGCAGTCGGTGAATTTGGGGATTGTGCTAGTCACTATTGTATATGTGATTGGTGTAGGTATTCCTTTATTCGCATTCGCCGTGCTTGGCAACAAGATATTCACCAAAAGCCGCGCCTTATCGCCCTACACAGGCCGCATTCAGCAGATTTTCGGAGTCGTGATGATTGTGACAGCAGTACTTATCGCCACGGGGTATGACCGTGTGCTTCAAGCGCGGCTTTTAGACGCGTTTCCATCCTACGGCAATTTTTTAATCAGGCTTGAAAGCAATGAGTCGGTCAAGCGGGAGCTAAGCGCCTTAAAAGGTGACAAAAAGATGCTCAAGGAAGAAATGCCTTTTCCTGCCGCGACGCAAAAGTTGCCGGACTTGGGAGCGGCCCCCGAATTTGCGGACATCACACACTGGCTTAACACCGAAGGCAACAGGCCCCTTACGATGAGGCAACTGCGGGGGAACGTGGTCTTAATCGATTTCTGGACCTACACCTGCATCAACTGCATCCGCACGTTGCCGCATGTCACTGGATGGTACCAGAAATATAAAGGTCAAGGACTGATGGTGGTGGGGGTCCACACACCTGAATTTGAGTTTGAGAAAGACACCAAAAATGTGCAGGGCGCAATGCGCCAGTACAAAATCAACTACCCGGTGGCCCAGGACAACGATTATGCCACCTGGAACGCGTATGATAATCGCTACTGGCCGGCCAAATACTTAATTGATCACAAAGGGAGGCTTCGCTACTATCATTTTGGCGAAGGCAAATATGAAGAGACTGAGGAAGCGATAAAGTCGCTTCTGAAGGAGGCTGGTCATGATGTTTCAAACGGTGTTCAGGACATGCCCGATGACGCGCCCACCATGCGTGTGTCGCCTGAGATGTATCTTGGGAGCAAGCGTATGCAGTATTATTATCCCGGAGGTGCAGTCGCGGAAGGCATGAAAGAGTATGAACTTGCTCCCACGATTCCGGTGCACAATTTCACGCTTGGAGGCACGTGGACAGTAGGGGAAGAGCAGTCGACAGCCGGTAAAAACGCGGCGCTTGAGCTCAAGTTTTATGCGCGCAAAGTATTCTTGGTGATCAGGCCGCCGGTGGGGGAGAGTGCGATAGTCAACATATTCCTGGACGGAGTAAAAACAACTGTACAAAATGCTGGAGCGGATGTGAAAAACAGTTCGGTCACCGTCGACTCAGATCGTCTCTACAACCTCATTGATCTAAAGGGAAGATACGGAGAGCATACCCTAAGACTCGAGTTCCTCACCCCGGGGACTCAAGTGTTCGCCTTCACGTTTGGGTAAGCGCCTTCTCATGAAGTTGTACCTTACTTAACTAAACTAATTGCTGGGTTCTTCAAAGAAATGCTTCCTTCAATCCATGGGAATTCAAGAGGAGTATCATCAATAGGATGTCTTGATAATCTATCAAATACTCTAGCCATTCTATCCGGATAAGTCATAAGTCTATCTTGCGCTCTTTTTGCGTCATCTCGCGTAACTGGAAGATTTACGATATCCCATCGGTTGAGCAAATTTTCTACCACATCCAAGTGATCTTGTGGTGTGAGAATACCGACTGCTTGGGTTACCGCAGAATATTTAGCAAAGAGATCAGATTGTCTTTGGTTTTCTTCTAGAGTTTCGTCTACTGCCATCAATGCGCCTGGCATCACAATCCTGTTGCGCAGCATTGTATCAAAAGCAACTAATCCTCCATCGGGATCAATCGTCATTATGTGACCAGTTACATCTGCATAAAAGTTGAAGTGTCGGCGTTCATCTCCTGCTGTCCGGCCGCACACCTTAGCAATTCGGCGAGCATCCACTTTTGCAAATAGATTTGCTGTATTTCGGTGTGCAATTTCAGTATCTGCTTCTTGTAGTGTGGCATATATGAAAAGATTGTATGGATCGTCCCCAGCTTTTGAATCAAATCCATTGGCAATAAGACCTTGAATGGTGCGATCAACGGCTTTCATGTCCACCTTGCCACTTAAATAAAGGTACTCATGGAGTACTCTGTCATGACGAGACTCTTCAGCAGTCCACCCTCGTGCCCACTGCGACCACGCATCACTATCTGCACCCGTTTGGTCTTTTATCGCGGTGATACGCGTAAGCAAAGAAAGATAAGCGGGGAGCGCTCCTTCGGTGACAGTATTGCCTACAAGTCCCACCCAAAGTTCAGGAGGTGCTCCTTCTGACTCTGCTTGAAGTTCTGTCACCTCATCAGGCCAGTCTGAGTACCTAAAATCAGGTAAGAGATCGCTTGGCTGCCAAAGCTTTTCGCTGGGCAATAAATATTTGCCACTATCGAGCATCTGTCTTACGTCAGGTTCCATGCCCCGAACGACCTCAATGCGGCGGGACATTTCTCCGTTTTGAATAGGCGCCCCTACAATTGCTTCTTTCATGTTTTTATTATAGCAATTATGCAGCTTCTAATTCTTGATTCACCTGCACCGATTGCGCTTTTTTCTCTCTTCGCAATGCTGCGGCCTTTCTTCGCAGATCTACCCATGAGGCAAGTGTGAGTCCGGTGGCTATGGTGGTCGTAGTATGAGTGGTCTTTTTATTTTCGGAAGTTGGTGGGAAAAGGCGAACCCCGACGTCAATAGCCTGACTTACTGCTTTGGTCTTGCTTAATGGTGAAGCAGGAAGAGAGATGCCCTCTTTGGCAAGGCGGGCCCGCAGAAGTTTAATATCAAGTTCTCGTATGCCCATGACGCCAAGTGCAACATGAGAATACCTCCCGTTTTGAGCGAGTACATAGGCTTCTCCCAGTGTTGCGATAGTATCGGCCAAAGGATCAAGAAAAGCGCCAAACTTTGTGGTGCCGTCTTTTCGAGCCAAAGTTCCATCTACTTTATCTGATGCTACAATAGCTCCAAAAGCAGCAGCAGCAGCCATCGAAGCCTTGCCGTGATTTTTCGAGGTTGCATACCCCAAAAGCGCACCCGCGAAGATTCGGGTAGCAGTAATCCAATTGGAGCGAGTATTGATGGCGTCAGGCCCGTATTTTTTTCTTTCCATGCATCAATAATTATATGATACTACTTTTTGAGCATTTTTCGTGCTTGATTTGCGTAGTCTGCAGCTGCGACAATCGATGCTCCCGCCATAGTCCACGAGGCAGCTTTATTTATTTTATCGTTTTCCCCCAATGGAGAAATTAGGGCGCCTCCTCCAATAATGTGGGTAACCATACGTGCTTTTCCAATCTTGCGGACTTTGGGTTTTTTCTTGAAAGCAAGAAGTGCTAAAGCTGTTAACCCAATTGCAGCCTCAGAGGTGATGATTATTTTTCTCGCTCTTTCATCCATCTTAACCGCGGATATAAACTCGGCAGTCATCAGGCGGTCCGCCATTGGGTCAGCTACTTCTCCAAAAGAACTCGTCGCATTGAGATATCGGGCCGGCGTGCCCTCCATATCTGTAGCCCCAGCTGCTGCAAACAACCCTATCGCCTTCCATTTCTTACCTTCTTTGTAAGCTTTGATTCCCTCATGAGCTAATATAGGACGAGCTGCGGTCATTGCATTGGGTACTGCGTAGCGCACGGGAGATTGGCGAAGTCGATCTATAAATCTTTCAACCATAAGTAACAATTATATCACAAATGTCCTATTAGGGCAGCCAAATCCTCTTGACTTCCCTCAATATATACTGTACGATGCCCTCACAAATTCAATCGTTTAAACGATTATACATTTTATGGTACGACTGTCAAAAGTGCGACTCGAACAAGATGTTTTGGAGAAGTTATACGACTTATTTTTTGCGACGGTAGGTAAAAGTCGCGATAAGCAAGTGTTTTTCAAGGTTCTATCCGACGTGTTATCTCCAGACGAGCGTGTGATGGTGAGCAAGAGAATAGCAATATATTATATGCTTCTTAAGGGCATCGATTCTCTTATTATTTGTGATTCGCTTAAGGTAACGCG
Organism: uncultured Gammaproteobacteria bacterium; assembly: GCA_964384955.1. GTDB lineage: Bacteria > Patescibacteriota > Microgenomatia > UBA1406 > GWC2-37-13 > CAYLLP01. Next base: position 11,947 of record CAYLLP010000021.1, read on the forward strand.
CGCCACGGTCGCCAAATATAGATTTTCACTTGAAAAGAGCACGGGTATCGCACCAATTATTCAAAAAAGCCTCAAAAACGAAGAGCTATTTCTTTTTGTGGGAAGTATTTTAAATGAGATTATTCAGACATCTCCCTATGGTAATGAATGGAGAAAACAATCTGTGCGACAATATATTAAAAGTAAAAGAGAAAGCATATAGGATTATTGATTTATTTTTCTGTTCAATCGTTTAAACGATTGAACATAAGAAAAGAACAAGAAAATTTAAGAAAAATTAATGAAACAAAGAATAGTTAAATTAAGAGAAACCCTCGCAACGAATAAAATCGATGCATTATTGGTATCGAATTTTTACAACATTTTGTATCTGACGGGATTTTCCACACCGGTGACCGACGAGCGGGAAGCGTGGACTCTTATTACACAGAAAAAAGTCTACGTTTTTGTAGACGGCCGCAATAGCGAGGCACTCTATGATCATGGGAGCAAGCATACACATCTCATCCCTCTCGTGATTTCTTCAGAGAAGCCATTGATAGCACAGCTTGAGGAAATTGCGAAAAAAGAAAATTTAAAAATATTTGGATTTGAAGCACATGATCTGACGGTTGCGGAATACAAATATCTAAAAAAGAAATTACCTTTTGCTTTTAAACCCCAAGAAGATCTCGTCGCCGATCTTCGGGCGATCAAAGACGATTCGGAGATCAAAAAAATCAAAAGAGCTGCTGCTGTAGCTGATCGGTGCTTGACAGAAGTGGCAAGCGCAATAAAAGCGGGGCAGACCGAAGCAGATGTAGCTTACAAAATAGAGCAGTGGCTCAAAGAGAAGGGACACGATATATCCTTTTATCCAATTGTGGCCTCAGGCGCCGCAGCTGCGATACCGCACTACCACACGAAGCGCGGAAACAAAAAAATAAAAAAGGGGGAGCTCTTGCTTATAGATTATGGCGCGAAAGTTGATGACTACTGCTCCGACACAACCCGCATGTTTACTGTGGGAGAAGTATCAAACGAATTGCAAAATATCTATCAAAAACTTTTGGAAGCACAGAAAAAAACAATACAAAAAATAAAAAAAGGGGTAGAGCTTAAAGCGCTCGATATTTTTGTCCGGCAAGAAATGAAAAAACAAGACCTTCCCGACTTTTCACATGGCACAGGACATGGAGTAGGGCTTGAGGTGCATGAGGCGCCGACTGTGTCTTTCAAATCAAAAGATATAGCCACGGCAGGGCAAGTGTTCACAATCGAGCCGGGAATTTATGTGCCTGGCAAGTATGGCATGCGGATCGAAGATATGATCCTTGTGACCTCATCAGGACCAGAGGTGCTTACGAGGATTGACAAAAGCCTACGAGTATTGTAACATGGAGCGCTGTGACAACTCGTTGACCCGTTAACGCGTTAACGAGCTAACGGGTTCTATGTTATCCAAAATTTACTCCGGTGCTACTATCGGCTTGGATGGAGTCTTGATCGACGTCGAGGTCGATGTGGCCAACAAAGGATTCCCTACTTTTACCCTAGTGGGCCTACCGTCAAAATCCGTGGATGAGGCCAAGGACCGCGTACGCACCGCGATCGTCAACGCCGGATTTCAAATGCCCGACTCCCGCCTCACGGTCAATCTTGCCCCGGCTGACATTCCCAAAGAAGGCTCGAGCTTCGACTTGCCTATCGCCCTTGGTATCTTGGCCTCAATGGGAGCCGTCACCAAAGATCAATTGCGAAAAAGCTTGTTCGTGGGCGAGCTCTCGCTTGAGGGCCGACTTCGGCGAGTGCCTGGTGTGATCTCAATGGCCGTCATGGCTAGGTCCAAAAAACTAAAGCAGATTTTTGTGCCGCTGGAGAATGCCGCAGAGGCTTCGCTTGTGGAGGGAATCAGCGTCTATCCAGTGTTTACTTTGACCGACATTATTTTTCATTTAAATGGGCAGAAGAAGCTTGCGGTCTATCCTTCGGCTCCTCTGAATCATTCCAATGTGGAGAGCGAGAGTGAGTTTGATTTTGAGCAAGTGAGCGGGCAGGAGCAGGCCAAGCGCGCTCTTGAAATTGCCGCTGCAGGAGGACATAATATCCACCTTAAAGGGCCTCCAGGAGCGGGCAAGACGATGCTTTCCCGGGCATTTCCCACAATTTTGCCAAGCTTGGAGAGAGAAGAGGTCTTGGAGGTCTCCAAAATCTACTCGATCGCAGGTCTTCTCACCAACGGAGGCTACACCCACGAGCGGCCCTTCCGCTCTCCTCATCACACCACATCCCGCAATGGTCTTGTGGGGGGAGGCACACATCCGGGGCCTGGTGAGATCTCACTCGCGCACCGCGGCGTGCTGTTTCTTGACGAGCTGCCGGAGTTCCCGCGTCATGCCCTTGAGGCACTCCGCCAGCCGCTGGAAGATGGCGTGGTCACGATCTCACGCGCCGCTGGCAGCCTCACATTTCCGGCACGATTTACCCTGCTTGCCGCTTCCAATCCCTGCCCATGCGGCTATTTGGGGCACCCCAAGCGTAATTGTCGCTGCATGCCCGGCTCAATTATAAAGTACAAAAAGCGGCTTTCAGGGCCGCTTTTGGACCGGATTGATCTGCATGTAGACGTGCCGCCCGTGGAGGATCACAAACTTGGCGCCTCAGACAATGCAGAGGGCAGCGACAAGATCCGCGAGCGGGTAAAAGCTGCACGTAAGCGACAGATTCTACGTTTCGCAGGCATTAAAATCATCACTAACGGCGAGATGAATAGCGCCCAGGTGCGCAAGCTATGCACGCTCGAGCCCAAAGCAGTCGATCTCCTCAAGCTCGCAGTATCCAATCTCTCACTCTCCGCCCGAAGCTATTTCAAAATCATCAAAGTGGCCCAAACGATCGCTGATCTGGACGCGCAGAGCACCATCGGCGCTTCGCATGTGGCCGAAGCCCTGCAGTATCGCGCGAGCGAGGAATAAATTACCCCCTCGTCGCTGCTCTCTTTACACTGAGCACCGCGAAGTGCTCGGGGTGAACCCCTTGTTTTTAAGACTGATGTGTTTGAGTAGTTTACCTCTTGACATTGGGCCACAGGTGCATTATAGTTGAAATATAGCATGAGAACGATCCAAAAAGCCCGCGACTTCCTTGTGTGGCAGCTTCTTAAAGCCGTAGGAATAGTGTCCACGCTAGTGCTTCTGCCTGCCCGAGTACATGCTCAAACTGTTCAGGCTAGTCTTCCCTTCATAATTCCCACATTCACTGACATCTTAACGTTCATGGTGCGAGCCTTTTTTGTGATTGCCGGAGTGTTCGCACTTTTGTACCTACTCTTGGGTGCCTTTGCATGGATCACCTCTGGGGGCAACAAGGAAAATGTCGAAAAGGCTAGAGATAAGATTCAAGCCGCAATTGTAGGGGTAATTCTTATTGTAGTGGTCGTGGCGATCGCACTCACTTTGGAAACTGTAGTATTTAGTGGCAAGGTTTGTTTGGGACTCTCATGCCCAATTGATATTCCTCCGCTTCTTCAGCCCAAATAATCGTAATCTTCCTACGATTGAAAAACGTTCTCCATAGACTATACTGTTAGTATGCTCACAGTACTTCTGGCGCAAATTCAAGATTGGAAAGATGTGAGTAAGCCAGGCGGCTGCATGGTAGATGGAGTACCAACTCTTAAATGCTTAGAGGTCGTGGCCGGCAATGTGCTCACTGCTTCTTCTGCAATTGTGATAATTCTTCTTTTCGTGATGTTCCTCTACGGGTCATTTATGTACATGACCTCGCTTGGCAATCCCGAGCGTATCAAAAAAGCCCAAGGCACCCTCCGCTACGCGGTGATTGGCTTTATTCTCTTTATATCGGCATACTTGCTGCTTACTATTATCGACACGCTATTTCTGGGAGGTTGTGAAAAGCTTCTTAGATTTGAAATAGGAGGAACGAGTCCACCACCTTGCTAGGCGGATTGATTTCAACCCTTGACAGGGATCCTTCGACTTCGCTCAGGATGATTTTTATCACTTTGTTGGAGTGACAAAAATCACTTTTACGCCGCTCTCATCAGGAATAGGCGACACAAGCCGAAGGCTTTCTTGCCACCACGAATAACCCATGTAGAGAAGAAGACCTAGGCCCACAGCAATCAAAAGAAAGCCAAAAAATCTCATGAGGGAAAATTCACTTTTTCTTTTATCAAATACTGTGGGCGCCGTTGCACTTCCTTATAAATTTTGCCAATATATTCTCCAATGATGCCGATTGTGATAAGCTGCACCCCTCCCAAGAACATAATACCCACAAAAAGCGCAGTCCACCCGGTGACCCAGTATTCATGGGGGAACACGAATCGAAGCACCAAGGCATAGATAATTCCCAAAAATCCCATAATTGCGGAGGCAAATCCAAGGTAGATCGCAATCCCCAAAGGCTTGGTCGAGAAGGAGGTGACTCCCTCGACCGCGAAATTCACCATGCGGGAGAGGGTATAGTGGGTACGCCCTCCATGGCGGGGGCCGCGCTTGAATTCTACATAGGCAGCCTCAAATCCTCCCCATGACACCAGGCCGCGCAGGAATCTCGATTGTTCGTGCAAAGAATTGAGATAATCCACGACCTCGCGGTCCAAAAGCCGAAAGTCACCGACCTCGGCCGGAATCGGAGTATCGGAGAGAAAATTGATGAGACGGTAATAGAGATCTGCGGTTACGGTTTTGAAGATTCCGTCGCCGGTTCGGCTTTGACGACGTGCATACACTACCTTGGCCCCTTTTACCCATTTTTCGATCAATTTAGAAATTACTTCCGGTGGATCCTGAAGGTCAGCATCCATGGTCACTACACAGTCGCCCGAGGCAGCGCGGTATCCTGCGGACAAGGCCATCTGATGACCGAAGTTGCGGTGGAAGCTGATGAACCTAATGTTTTTGTTGCGCGCGGCGCGCTCCTTAAGAAAGGTGTCTGAGCCATCGGTGGAGCCGTCAGACACAAAGATAATCTCGTGGTGGTAGGGTTTGATTGCGGCTTCCAGATGCTGGAGAAGCTCGCCTAAGCTGTCCTTTTCGTTGTAGACGGGGACTATGACAGAGAGTAAAAAATCTTTGTTCATGAGTATGCTTGCACCGATCCCGGCTATGACGGGAGAAATGTTACGGGGCCGAGAGTTGAACTCGGTCTAGGAGATTATGAGCCTCCTGTGCAACCGTACACTACCCCGTAAGGCCACCTCCATATTATACCATTTGTGGTAGTCTCAATCAATTGCGGAAGAACACATCGGCCCATTGGAGATACACTGGTTTGGGTGTCGGGGTGGGGACAGAGACGGTGGGGGTGGGGTGTGGCAGGATAATCACGGTCTCGTCGGGGCGGGCGAGATTGAGACTATTTCTGATCACTTTCTCAATCTGCTCAGGATCACTATTTTTCAGGGCCTGCGTTCGCAGCTCCACGTTGCGCTTTTTTGCCTTTTCATAGTCAGCTTTGTAGCTTTCGTAGAATTTTTGCGTGCTGTAGTAATTAGTAAGATTTCTCACCAAGGAAAAAAGCACAAAAAGAGAGAGCGCCCCCAGAAGTATTTTTTTGCCAAGTTTCATGAAGGTTTGTTTTAAAAAACGGGGCCTATTTTACATCGTCTTCGTTCCAGATTCCCCCTCGGGCTTTTCGTGCGACGGGGCCTGCCCTCGCTTTTCCCCATGGAAGCTCGGAGTACCCGCTTCCTTGGGGACGCCCCTTGCTCGGCCACCCGTAGCCCGAGCGTGCTGTTGCGCTTGTGTGCTACTCGGCTTTTTCTAGCGAGTCGATGGCGGCTATTACTCGGGTCGAGTCGGCTTTGCCCTTAAGCTCCCTAATGGCTACCCCCAAAATTGCCTTGGGATTGGCGGTGTAGAGCTCCTGATTTTTGGAGATAATCGCGGCCACTGCCTGCTTAAGCTCTTCCTCAGTCATCTCTGCGGGAAGATACTCTGCGATAGTCTCAAGTTGCCTCTTATTGTTCTGCACCAAGTCGCCCCGTCCGCCTTTTTCAAATTGGATAATAGCTTCGGAAAGCTCTCTTTTGAATTTCTGCACCACACTAACGACCTCCACGTCTTCAAGTTCACTCTTTTTTTCGATCTCTTTATTCTTGACCTGTGCTAAAATATAGCGCAAGGTATCAACACGGTCACTATCACCGCTTTTTAAGGCCGCAATTTGATCCTCTTGTATTTTTTTCTTGAACACATCATAATTATACTTTATGAAACGACCATCTGTCCGTGGGAAAGACGCACTGGAGATCATAGCCGATTTTCAGAAGGAGATTCTGATAGACGAAAAGAACTCAGATACAATCTACGAAGAAGTACGAATGATGAACTTCAAGATTAGGCCACTTTCAGGTGACGTAAGTAGCATCAATCTCAATGATAAGTCCTTCATTCAAGCGCTATGGAATCTAGGCAAGCTCGACGAATTCTTTCACAAATACTATCATACCCTGACCTCAGGACAGCGAAAAATATTTTTTGATGTGTTTGATAATCTGCACGAGCGCTTTGAACACGAGCTCAACAAGCTCAATATCATGGAGCTCAAGGGTAGTGCTCCACAAGAGGTTGAAATGGAGATCTTCAAAGAGTATCCTACAAGGAAGAAATTGAACTAGTGAACCAGACTATCAGGTTATCGGAGAAAGAAATCAGCATATCAGTTCCTCTGATATTCTATCGCTGATCTACTGATTATCCGATATACTATAACTCATGCGCAAGCATCCTGTCGTCCTTGATCTTGAGACAAAATACACTTTCCGTGAGCATACGGATCCACGAAAGCTCGGTATCACGGTTGTGGCGATCTATGATTATCAAAATGGAGAGGGTCGAGTATTTCTTGAATCTGAGCTTTCCAAGCTTTTCCCCATTCTCGAAAATGCTTCTTATCTAATCGGGTTTAATATCAAGTCTTTTGATATGCAGGTTCTCTCTCCCTACTACCCAGGCGACATTTCCAATTTTCCCGTATTTGATATTTTGGAGGACATAAGAGCGAAGATTGGCAGAAGAATTGGGCTAAACGATCTAATATCGGCGACTTTGGGTAAAAAGAAAACCGGCCATGGACTCATGGCCATCGAGTTTTTTAAAGAAGGCAGATGGGAAGAGCTCAAAAAATATTGTATGGATGATGTGGACGTCACCCGCCAGCTTTTTGATCATGGAGTTGAGGCGGGAGAGGTAAATTACCTCAATGAGACGGGAAAAGTCACGATTCATGTGGACTGGAAGAAGTATCTGGAAGAGGCGCCCCAAAAAGACACTCCTCTCACGTTGCCTTTTTAGGCGACTAAATTGTAACTTCTCTATTCCAGATTCCCCCTCGCCCCGTGCGACGGGGCCTGCCCTCGCTTTTCCCCATGGAAGCTCGGAGTACCCGCTTCCTTGGGGATGCCCCTTT
>CAYLLP010000022.1:0-17795 GCA_964384955.1 uncultured Gammaproteobacteria bacterium
TTTGTATTCCACTACGTTTTGCAGATTTCCTGTTGGATTCTTGATCGTGAGCGTCTTTCCCCGGTGCGTGCCCTTGGTGATTGCGACTTCAATAGCCTGCGCTTTAGCAGACTTTTGAACCGAGTGGACAATCCCCTCCTCCATCTGCGGCTTTGTACTTTGAGCAAATACGCTCGCTGCTCCGCAGGTAAATATGACAACTACCACAAGAAGCGCACCTACGACTCTTTGCATAAAGCTATTATAGCAGGACAATGCAAATTAATGAAAAATGGGTTGCCGAACACTTCGTTCCTCAGTGCAAGCGGTTGAAGAATCAGGGGTTTACCCCGAGCAAAGCGAGGGGCAGGCCCCGTTTTTTGCTAAATTACTCCAGCAGCGTGAGCGCGTACATCACCGCGATGCCGGCTATGAATGTCATAATCTGTAGGAAGCTTTGGCGTGTGCCAGATTCTTTGTGAATCTCGGGAATCAGATCGACTGCGGCGATATAGATGAAGTTCCCTGCAGTGGCGGCCGTCAGGAAAGTGACCACGCCTGCTGTGGCGCTTATGGAGAGCGTCACTACAGCACCTGCAATGGCAGTAAGCGCCGACAGAAAGTTGAAAAAAAGCGCTTTTCGAATGCCAAATCCCCCGTGCACAAGCACCGCGAAATTCCCAATTTCCTGCGGGATCTCATGCAAGACCACAGCGATTGTGGTAGCGATTCCAAGCTCCACACTCACTAAATATGAGGCCGCCACAGCGACTCCATCGATGAAGTTGTGCGCTCCATCCCCTACCAGGGTAATCATAGTCACCGGATGCGGAAGCTTTTTCTTGTCATGCGTGTGTCCGTGGTGCCAGTGGATCGCCTTCTCCAAGATAAATGTGGCCACGATCCCCACGAGAATATACAGAGATATTATGGTGCTAAAGCCGGCTTCCTCCGCGAGCTCCGGCAATAAATGGATGAACACGTCTCCAAGCATCGCACCTGCGGAGAATGCCACAATATACATCACGGCGTCATGGATTTTTTGTTTCCTAATAAGAAGAGTGAGAATCCCAACCAGCGAGACGAGGCTGATAGCGATCACGCTGAGGATGGCTAAAAAGACTTGATTATTCATTAATCTTTTTTATGCGCAGCTGTTGCACAGCCCGAAGAACTCGAGGTTGTGCGTAATGTTGCTAAAGCTTTTGTGATTCTTAAAAAGACTCTGCATCTCTTTCAAGGTGCTCTCCATGAGCACAGAGTCCACATCGTCCACACGATCGCAGTTGGTGCACACAAGGTGGTGGTGATGGAAGCCACGCGCGGCCTCGTAGCGAATCTTTTCATCCTCAAATTGCACCTGTCTGATAAATCCTTTTTCCTTGAGGAACAAAATCTCCCGGTAGACCGTGGTCTTATTGACCGTCTCCCCCAGCTCTTCCAGGCTTTGCTGAATGTCCGCAGCTGCCAAAGGATCCTTGGTAGTAATAAGAAGGGTGATAATGAGACGGCGCACTTGTGTGAGCTTGTGGCCCTTGGCTTTGAGGGCCTGAAATATCCTGGAAGATTGTGTCATAATGGTATGATAACGCAACTCAGTTGCGTTTGCAAGCGCTTTTTGCACGGCATAAATTAGCGCGTCCAGATGGTATAATTACTATATATGACTGAACGAGAAGTATGTGGCTATACACCAGGCATTTGTAAAAAAGAAAATTCTGCGTGTAGTTTAGCTTCACTTGTGGAGAATCAAGCGAAAACGGGATCTTTTCCTAATCCAGACTTATCCAAAGAAGACCCAGTAACAAAGTTGAGGCACGGGAAGTATTGGCCAGCCAAAATTTGGTATGAATTTACGAAAAGGGCCACAAAAGTGGCTCAAGAAGAGGGTTGTCTCAACGCCGATACGGGCGAGCTTGAAGACTACGTGAACCTCGTGACAGGCATGAAGGAGAGAGATGGCTCAGTTGTGCACATTGATTATCCTAGGGAGTAATCGCTGGATACCGGGGCCGTCTAGTAATACTCATTGATACCTCCGAAGCCGAATTGCTTGCCATAGGATGTTTTTTTAATGAAGTAGTCGAGCCGCTTTTTGAATTCTTCGGGCCTGCTGCGCCCCCCCTCGATAAATCCTATCCTGATGCGCTTGTAAGGATCGGAGAACTTTTGGAAGCTTCCACGCCTCTTTATTTGTTTTTAAAGCTCGTGCAATGTTGGGTGAGACTGTGAACTTCTCATTTTTGAGCGTTTCCAACGATTCACGCACCGAGGCAATCACTTTTCCCTGTTTCAAGAGCGTCTTGAGGCGCTCTTTATTGGTCTGCGAATAAGGAGTTTTGACCCTCCGCGGCGAGAAGCGGTGAGCGAACTTCTCATCATCTATGCTTTTGACGATGCTGTCGATCCACCCGAAGCACAGCGCCTCCTCCACGGCGTCGTTGTAGCTTATTCGCGGTTTGCCCGAGGCCTTTTTATAGAAAATGAGCCAGATATCAGGCGCAGTCTTGTAGTGCGCCTTGAGCCACGCTCGCCACTCCCCTCTTGTCGTGACATAGAGTGTCTTTGAAATTTGCATACTATCTTCACGCAAGAGCTTTTTTGGTCTTTTTGTGTAGGAAAAGGACGTAGATAGCGAGTATATATGCAGCCATAATAGCTCCCCGTGTAAGGCTAAAGTGCTGCTCTAGGCCAGTAAAACTTTTGATCAGGTGGCCCATTACACTTTCCGAGTCTGGCAAAAACTGCAGCGATAAAGGTAGGATTTCGCTCAGATGAAGGTCGAAATGCGCTTCAAGAAGCTCTGTCACGCCATTTTGCACCAAGGACGCTCCCAGTAAAATAATCATATATTCCGTCGCCTTAAACACTTTCCCCAGAGGCAGCTTGATATAAGCCACGAAGGTCAGGAGTCCCACCACGATTGATGCTCCAAACCCGATGGCCAGCCCCAGCAAATTCTGCATAAAGGCCGCAAAGAGCGAAGTACTGGCGGTAAATAGCGCAATCTCAAAGCCTTCTCTAATGACCAAAAAAATAATAGTCAGCACAAGCGAGGTGTCAAACGTCTTTTCCTCAAGCTTCTTGTGCACCTTAAGGATCGAAGCTCCCCGGGTGCGCCGGAGCGCATTATGGAGAGAAAATATCACATATGCAATGAAAAAGCCTGAGAAAATGAGGAGATAACTTTCCAGAAGCTCTGCATTTTTTTCTGTCAACACGAGCCGGGCTTTATCGCTAAATGCGTATGTTACTATTATGAGAAGAAACGACAGGACAATGCCTGCGGCCGCGGCGATTGTGATTTCTACTTCCCGCCGTAGCTTGAGCTTTCGGGAAATGCCAAGAAATACACCTATGATCAAAAATGCCTCAAGAAATTCTCGAAATGCTATGATAGCTGTGGTGAGCATGCGTATTGCCTAAAATTATACCACACCCGAGCTAATTGGGACACTTTTCAGTCTCAATTTAGCTTCACTCTGATCGCCGATGCGTAAGCATTACCTTTTTAGTGCGGGATTTCAAGCCAAACCGCAGGTTCATTTCCGGAATTCCACCCATCATGTCCAGGTGGTATTACAGCTACATCGCCTGGGCCAAACTTTTCTTCTTGCCCATCGTTCATCTTTGCATATACCTCACCCGAAATTACATAAAATAGGTGGTTTTTTTGACAGCTGTCAGTCTTCATAATTGACTTTAGGTCTTTTGACCATTTCCATCCAGGCTGCACAGTCACTCGTTGAAATGTTAAGCCTCCAACGGCCACTACCTCAACTTTAACATTTTCCACCGGTTTCATAGTATCATCAGGAGAATTTAGACTCTTTTTTTCAATTTTTGCCATATTTTTTCACCTCCTTTACAATTAATTTTTGATAGCTTTTCTTGACCTTTGCCAAGGATAAATCATAAAAAGGACGATTTCAAGTTTTTCTTTGGCGGCAAATTCTTTTAATTCAAAACAGAGGTCAGGTATGAACTCAGAGGTTAACAGTCACTCGCAGGAAGGTAGCGGGTACAGCTCTTAAATTATTATTTTCGTGCTGGGTTGACAAAAAACTCCAAGATAAAGGCTACGACAAATAATACTATACCAAGCACTAAAAGATTTGCATTTAGGCTCGGGACAAAATATAAGAGCAAAAAAGCAATTGCAGCCCCAGAAATCATATGCACGAGCGAGTGCGGTTTCATGCACTCTTTAAACATTGCATTCATATTCATTAAAATCACCTCCTTTAAAAGAAGTTTGGCAAATCTAAATAGAAAAGTCAATCATAATATAACGAGATCTAGAAATATCAACGCTTATTATCTTGATTTGTAGTGACGATACACCCGCTTTCGAACTCATGGACACCACGCTTGTGGCAAAGGTGGGTCGAAATAAAGAAGTTATATGCTTAGAGGTTAACAGTCACTCGCAAGAAGGTAGCAGGTATTGAGGTGCCGCCGTCAGTGCTCTTGTTTTGCGCTTTCGCTCGGTTGGCGGATTTCATCTCGCCGAAGCCGAGCTTCAGCGAGGCGAAGGCGGAAGGGAGGAGATTCGAACTCCTGAGCCCCGTTAGGGGCACGGCTTTCCAAGCCGTTCCGTTAGGCCACTCCGGCACCCTTCCTCACTATATTATACCTTAGTCGATCGCCCCAAGCAGAACAGTCCTCTCAGTCAAGGCTTCATACACTCTTTCTTACACAATTCTCACGCGATTATGGCGTGATTCTCAATCTCGAGCCGTACACTTGGGTCAATTACCAGTTAGACAAAAGCATATGAAAAAGCAATCAATAAGAGCAAAGTCGGCTCAAGAAGTGAATCTAGCGCGTGCGTTTTACGAGATCTTTAAAAGTTTAGTACCGTAGAAGTATGACAAATCATCACAAAAATTTGGACCATATCCCTCATGGAGGCGTCGTTGCGGATCCGAAGCTTTTAGGGTCGTTGCGTTTGGGTGAACCTATAAAAATGGACGGATATGCTGTAAATCTGGACGGTCAACCACAAGAGGCCTGCAGCGTGAAGGAGCATGTTCCAGCAGATTTGTGGAGTGAGTGGCCAAGGAAGCTATAGAAAAGGATCGCTGGTCACACCTCTCAAGCCCTCTCGAATATAAGGAGGGTACGGGCAATACCACACAGAGCTAAGGATTTCCTTCCCTTGCTTACTCACCGGGCGATGCGGGCTTCTTATTTTTGCCAGTCCCATCTGTAGCTTGCCCCCGCATGAATCGGGGTTGAGGCTGTAAGCTTTCTCCAAAGCGGTTTGTGCAAGTTCATTTTTCTCCCATGACCTCAAGAGGTAGTACAGCGAGATCAGGCTGCGGTAATCTTCCTCATTTTGCACCAATCGATCGAGGTCCTTGTCGGTGATCGCCGGCAAGCCGCTTTGCTTTTTGACAGCAATCGCCACACTCCAGTCAAGATACACGATTTTGTACTCCTCAAATGTCGGCAAATTTCGGACAAACTCTATTCCCCAGGGTGTGCCGTCGGTGTGTGAGAAAATGATCGTCTCGATATTATATTTTTTCAACAGTTTCGCAGTTTTACTGATATCCTGTTGACCTGACTTATACTCGTCAAAAAATTCCACTGGATAAGCCTCCGGTCTATTGTCCACAAACACTTGGGTCTTAGGATACAGTCGGTAATCCAAGTATCCTCCGATATCGAAGTTATTGAAGATGGGTCCTCTCAAATCATGGGCAATGAAAAATTCCACCCCGGGGTGGTATTGCTCTTTTACCTCAAGCGTTATCTTCTTATCCAGATCAAATGTATTGTAGAACCAGCCCGATGTTATTAAAAAAATCACAACGAGCGCCATAACAGAAGCTCCGACAGATAATGCTGTTTCTGCTTTCTTGCCAAGAACTTGATTAAGAAAAAATGATGTAGATACGACCCCAGCAAATACAAAAAATGGTATATTGCGATAAGCCATAATTGCCAATATTCCAAATACTCCCAGCAACACCATATGCAAAATGCTCCCCCCCAAACTTTTTCTTGTTCTGTACATTGCAATCGCGCATACAAACACACTTACCCCCGCAACAACCCAAAACGTCGGCAAGAAAATATTTGACGTCAGACTTCCAAGAAAAAACAAATTCTGATTCTCCTGGATCGAATACCCGTAATTGCGAAAAATTCGCAGAGGGTATAAGAGCCCTTGGAGCCCGTGTGGGTTGATGAGAGAAGCTACCACTGATGCAAGTGTAATCCACGCGAGCGATTGCGCTTTCTTCCACTCCCCTCTCCCCCATGCATCAGCGGTGAATATTGCAAGAAGTAGAAATCCGTATACAAATGTGAGATGCAGATTAATCCACAGCAATTGCACCAGAGGCACAATCCATACCACCCTGAGGGTGGAAGAAGTTTTCACCCTCAGGGTGGAATAAAGCCACAGATACAAGCAAAAGAAAAAATATCCGAATATCTCCGGTCGCTCCAGCGTTCTTGGAATTAAAAGCGGCAGAAATAAGGTGCTCGTCAAAAGAGCCGCCGGCCACGATGAGCTTTTTTTAGCTGCGAGCAAGACCAACAAAATTGCAGCAAACAAGATTGCAATTTTAAGATATGAAATTGCCAGAATTCCAAAGCTTTTTGAAATCAAATAAAACACGACCTCACTCCCCCAGTGGTGATTGAGGAAAGGAAAATCAGAGTGGGTGTAAGAAAAAAGATTAGTGCGTGGAATCTGGCGCGTCTGCCAGATGATTTCCCCAAGCTTTATGTGCCGCCCCAGGTCCTGATCAAGCTCCCGGTTAGGATGGATGAGGATCACCAGCGCAAGGGCACACGCGAGAGCGAAAGTGACAAAAAAGAAGATCTTCTTCTGCATGCTACTCTCTATTGTATCAAACGCCAACTGGGCGCTTAACTGTAAGGCATGTTCAATCGTTTAAACGATTGAACATCTTGACTCAGTTAAGTAGTTAGCTGAGTCAAGCTACTATAAAAGTGTAATTAATTGATTAATCAATCTTTGCAGTGTCCAATTGATCGATCAATTGGACTAGCGATAATAATGCTAGGGGAAGAATTAGAGTGTACTCCTTATTGAGCGATGTAGGTGATTTTGAGGAGCTTGGGATTTACATTATTATCTTTCAAGAATTTCTCGAATTCTGCTTTTCCTCGAGGATCTATGAGTTTCACCGTCACAGTTTCCCCAGTGAAGTTGACTGTATCGCATTTATGATCTTGAATATCATAGTATGTGCCATCAATTGTATCTCGTTCGGGTTTACCATTTTCTCCAAAAAGATAATCAGTTTCAAGTTTGCTTATTTGACAGGTTTGTTGTGCTTTCCGTTGGTGCTCTAGTTCTTCTTTTGTGGGCACTGTTGCAATAAATGTGCCCAGTGAGGATTTAAATTTACTTTTTCGGCTTTCATACTCGTCTACTGTATCAGTGCCAGTTGTGAAGGTAAAAGTTCGCTGCTTAGTGCCCAATAAATAATAAAATACATTAAATGATTTGTGGGTAACTACAATTGAATATCGAGTATTGGGTTTATAAGACTCCCCTACTCGCTCTACTGTGACACGTTTATCAGACGGAAAATAGCTATCTACAAACTCATCAAATCTTCCTTGAGCATCCTGCTCCAATTGGGCTCTTTCATCTTCTACGCTTCGCAGATATATCTCTTTTTGAGAAATAAAAGCTACTTGATGATTATAGTGAGGAGATACTTTGACTTCGACCTCACTTTCCGATGTCAAGTTGTCGTAGGGAATGGCAAAAAAACGCCAATTAATATCAATATCTGTAGCCCCATTTACAGGAACTGTAGTGTAATTAGCGACTCTAGGAAGAGTTTTATATTCTTGATATTGAAAAAACAAAAATGCCAATAGCACTAGTGTGATCCCTAGAGATATCATTAGTGATTGCCTACTATTAGTGATTGCCTTTTTCATGTTTTATTTGACGCGCAACCACCATTTGGGTGATGCTCTTTGAGTTCCATCTTCTGAATTAATAATTGAATAAGAAGAGCCAATTTTCTGAATTAAATATTTGCTTTTTACCTCAGTTGAATTTCCTTGGGTAACCTCAAGTGCATGAATATTTTTTACTTCTGTTTCTTTGAGTTTAGTTACAACTGCCACATGTCCCTCAGGAATATCATCCCACACTAAAACGTCTCCGAGTTGAGGTGGGACGGTACTCGAACCCGAATTGTATATATTAAACACTTTAGCGTTGTCCTTCCAGTCTATTGCGTTGCCGGGCACTCTTAATTGCACGCCGTTCTCATTATATACCATAGCTACAAATGCAACACATTCAACATAATTTTCGGGATGCTTTTGTGGGTTCCATTCTCCATTTATTGCCCAACCATACACTTCCTTGTAAGCAGCTGGTACTCTTGGATCATTTGCAGCATATTTAAATCGTGCATAATTATTTTGATAACTTCGCCAGTTGGGCTCAGTCTCTCGAAGTCTTTCTGGATCGGGTTTTACTAATAGAGAATTTGCCTTTTCTGAGCTTTTGGCCAGTCCTATCATAAATTCTTTGGTTCCTTTCTCAGCATATTTTACCATGGCGACCGTGGGGGTGACAATGTTCTTTTGCAGGAATTCTCCCGCGATGTTGTCTTTCTTCCAGAATGCGAACTTTTCCAGCCAGGCTATAAGAAGTCCTTTAGTCGGAGTAGCTCGCTTGGCGCGCGAAGCGCGCAGATTGGCAGCAAAATATGCGATGATTTGTGTTTTGGCTTTGCTCCATATGGTGGGACGTCTCAGGAGATGGGCCGTCTCGCGGGAGGAGGCCATAAGCAATTTATCGATGTTGCACGTGGGGTCTTGTGCACATTGTTTGTATAAATATGCTACCCATGATGATGGCAAATTTTTATACTTTTTCTGGTAGTGCGCGATTTGCCGCTCTTCATAGCCCGAAGAATCTGTGTGGCGGGATTTGGGAGGCTCGATGCTTTTTTTGATCACGTACTCCTCGTCCTTGTTGTATCCGCCTGGCTCCATCACCGTGTCAGGGTCATAGGTCGTGACAGGGAGGACTGCAGGTGCTTGGGAAAAAAATATTCCCAGTGCGGTCATAATTGTCACCGCGTACTTGACTATATTAATCTGCTGTTGGCGCATAAGACTTGGCTCTAAAATGAATAGCTTGCTTCAAGATCGAGATAGAATATTTAGGGTCATCCGCCCCCTCACATGAGGCCAGATGTGCGGAAGTATCACGGGAGCAAGAAAAAGTAAAGGCCGTGCCCTCAGCGTAATTCTGGCGGACCTCGGCTTCGGCGCGCACCGAGTCGCCGGTGGCCGCATACATGTGGGTAGCCATCTCCACGGCATTAGAAAGGGCTATTTTCTTAAACGACAATATGCTCAGCTCCGCCACTGCAGTGACCACCAGAAGAAGGAGCGGCAACACCACCAAGGTCTCCACCACGACCATTCCCCTATTTGACAAGAGCCGCTTTCGCATCTGATTCTTTGGGCAAAATCACAACTTGTAAAAATGCTTTTTTGGCCAAAAGCTGTGTGAGTGTCTGTACCTGCTTGCTGGTCAAGACCAGCCCGAGGTAGAACTCTCCCTCCCCAGATCCTGTTCCCAGGTCAAGAACCTCCACCCCCTCAAGCGCAGCACTTCCTGTAGCTTCACCGGCAGCGTAAATATCGACCCGATCATGCAAGGACACTCCGGCAGGAGCGGCATGAATATCTCCCCGTGCGAGATAGTAGAGTGTGGTGCCGGACCTGAGCCGGGCGGAGAGCCCGCCTGCTCCGCCACCTGGCGTCTTACCGAAGGCATACGGCGTCAACACGTCTCCCCTGATGAGCGGTATTAGTGCATATTTGCCCACAATTCCGGCACGCTCCGCAGCGGCCACTGCATTCTTGGGCGTGTAACCCACGACGTATGAGACGGAAGTGATATCTCCCTCGGCAATTTTGGCGCCCGGTGCGATATCTGCGGCGGCCACTAGATATTCCTGAGTCGCAAAATGAGGGGTCACCCGGGAGACGTACACTAATAATGTATATATAGTGAGGGCGATAAAGAGCAAAAGAAGCACACCCACCAGACCCAATCGATAGGAGGAAAGGAAATGCCACAAGCGCCCGAAAGTATTAGTTGGCGGCACTCTCTTCATAGGGTACTTACTTGTTAAGCTCTTGAGAAAATCTGTTGGCCTTCTGCTCGATTGCGGGTTTGATGATTGTGGTAATCACTGTAGTCACGATCGCCATCACCAGAACCCCTACAATCAGATACTCGATTAAGGCCATTCCCTGCTGGTTGGTCTTGCACGCGTTTTTCATATAGGTAACTTGGCGCTAGTATAGCCCCGGCAAATTCATTTGTCAATAGTAAAAAATATAAGACTATAAAAATACCCAGAAATATGTCGCTTAGTAAATTTATATCGTTGTGAAAATCTAAACTTGACTTAAGCAGTATATTGAATATAATTATGAGACTATGTCAAATGCCGACTCCAAGCATCGCGGATTTGTCGCCATCACGGTGTTGGGAATCGTAGTTCTCATCGTGGCAGGCGCATCCCTCATCTTTGAAGCCGCGCAGGCAATTCATCTATCAACCCTGACGCAGAGAGCCGCCACCTCCGGTGCGCTCGCCGGCCTCTATGCTTACAAGCGGAGTCAACTCCGTGATGTCGAGGCCCTGCGAGACATTGTTGGGGACACAGTCTCTATTTCGGTAGTGAAACAGGAGGAAATAAAATCTAAGGCGCGTGAGGATGCCAGGATGGCGGCCGCGGCAATTGCCCGGAGTATTGCAGGCCACGCGGCGCAGGTTTCGGCAGATTACACAAACAAAACCATACGGGTGGAGGTAGTCAGTCCCTATCGGCCCCTCTTTTTCAAGATTGCTACCTACCCTCTTGCTCGGACCGCCGCGATGTCATTCAAAAATTAAGCCCTGATATGAAAAAGCATAGCACTAATCGTCTTCTGCCGCCCATCCCCAAGCGCGGGAGTGCTGATAAACCAATTATTTTTAGACGGCTGGCTTTGTGGGGAGATCTATCACTCCTGCGGCTCGCTATCTTTGAAGCCGCAGCAGCAATTCTTTTTATCAATCTTTGGCGACTCACGCGAGTGCACCCATGGCTCCTTCTTACCCTTTGGGCACTTATGCAGAGCGCAGTATGGTATTTTTCCAAGCGAAGTCGCAAAAAAACAAAGGACCTGGTGCAATGGCAGCTGCCTCAGGCACTTGACATTATCAGTAGGGTCTACCGTGTCCACCCCAATTTAAAAGCCGCAGTCGCGCAGGTTCCTCTCAATCTCCAGCCAGGTCCAACATCTACACTTTTTGCGCAAGTTCACTCGCTTGCTTCCTTTGGCTATAGTGTGGAAGAAGCTTTGGACAAAGTCAACATCCCACTTGGCAGCGAAGATCTCGCGCAGGTTGCCACGTCGCTGCGTATTCATATTCGTCAGGGTGGCGATATTGCTTCCCAGCTTGGCCACATGGCCAATCTATTGAGGCGGCGTCGCGAGGTCACATCTGAGGTGGGGGCCGCAATGTTTCAAAACAAAATTTCTTCGGTGTTTACATCGCTTTTTGTGCCACTCATAATTATTTTAGTCTTTACCATAAATACCGACGGATATCGGCAAATTCTGACCAACCCCGCAGGCCGCACTATATTTCTCGTGGCCTTGGGATGGTGGGCTCTGGGGATTGTTATTATGCGACGCTTGATGCGAGTTGCTATATGATGAGACTCAAAAATATAAGTTCTGCGACTCTAAGATTGCTGCCCTCGGCGCCAGGCATGAATTATTTCTCCGTCGCCCGCCAAAAGCTTGAGGAAGTCCGGGTCACCACTCGAATTTTCTCTCTCTCCCCAATCCTGAGGGATCCAATGGCGGCTTTGGTGACACTTAAAATCGAGCCAGTGTGGTATGCCACGAGCAAAGTGGTGTGCACAGTAGTGGTCGCTTTGGCAGTCTTGCCTATAATTGTGATCGGAGAAATGGGCATAAGTGCCACCACGGCTCTGATCTTACTTGGGGCCATGATGAGCGGATTTGTGCTCCCCGAGCTCTATATCAAGGAGCGCCTTTGGAAGCGCAAGATAGAGATACGAGCGCAATTTCCTAATTTTTTAGATCTCCTGCGGCTGTATGTGGCCTCTTCCGGCTACGAAGGCTTCGCTCAGGCGCTAAGTACAATATCGGGGGCGTATCCCGGAGAGCTTGGAGAGGAGCTTCGCGCGACAGCCGTGCTGGGCCGCTATGTGAGCCATTCTCGGCTACTCGAGGAGCTTGAGCGGCGATTCCCCTACCCCAGCTGCCGCGATCTTGTCAGTACTATCGCTCTTGAGCACACGTTTGGTGGTGAAATTGCTCCAAAGATTGCTCAACTTGCCGATGAGGCGCAAAAATCCCGACTTGATCATGCTCGAATGGTAGGACAGCGCTCATCTGTGGGGCTTCTTGTGCCGCTTCTTTTCTTTCATTTCCCTGTCGCCTTGACATTATTTATTTTGCCCTTTGCCTACAGCATCTTGCAAGCCCTGGGCGCCAATTAGCGCGCAGAGCCAGAATTACGAATTAAGAATTATGAATAAAAAAACACCAGAGGAGCAGTACACGAGGGCTAGCACTGCTTTCGGACAGTGTAAAGGGCGCTAAAGAACAGGGGCTTGTGCTGAGCGCACGCTCAGTAGAAAAGCCCGAGGGGGAATCTGGAATGGAGAGTTTATTAATAACTAACTATGCACAACGGATATAAACGAGAAACAATAAAGGCTGAATTTATCAACCTGATCAAGGATTATCCCAATTTTCCTTTCAATGACCGCGACCGCCAAGTGGAAGTAGCCAGACAGCTATTGGAGCAGGTCTATGAGCATACCTCAATCTATCTAGCCGCACACGAGCAAGACCAGGTCTTGAGCGAGATCTTGGATACGGTCGTGTTTGGACTTCGACAGATTCAGAGACTGCAAGACGATCCTGACATTGAGGAAATTATGATCAATGGCATGCACGACATTTTTATTAAAAAGCGCTTTGCGGACAAGGCGGAGCGAGTACCGATCGAGTTTCAATCGCAGGGCGAGATGTGGTCGGTGATTGAGAAGCTACTGGAGGGCACTGGGCGCAGGGTGGATCGGAGCCGCCCACTCGTGGACACCCGTTTGGCAGATGGCACCCGTGTCAATATCATCGTGCCCCCGCTCACCTTAGCTGCGCCCGCGATGACGATCCGCAAGTTCCCGCAAAAAGCTATCACGGCACAGGACCTTTTGTCCCTTGGCACGCTGACGGCAGAAAACTATGACATCCTGCAAAAAGCCGTGACTGAAAAGAAAAATATTCTCATTTCCGGTGCCACTGCGTCTGGCAAGACGACACTTCTGAGCGCGCTCACCTCCTACATTCCAGGAGGAGATCAAGGCGAGCGAATCATTCTTATCGAGGAGACAGCAGAAATCAAGCTTCCCTCAAATATTCACAACAAAATCCACCTGGAGGCCCGTCCGCCCAACAATGAGGGTCGTGGCGAAGTCGCCGTGCGGGACCTTCTCAAGAATGCGCTTCGTATGCGCCCTGACCGGATTATAATTGGCGAGGTACGCTCTGGGGAAGCCTTTGATCTTCTGCAAGCCCTCAACACCGGCCACCGTGGATCTTTCACCACCCTGCACGCCAATTCCGCTCAAGATGCCCTTTCCCGACTCGAGGGAATGGTCCTTATGGCCGGAGTGCGCGAGCTCCCCTACTCAGTGATCCGCTCATGGATAGCCCGGTGTGTGGATCTGGTGGTGCACATCGAGCGGGCACCGGAGGGAGCCCGCCGCGTGACCCAGATTTCGACTGTGGAGGAAAAAAAGACAAATGGCCGGGGGCTGCCAGAATATAGCGTTAAAAATATCTTTACACATGAATAGAATAAAAGCAATTCTTGCGACACCCAAATCTCTGGGACAGAAGGAATCCCGTGCTCTTGCAGATCTATGTGCCGGGCAAGGAGTGGAGCTTGAAGTGGCGCGCTACACACCACTTAGCTATCGCGACTTTGATGTCGCGGTGGTGCACCAGGAAATGATTAAGAATGGGACTCCTCCCGAGGGCGCGCGTAACCTCATCATTCTTTTTGATCCTAAATCCTCGCCGCACACGATCTATCACAAGGCTCGCGCCAATGGTGCCGCAGCAGCACTGGAGTTCCCTTTTACAGGTATGCAGCTCACCAGTCTTATTCGGGAAGTCTACGAAGAGGGGCTCCGTCAAAGGTCGTCGACAATGTCGGCTCGGAGCGAAGGCATTACCATTGCCGTCTCCTCTTTCAAACCCGGAGTTGGCAAGAGTATTCTTGCCTATAATCTCGCTTCGCAGATGGGGCACTTCATGGAGAATGCTTCCATAGGACTTATTGACCTGAATGTGCCACTTCCTGCCTCCCGCGCACTTCTTGATATGGAGGTGTCTGTGGGGTGGGATACTATCCGGCCGCTGTTTGAGGACGAGAAAATAATTGATCGGGCTAAGCTTACTGCGGTGGCGCGCACCACGCCTTACGGCTTCGCGCTTTTGACACGGAGCAAAGATGCCGGGGAGGAAGCGCCACTCACGCCCCAGGAGCTTAGTGTACTCGTGGAATCGTACAAAGCACACATCCCCCTTACCTTTTTTGACATGCCATCGATGACCACCCTGGAGGGCTACCAAAATCTTGAGGTCTTTGATCACGTCGTGATTGTGGTCACTCCACAGGCCCAGTGCGTAGCCAATATATCTCATGCCGCGGTTTACTTGAGAAAGTCTCATCCCCAGCTTTTGAAAAGAATGCATTTTGTGCTGAATCAATTCGAACCCAAGCATGAAAAGCTGCGCCACGCCCTTGAAGAGCGCCTTGACATTTCGTTTATGGCGTCGGTCATAGACGACCCCGACGCCGTGGAGACTTTTACCTCAAAAGGAAAACTCTTCGACGACAACTCGCTGATTATCACCCGCGACCTGAGCAACTTGGCCCACGCCCTCTTTAAAAAAGTTTTCTAAGTGCAAATCCCTTCATAATCTTCGACATACAGTCTTGACAAATTAGTGCACTTGCACAGGTTTGTCCATGCCAGTAGGCAGGGCTTTATACTATAATTAACAGTCTATGATTCCACTGCGAGACTCCACACCACGGCGAACTTTTCCATTTATCAATATGCTGATTATTGCTGTCAATATCTATGTCTTTTTTACGCAGTTGACCGCTCCTCATTTTGAGAGCTTCATTAAAGCATATGGATTTGTGCCGGCGCAGTTTAGCGTGATTAATCCTTACTCATATACTACAATTTTCACCTCAATGTTCATGCACGGGAGCATAATCCATATTATCTCCAACCTATGGTTCCTGCATATTTTTGGTGATAATATAGAAGACGAGATGGGGCACTTTAAATATTTACTGTTTTATCTTGTAGGCGGCGTGGCAGCGACCCTAGCACAGTATTTTATAGATCCATCTTCCACTCTGCCTTTGATAGGCGCATCAGGTGCGATCTCGGCGGTGTCGGGCGCTTATTTTGTGCTTCATGCTCATGCTAAAGTCGAGACTCTGATTCCCTTCTTTTTCATCTGGGACATTGTGGAGCTGCCCGCCCGGTTCATGCTGGGTTACTGGTTCGCGATCCAGCTCGTAAGCGGTCTCTCCTCCGCGGGCGCAGAAGGAGGTGGGATTGCGTGGTTTGCTCATATTGGGGGCTTTGTGTTCGGCTATCTTGTGGCAAAAGCGAGACCACGACCGTCCCCTTCTTTGCTATAATAGAGATACCTTGCCGAGGTGGCGGAACTGGCAGACGCGCAGGATTTAGGATCCTGTGTCCTAAAAAGACGTGGAGGTTCAAGTCCTCTCCTCGGCACTTAAAACTATGTTCATAATCCTTACTATTCTCGGACTCTGCCTCTTTGAGATCATTACCTCGATTGATAATGCCATCATTAATGCCGAAGTCCTATCAACGATGTCAAAGCGCGCCCGTCGCTGGTTCTTGGTGTGGGGGTTCTTACTGGCGGTATTTGTAGTGCGTGGTCTCTTGCCCTTTGCCATTATCTGGGCCACAAGCCCCAGTCTCTCGGCAGTTGAGGTCCTCACCGCTACCCTCAGCGGCGGTCATGACACCGCTGAGGCCATCGAATCCTCGGCGCCACTTCTTCTTTTGGGCGGCGGCGTATTTATGGTATTCTTATTTCTCAACTGGCTTTTTCTTGAGCCCAAAAATTATGGTCTCTATGGAGAGCGGTTTTTCCACGCGCAGGGCGCCTGGTTCTTCGCCATTGTCTCGATTTTGCTCTCGGCTCTCGTCTGGTTAGCCCTTCAGGTGAACCCCCTCATGGCTTTCACCGCGGTCTTGGGGTCTAGCGCCTTCTTTATTATTCACGGATTTCGGCAATACGCTGAACAGCAGGAGAAAAAACTCTTGGTGGCGGGCGGCATGTCGGACATGGCCAAAATTGCCTATCTCGAGGTCCTGGACGCTTCTTTCTCAATTGACGGCGTCATAGGCGCTTTCGCGTTCACCCTTTCAGTGCCCCTGATTCTACTTGGCAATGGACTTGGCGCACTTGTGCTTCGCTATCTCACCGTAAGTAATATCGAGCGCATTAAAAAATATAAGTACATCAAAAACGGTGCGATGTACTCGATCTTTTTGTTGGGAGTGGTGATGATTCTGGATAGTTTCGGCGTCGAAATTCCGGTCTGGATCTCGCCAGCGCTGACATTCGCAATTGTCGCCTACTTTTTCCACAAATCACGGCTTGATTTTGCGACTATAGAAACGGCTCTTGCGCCTTCCAAAAAAAGCTCAATATAAAGACAAACGATGTCGTTTAATGTAAATTTTCTCCAATAGTTGCTATAATAATGCTATATGCTCATTAAGGAGGCCACACTGCGCTTTTTGGAATACTGCGAGCTTGATCGCAACCTCTCCCCCCGCACAGTGAAGATGTACGGCTACTACCTCTTTTTCTTCCAGGAGTGGCTTCTCAAAGCCAAAAATGCCCAAGATTATGATGTGGGCAAAATCGACGATGAGACTGTCAGACGCTTCCGCATCTACCTTTCGCACGACTATAAAAATCCTCATAAAGGCTCCCTGGGCCGTCAAACCCAAAATTACTTTTTAGTAGCACTCCGGTCCTTCTTCCGCTATTTGATACGTGAAAAACAGCCTGTCATGGCCCCAGAGGTCATAGAACTGGGTCGATTGCGCGACCGCACGATCAAGTTTTTAAGCCCCGAGGACCTCAAACGCCTTTTTGCCGCCGTTGATACGAAAAGCGAGCGGGGGCTCAGGGATCGCACGATTTTTGAGGTCCTTTTCTCGACCGGTCTTCGAGTCTCGGAGCTTTCGGGCCTCAACCGCACAGATCTCAATTTGGAGCGAGGAGAATTTGGGGTCATTGGGAAGGGCGGGAAGGCCCGCGTGGTATTCCTCACGGCCTCGGCCAAGGATTGGATCGGCCGTTACCTCTCCAGCCGCAGCGACCCCTTCACTCCCCTTTTCATTAGGTATTCTGGCCCGACCGCTAAAGATGGTCTGGACAACGACAAATCGCGCCTCACCGTGCGCTCGATCGAGCGGATGATCGAGAAATACCGCAAAGAAGCAGGGCTGCTGGTGAGAATTGGCCCCCACGTGCTGCGGCATTCCTTCGCCACCGATCTTTTGAGCGCAGGCGCCGATATCCGCTCTGTGCAGGAGATGCTGGGGCACAAAAACATCTCCACAACCCAGATCTACACGCACGTCACCAATAAACGGCTTAAAGAAGTC
>CAYLLP010000023.1:0-16548 GCA_964384955.1 uncultured Gammaproteobacteria bacterium
TGGTGACGGGCCGCGTGGAGCGCGGAATCATGAAAGTCAACGAAGAGATCGAGATCGTGGGTCTGAAGGACAGCAAGAAAACTGTCGTGACCGGAATCGAGATGTTCAGGAAGACCCTGGACGAGGCTCGTGCAGGAGACAACACTGGACTTCTTCTTCGAGGAGTCGAGAAAGATGATGTGCAGCGTGGTCAGGTGATCGCCAAGCCAGGAACCGTGACCCCTCACACTGAGTTTGAAGCTGAGATTTACGTCTTGACCAAAGAAGAGGGTGGACGACATTCGCCGTTCTTCAAAGGGTATCGCCCACAGTTCTACATCAGAACGACTGATGTGACTGGTGAGGTTACCTTGCCGTCAGGGGTCGAGATGGTCATGCCTGGCGACAACGTCAAGATTAGCGGTAAGCTCATCTATCCTGTGGCCCTTGAAGAGGGCGTCAAATTCGCCATCCGCGAAGGTGGACACACAGTGGGCGCAGGAGTAGTCACCAAAGTGATTAAGTAAATTTCTAATTTCTAAGTACTCTAATTGACCTAATCAAAACCCAATTTCCCAATTCTGGACATTGGTGCTTTTTTAGATAATTAGAAATTAGATCAATTAGGTTAATTGCTCTTTTACAGCTATGCCCAAAGGTCGCATCAGAATACGTCTTAAAGCTTATGATCATAGGCTTATAGATGACACGTGCCAAAAAATCGTGGACACCGCGATTAAGACCGGGGCATCAGTGGTCGGGCCCGTCCCTCTCCCCACGCGCCACGAAGTATATGTGGTCAATAAATCTCCATTTGTGGATAAAGACGCTAGAGAGCACTTTGGCATGAAGATCCACAAGCGGCTTCTGGACATCCAAAATCCTACCAATCAGACGATTGACTCTCTCATGCATCTCGAGCTTCCCGCAGGTGTCGAAGTCGAAGTCAAGATGTAGTCATTCTTCAGAAAATACTGATATAATGCTCCATGTCGAATATTGAGCAATCTCGTGATAGAAACCTAGAAGCACGACCCTTATCCGAAAGCCAGAGTTGTTGGCTTGGCGGCATTGTGGAGGCTGGGAGTGGGGTATTTTTCTCATTTGCGCCCAACCGAGAAAATGCGCGAGTCAGCTCTCCCCGTATTGTCATAAGTGATAATAATCACGATAGAATCTCTCGTTTCCAACGCGTCCTTCCAGGACAAATAGTACATCAAACCAATCAAACTACCTGGCGACTTGCTATGAAAAAGAGTGAAAAAGTAGTGGAGCTTGCTGCACAAATTCTGCCATATACCCGGACAAAAGCACCAATGCTGAGGGCGTTTATAGAATGGCACGAAGCTTCAACCACAGAGGAGAGATTAGCGATTGCATTTCAAAGCAGAGAGGATGCAAAAAAAGTTATAGTAGTGAAAGAAGACTACAAGGAGCTCATCGACAAACCTGAATTTATAGCGGG
Organism: uncultured Gammaproteobacteria bacterium; assembly: GCA_964384955.1. GTDB lineage: Bacteria > Patescibacteriota > Microgenomatia > UBA1406 > GWC2-37-13 > CAYLLP01. The sequence continues at coordinate 1,445 of CAYLLP010000023.1, forward strand.
GGTAATTGACTCGCGTGGAGTTATACAACATTCTAAACCTAATCCCGCATATGCAACAAAAAGCGAATTAAGAGTTACTAGCCCGAACCGAGTACTTCTTGATGCCTTGCAGGAAAAATATAAAGGGCGTGTGTTACACAGATTCGAGTACGATACGATAACTTGGGTGCTCGGATATAAGGACACCGCCAAGCTTCATGCCCTTATGGCGGCCTATCTTTTGACCGGCCAGATAAAAGAAACTCATAAACGCTCCGAAAGGTAAGATATCGCTTTTGCTATACTGTCTTTGTGAACATCTCACAATTTAAGGGCTCCCTGGCACTATTTGGTGCTGCATTTATCTACGCTACTTTTGGTGTGTTAATTCGCGAATTAGCCAAGATGTTTGGAGACAATGCTCAAGTGGCTGCCCGCTTTGTCCTGGCCTTGGTATTCATTAGTATCTTGAATATTGTTCGAAAGCAGGTAGGTCTGCTCCCCAAGAGGGCTCTACTTAAGGTACTCGCATTGGGGGGCTCTTTTACAATTTTAGTGCTTTTATTTACATTTTCTGTCAATAACACAAAAATTGCAAACACTGTATTCGTGTTTTATGCAGGGAGTATTGTGTCATCTCTACTAGTTGGAACGCTAATTTTTCAGGAAAAAATAACGCTTAATAAAATTCTCGCTATCTTTATTGCATTTCTTGGTCTCGGACTATATGCAAATTCAGCGCTGAGTCTGAGCATTGCTATTGTCGCGGGCTTTAGTGCAGGTTTATTTGATGGTGTGGGCAACGGTCTTCGCAAGTCTTTGAAAGGAGTGAGTCGCAATCTAGTACTACAATATCAATATATCTTCGGATCAATATTTGCTACCATCATAATGTTACTCTCGCGTGAGCAAATTATTCGTCAGGTGAGCCTATTACCGATATTGACGGTTATTCTCTTTGCACTACTCTTCATTGGACTTGGATATCTGCTACTATATGGTTTTTCGCATTTTGATGTCAATGTGGGAACGGTTATTCTTGTGTCGGAGTTGTTTTTTGCGTCTCTTTTGGGGTATACTTTTTATAAAGAAATTCCATCTTCAAGGGAAGCGGTAGGCGGGGTGCTTATTTTTGTAGCTTCTATTTTAAGTACGGTAGACCCAAAGCAGCTTTTTAATAGGAGGAAGCAAAGTTAGTCTTGCGGGTGCGCTTCAGGGAAGCTCGAAACCGAGCCATGCTGAGTCTCATAATCCTATTGCACTCTTAGCTTCTTTCGTATATAATACTTGATACATGACGTTTTTCCGACTTTACGGAAAAATAGCTTGATACAGAAGGCCGGATTGGAAGGCGTAGGCCCCGATCTGGGGCCTTTTTTTGTGTGTAAAAATATGAGCGGTTTAATACTTGGTGAAAAATCAGATTCGTGGCAGCTTTTCTCTGAAAGTGGTGACCGGATTCCAGTCACTGCAATCAACACTTCGCCGTGCTTCCTTATTGGCGTCAAATCAAAAGAAAAGAACGGATATTTTTCCGTGAAGCTTGGTTTTAGAAATGCCCGCCGCATTAAAAAGCCAGTGAAAGGCGAGCTTAAAAAAGCGGGGATTGAAGCCCCGCTTCGATATTTACGGGAGATGCGACTTGAAAAGCACAAAGATGTGACGGCAATCTCAGAAGGCGACAAGCTCGGCGTGCAACTGGGGGACGTCAAAATCATGGTGGGCCAAGAGTTGAACCCAGAAATCATCTTCAAAAAGGGTGACAAGATCGATGTAACCGGCACCTCGAAGGGCAAGGGCTTTGCGGGCGTCGTCAAAAGGCATCATTTTAAAGGCGGTCCACGCACCCACGGTCAGTCTGACCGGGAGCGGGCTCCAGGCTCGATTGGTCAGACCACAACCCCAGGCCGAGTCTACAAAGGTAAGCGTATGGCTGGCCGCATGGGCGGGGCTCGGGTCACGGTGCAAGGGTTGGAGGTAATCGAAGCGACCGATACAAAACTAGTGGTAAAGGGGCTAGTGCCAGGAGCAAAAGGATCTTTTTTGGAAATTATCACTGCTCACTAAATATGGCAACTACACCCAAAACTTCAAAATCAGTCGTTAAAAAGGCTTCTAAGTCTGTTAGCTCGAAGCCTACCACTTCTAAGACTAAGACCCTGGGTCTCACTATTCCTGTCTTTGATATCGATGGTAAAGCGCTTCCGGCCGTATCTGTCAATCCTGCTCTTTTTGACCAGAAGGTCTCCCCGACTCTTATGGCTACCTACGTGCGCGTATATCTGGCCAATCAGCGTCAGGGCACGGTTGCGACCAAAACTCGCGGCCAGGTCGCAGGCACCACCCACAAAGTATGGCGCCAAAAAGGCACGGGTCGAGCCCGTCATGGTGCGCGCAAAGCCTCGCTTTTCCGCGGCGGTGGAGTGACCTTTGGCCCATCACCCCGGGATCATACCCTCAAGTTCAATAAAAAGCAGAAGAAGCTCGCCTTTTTTGGAGCCCTCAGCGCGGCTCACAAAGAGAGCCGAATCAGCGCACTTTCTGACACCAAGGCCTTCGAACCCAAGACCACTAAGTTTGCCAAGTTTCTGCGTAGCCGTGGGCTTGAAGGGAAAAAGGTGCTCTTTATTGCGCCTTCCATAAAAGGCAATAATTTTGCGCTCGCCAGCCGCAACATAGGAAATGTCGTGGTATCTGACATAGAGAGCCTTAATGCCTATGCCCTCCTGCGCGGCGGGCATATTATTCTGGCGACCTCTGCCCTCCCGAAATTAGATACCCAATTTTTAAAATCAAATGAAAATTAATGATGTCGTGATCGCACCAGTTCTGACAGAAAAAGCCACAGGGCTCTTGAAGCAACAGGTATATACGTTTCAGGTGGCTCTGGGGGCGTCTAAGCCGCAAGTCGCGGCAGCCGTAATGCGCCTTTATAAAGTCAGGGTTGGGGTCGTCAAGATCGTGACCCGTCACGGCAAGGTCAAGCGGGTGGGGCGCACGATGCGCACCAAGATCATGCCTGACCGCAAGATTGCATATGTGCGTCTAAAAGAAGGCACCATTGATCTATTTCCAAAATCATGAAAAAAATAGCAGCCACTTCCAGTAAACCCCAGAAAAATCTCATCGAGATTCTTCAAAAGCACTCAGGCCGTGACCAGGCAGGGCACATTTCGGTGCGTCACCAGGGAGGCCGTCAGAAGCGCTACTACCGAATGGTCGACTTTAAGCGCGATAAGTATGACATAGAAGGGAAGGTCATCGGAATCGAATATGATCCCAACCGCAACACCGATATTGCTCTTATCGAATACAAAGATCATGAGCGCCGCTATATCTTGCACCCAAAGGACCTTAAGGTCGGCGACACTATCGCCTCGGGCGAGCAAATAGAGGTGAAGGTGGGCAACGCGCTGCCGCTTCGGTCGATCCCATTGGGCGTGTCGGTGCACAACATTGAGATCTATCCGGGGCAAGGGGGTAAGATGGTGCGAGGTGCAGGAGGCGCCGCTGTGGTCTTGGCCAAAGAGCCTCCATACGTACACCTTAAGCTGCCCTCAGGTGAGGTCCGTCGCTTCTTGGAGGGTGCGTATGCTACAATTGGAGCTTTGGGACGGGTCGATCACAAGGAAGAAATTATTGGTCGTGCAGGCCGCCGCCGCCTCATGGGTATTCGTCCTAGCGTGCGAGGCACTGCCCAAAACCCCCGCTCTCATCCTCACGGAGGGGGAGAAGGAAGAAGTGGAGAGGGCATGCATCCGAAGACGCCGTGGGGCAAGAGTGCCAAAGGGGGTAACACCAGGCATCCCAAAAAATGGACAAGCAAGCTTATCGTTAAAAAACGCAAATAAATGGAATCTAGAACATATATAAAAAATGTGAAAAGTACGCCTAAAAAGCTGCGGATTTTGGCGCCTGCCATTGCCAGCATGAGCCCCCAGATGGCGCTGGAGTACCTGCAGTACACCCCCAAAAAAGGAGCACGGATCTTCCACAAAGCAATCAAAGCCTCAGTCACAGCCGCCACGGCCGCGCTCAAAACGGACGCCACAAAACTGGTATTTAAACATCTGATAGTTGAGGAGGGAGCTCGACTTAAGCGCCACCGCGCAGGAAGCCGCGGTGCGGCCCGCCAGTACAGCAAAAAAATGTCTCACATCAAAATCATCCTGACAGCACGCGAACCGGAGGTCAAAAAAGAGGTACGAGCTCATGAGTCAAAAGTTGTACAAAAAGAATTGAGTGCGCCAAAGACACATGAACAAAAAGCAATCCCAGCGATCAAGCAGAAAAAAGTTACCAAAATTGCACCAAAAGCCAAATAACCATGGGACAAAAAGTTAATCCTCATGGGCTCCGGTTGGGCATCATATACAACTGGAACTCAAGATGGTTTTTTTCCAAAAAAAGGCTCTATAAAAATACGCTCATATCCGACATCAAGATCAGGGAGCGCTTGATGGAAAAGCTGAGATTTGCTTCAATCACTTCGGTTGATATCGAGCGAGCCATCAATAAGATGACCGTAATCATACACTCTGTCAAGCCGGGTATGATTATTGGACGCGGTGGGCGGGGGCTGGAAGAGGTGAAAAAAATGATTACACAAGATTTGACCAAAAGCAAGTCCGACCGCGAGATGAAAGTAGACATCAAGATTGAGCCGGTGAAAAAGCCCTTTTCAAGCGCATATTTCACCGCCCAGACTATTGCCGAGAAATTGATTCGTGGCTTCCCTCATCGTGGAGCCACACACAACGCAATGCAGAGAGTCATGGAATCAGGCGCCAAAGGCGTTAAGATCCAGCTTGGAGGGCGCATTGGGGGAGCGGAGATCTCCCGGCGCGAGAAGTATTTCAAAGGTACGATCCCGACCTCGACAATTCGTGAAGACATCGATTTTGCCATTTTTCCAGCACTCACAAAGTCTGGGTATGTCGGAGTTAAGGTCTGGATTTGCAAATAACCTATGTTAGCACCAAAACGACAAAAATATAGAAAAGAGTTTCGGGGCACCTGGCGCCGCATTGCGGTCAAGGGTGAGCGCTTAAGCTTTGGGTCACTGGGGCTGCAGGCGGCCCACGCTGGCTACGTGCGGGATCGAGAGATCGAAGCTTGTCGTGTGGCCTTGGCTCGTGCGACTCGAAAAAGCGGCAAATACTGGATCAGGATTTTCCCACACAAGCCATACACCAAAAAGCCCCCTGAGGTGACGATGGGGTCGGGAAAGGGTGACGTGTCACATTTTGTGGCGGTGGTGTCACCTGGTCGAGTACTTTTTGAGCTCGACGGGCTGGAGGCCGCGGAGGCCAATGATGTGCTGAGGATCGTGTCGTCGAAGCTCTCGGTGAGAACTAAAATTTTAAGAAAGGATTAATGAAAACCGAAGACTATAAGAAAAAATCAGTAAGTGAGCTTCGAGTGGCCGAGGGCACCTTGCGAAGCGAGATTGCCAAGCTGCGACTTGAGAGGGTTGCGGCGCCACCCAAAGACACCAATGCAGTGCCAAAGAAAAAAAAGGCGCTAGCCCAGGTGCGGACTTTTATGTCCCAAGCGCAAGCTCGCGAAAAATTACAAAAGCAAGCAAAAGTATGAGCAAAATTTTGACCGGTCGGGTAACCAGCACCAAAATGACTAAGACAGTGGTCGTGGAAGTGAGTCGTGTGAAGCGGCACCCTGTGTACCAAAAAGTTATTAAAAAAAGCCGCAAGTTCAAGGCACACAACGAGAAACCAGATATCAAAGAAGGGGATGTGGTGCGGATTCAGGAGACCCGGCCCCAGTCGAGAGACAAGCATTTCGTGGTAATTGAAAAAGTCACCAAAAACTTATGATACAGCTACGAAGCATTCTGGCTATAGCAGACAATACGGGCGCCAAGCGCGTGATGATGATTGGATTGCCTAAGGCCGGTAACAGAAAAAAGGCCACGGTTGGAGACGTCATCAAAATCGCGATCAAAGAGGCGATTCCCTATGCTGCTGTCAAAAAAGGTGAGATGCATCCGGCGGTCGTGGTGCGCACCCGTAAAGAGTGTCGTCGACCAGACGGCAGTTATATCAGATTTGACGACAACGCATGTGTGATATTGGCCTCCGACGAGGTGCAAGACCCCAAGGGTACAAGAATATTCGGGCCCATTGCCAAGGAAGTCAAAGATTTGGGATTTGCCAAAATTGCAAGTCTTGCAGAGGAGATTTATTAGTATGAAAATCAAAAAAGGCGACAAAATAAAAGTGAGGACTGGCCGTGACGCGGGTAAGACTGGGGTCGTGGAGCGAATATACGCCAAAGGAGAAAAGGTTCTCGTGCCAGGCGTCAACATATATAAGAAGCATATAAAGAAAAATCAAGAAATGCCCCAAGGCGGCGTAGTCGACTTGCCGCGCGCAATCGCGTCTTCCAAAGTCGCGCTGATTTGCCCTAAGTGTGGGAAGACCACACGCGTAGGATATGTCATAGAAAAAGAAAAAAAACTGCGAAAATGCAAAAAGTGTAAGAAAACATTCTAGCCAGAATATGTCATTCAAAGATTACATCAATACAGACGTCAAAGCCAAGCTCAAGGAGGAGTTGGGTGTGCGCAATGAGCTAAGCCTACCTCGGGTAAGCAAGATCGTGGTCAATGTGGGGGCAGGTGAGGCCCTGACGAATAAGGGTGCTCTCGAGAAGATAAGCGAGCAGCTGGGCCATATCGCCGGGCAAAAGCCCGTAATCACCAAAGCTCGCAAATCAGTGTCGGCCTTTAAGATCCGCGCCGGTGTGCCAATCGGGGTCAAAGTCACCTTACGAGGAGAGAAAATGTACGCCTTTTTGGAAAAGCTTATCAAGATCGTAATCCCGCGTATTAGAGATTTTCGTGGTATTTCTGAGACGAATCTGGATCCCACAGGTAATCTCAATATCGGTTTTTCGGAGCAGACAATATTTCCAGAAATTGAATTTGATAAGATTGATAAGTTGCGGGGGCTCCAGGTCACGGTTGTAGCCCGCTCTAGGGATCGAGATCAAAGCCGAAAATTATTTGAAACATTAGGAATCCCGTTTAAGAAATAAATATGGCCAAAACATCGAGTGTTGTAAAATTTACCCACAAGCAGAAGTTCCCAGGACGTGTGCGCAACAGGTGCGAGCTCTGCGGGCGGGCCCGTGCATACATGCGTAGATTCGGCTTGTGCCGAATTTGTTTTCGCAAAAAAGCACTGGCAGGCGAGATTCCAGGTATTAAAAAAGTTTCCTGGTAACCAGCTATGAGTAGATCACTAAAAAAAGGACCATATATCGATGCTAAGCTACTTGAGAAAGTAGAGAAGCAGAAGCAGTCGGGCGCCCGCGATCCTATTCGCACATGGGCCCGCCGTTCTCAGGTGGCTCCAGAAATGGTGGGGCATCGCCTCGGGATTCACAACGGCAAGCGATTCATAGAAATTTTGATATCAGAAGGTATGGTGGGGCACAGATTGGGCGAGTTCTCACTAACCCGCACGTTCCGGACTCATGGCAAGGTCACCAAGAAAGTATTGTCAGCCACATAATAAATTATTTACAATTTGAAATTTTAATATGGGAAGCCCAGCAAACGATCTAATCATACGACTTAAAAATGGCTACATGGCCAATCGGGGGACAGTGATATCACCATACTCCAAATTCAGGGGGCAGATTCTCGTGCGTCTTAAGGACCTCGGCTACATCAAGGGGTTTGAGGTCAATGAGGAGGATCGCGCAATTAGCATAAGCCTTCTGTACACAGACCACGAACCGGCGATTTCGGATGCCAAGCTTTATTCCAAGCCGGGGCGTCGTCTCTATGCCCGGTCCGGCGCTTCTGCTGGGTCAAAGATGGCCCTGGGTGTCACTTTGCTTTCGACCTCAGTGGGCATTTTGACCTCAAAAGAAGCCAAACAGAAGAAAATCGGAGGAGAATTACTTTTTTCAGTTTGGTAAGCAATATATGTCAAAAATAGGAGAGAAGCCAATCACAGTCGCTCCCGGAGTCTCAGTGGAGGTGCGAGGGCAGGTGGTGCATATAAAGGCCGCCACAGGAGAGTATTCATACGAATTGCCCGCAGGCATTGCTGCGGAAATTGTCGGGGAGACCCTTCTTATCAAGGCGCCAGGCCGCGGGAAGCGTACTAAGGCGCTGCATGGGTTGTGGAGAAGCATCATTGCCAACATACTGACTGGCACCACGACACCCTGGGAGAAGGCGCTTGAAGTGGTGGGGACAGGATATAATGTCAAGCTCGAAGGAGAGGGCCTTGTGTTTAAGGTGGGATACTCTCATCCAGTTATCTTCAAAAAAGTAGATGGAATTTCGTTTTCGGTAGCGGGCAACAACAAAATCACTGTCAAGGGAGTAGATCGCCAGCTCGTGGGGCAAGTCGCCCAGCGCATTAAGGCGATCAAAAAGCCAGACCCTTATAAAGGTAAGGGCATTAAATATGAAGGCGAGAAGTTACGAATTAAGCCAGGTAAAAGGGCTAAGGCCGCAGGTGCCACAGCATAACCTATGAGTGTAAATCGCGACCGCAACAAAAGACGCAAAATGAGAGTGAGAGGTAAGCTTGAGGGTACAGCAGTGCGTCCCCGAGTGAGTGTCTTTCGATCGAATAAATACATGTATGCCCAGGCCATCGATGACGCCGCGGGGCGCACCGTCGCTCACGCCTCAAGCGTGAAGGTGACCAAAGATAAGAGCCATGCCCTTAAAAAAAGCGAGGCTGCACTTGCTGTCGGGGAAGAGCTCGGTCGCATCCTTCTTAAAAAGAAGATCGAATTAGCGCTTTTTGACCGAGGAAGATTCGCCTATCACGGGCGTGTGGCCCAAGTTGCGGAGGGCCTTCGTAAGGCTGGAATAAAAGTATAATTAATGACTATGATACAAGAGTCGACTGAAACAAAATTACAGGAGCGAGTGCTCCTTATCCGCCGCGTCACCAAAAAGACGACTGGCGGTAATTATATGACTTTCTGCGCGCTTGCGGCCGTTGGGGATGGGCGGGGGCGGGTCGGGATAGGACTAGGACGTGCACAAGAAGTGCCGCCGGCTATCGCCAAGGCAATGGCCAAAGCCAGAAAGCACATGATCACCGTCCCTCGAAAAGGGGAGACTATTCCTCATCCCGTAAACCTCAAATACAAAGCGTCCCGACTTATCCTCAAGCCTGCACCTGCCGGAACCGGACTAAAGGTAGGAAGCGTAGTGCGTGTTGTCTTAGAGCTTGCCGGAATCAAAGACGCATCGGGCAAAATACTAGGATCGCGCAATCAAATCGTGAATACCTACGCCATTATGGAAGTCTTGAAAAAGTTAAAAATGAAAAGTTAAACAAAGCAAGATATGAATACTTTTTTATCCAGCTTGCCCAAGATTATCAAGAAACGCAAAAAACGCCTGGGGCGAGGTGCAGGAAGCGGCCGAGGCGCCAAAAGCGGTCGTGGCACGACCCGCCATCAGAAAGCCCGAGAGGATATACCTATTCATTTTGAAGGAGGACAAGGACGCATGGTCAAGCGATACCCGCTATTGCGGGGTAAGGGTAAGAACAAATCCCGTAGATTGCGTGCACACTTAGTGAAATTGGGAAGCCTTAATGCATTTAATGTGGGTGCGCAAGTCACCATCGATAGCATGATTGCGAAAAAAATGGTTGATGAGAGTGCCCGAAGTGCCGGCGTGAAGATTGTCGTAGGGGGCGCCGCGCTTTCCAAAAAGCTCACCGTATCGGTGCCACTTTCGTCGGGCGCGGAAAAAATAGTTGTCACACTTGGAGGGACCGCAGCGAAATGAAAGAAGTACGAGAGAAGCTAAAGCTACTATGGAGAGATCCCCTACTTAAGCGCAAGCTTTTGTTTACCCTCTTTATCTTTTTTGTCTATCGCTTATTTGCTTTTGTTCCGGTATCGGTCATCGATCTCACCAAGCTTCGAGCGCTGTTTGCTTCTAATCAATTTTTGTCTCTTTTGGATATTTTTTCAGGAGGTACCCTGATTAATTTTTCAGTACTTGCCCTTGGTCTTAATCCGTATATCAATGCCTCCATTATTATGCAGCTGTCGACAATGCTTTTCCCTAAGCTCGAGGCACTTCAAAAGGAAGGGGATTATGGGAGAGCAAAAATCAATCAATACACGCGCTTTTTGACATTACCCCTCACTCTAGTGCAGGCTGTCGGGATCTATGTGCTCCTCAAGGGTCAGCAGGTCGTGGGGGCCCTCCCGCCTTTGGAGTTTGTGGCCTTTGTGGTTACGCTGGCCGCGGGGAGCTTTATTCTCATTTGGTTTGGTGAGCTCATCACCGAATTTGGATTGGGCAACGGCATATCGCTTCTTATTTTTGGTGGAATTGTGAGTCGAATCCCGCTTATTGCAGCCCAAACATTCCAGACCGCCACCCAAGAAGTGATTCTTAATATTGCCGTATTTTTAGTCTTGGGTGTAGGAGTGGTGGCGGCAATTGTATTCATCAATGAGGCCGTCAGACGGATTCCGGTATACTACGCTCGGCGTGTGCGGGGTAATAGGATGTATGGGGCCCAGAATAATTATCTTCCTCTGAAGCTTAATCAAGCAGGCGTAATCCCGATCATATTTGCCGTCTCCTTTGTGCTGCTGCCCCAGATGTTGGGCAATTTTCTGGTCTATGTGAAGAATCCGGTGGTTGCATCGGTCGCATCCTTTTTGGTGACGGCATTCAACCCCGCAGGCTTTTTCTACAACTTTTTCTACTTTTTCTTAGTCATAGGATTTACTTTTTTTTACACAATCGTGGTCTTTAGCCCAAAGAAGATTTCTGAGGAGATTCAGAAAAACGGGGGCTTCATCCCAGGCATTCGTCCAGGGGAAGCGACACGAGCGTACCTTCAGGTAATCGTATACCGCATCACCTCGTTTGGCGCACTATTTCTGGGAACAATTGCGATTCTGCCTGCCATCCTATCCACCCTGACCGGATTACCCAATTTGGTAATTGGAGGAACCAGCATTCTTATCGTCGTCACGGTTGTACTTGAGACATTTAAGACTGTGGAAGCGCAGCTCGTGATGAGATCGTACGACAAATTTGTCAGATAAACTCGAATATCAAAATCCGAAATCCGAAACAAATTCAAATGACCAAATTACAAAAAGTTTAAAACATTAGAATTTTGAACATTGTTTCGAACTTCGATATTCGAATTTCGAAATTGTAAAACAATATGGCAAAAAAAGGCTCTCGAATACTATTGGGGTTGACCTGCGAGGTCTGCCGGAATCAAAATTATGTGATTCAAAAGAATAAGGTGAATACGACAGAAGCTTTGAAGCTCAAGAAGTACTGCCGCACCTGTAAGAAGCGTCAGCCACACAAAGAAAAGAAAAAGTTGGGATAAATCCAACAAACAGGTAGAATATTATTAGAAACTTTGTTAGCGCAGGGGCGACGGGTGGCCGAGCGGAGGGTCACCCTGCCGCGCCGCAGAGTACTCTCGAGCACGGGAGGGGGGAGCGAGGACAGGCCCCGTCGCACGAAAAGCCCGAGGGGGAATCTGGAATAAAGACTTTGTAAATCATCATTTTAACTTTTATGAAACTAGTATTAGTCGGCATTCAAGGATCGGGAAAGTCCACGCAGGGCAATCTTTTGTCCCATCAGCTCCATTTGCCCTACCTATCCACTGGCCACATTTTCCGCCGAATTGCCCACAAAAAAACTAAACTGGGGCGCTACGTGAAGACCCTTCTTGCCACAGGCACCCTCATTCCAGACGAGCAAACGATCGAAATTGTCAATGATTATCTCTCACAAAAGGAGTATTCCCGGGGTTATATTCTCGACGGCTTTCCCCGCACCATTGAGCAAGCTAAGAAATTCAAAAATAATGTGGACCGCGTGATCTATGTTGAGATTCCTGAGAAAGAGGCGATTTGGCGTCTGGCACACCGGCCGGACGAAGACCGTGACGACAACACCATCCAAGCCCTGGGCAAGCGCATCGCTCTTTTTCAAAAGCTCTCCACACCGGTATTAAAATATTACGAGAAGCAAGAGAAGCTCATCACCATCGATGGCACCGCTTCAATAGAAGCCATCAATAAAGAAATTTTGCGAAGCTTGGGGAAGCAATTTATTAAAAACCAGCTCTTGGCATGGAGCCAAAAGAAAAAAGCTATCGTGGCAATTGTGGGCTTATCTGGCTCCGGCAAGACCGCAGCCGCAGAATATTTTAAGAAAGAAAAGAAGCTGCCTGTGGTGAGCTTTGGACAGGTCGTGAATCAGCTTGTTGAGGAGCGCGGGCATCCGCATGACGAGGACCACCACAAAGCCATTAGAGAGGAACTGCGAGGCTCTCATGGAATGGAGGCTTTGGCAGTCCTTAATAAATCTAAGATTGCCGAGGCACTCAAAAAGAGTGCCATTGTGGTCATCGACGGACTCTACTCCTGGGAAGAATATCTGTACCTTAAAAAATCTTTCAAGAACGTGAAGATCTACCTTTTGGCGCTAATTGCAGACAAAAAATTGCGGTACCGCCGGGTGGCCCGCCGCAAATATAGACCGCGCCTCTCCTCGCAGGAGCGTGACATCAACGAGCTTGAAAATACCAACAAGGGTGCGGCGATTGCATTTGCTGACTTTGTGGTGAAAAATAACTTCTCTATTGAGGACCTTGATGATAAGTTGGAAGACGTCTACCGCAAGATTTACTTCAGCTAGTCTCTCCCGATGGCCCACCCCCAAGTAAAAACCCCAGAAGAACTTGCAATCATGCAAGAGGCCGGAGTGCGCTTGCGCCGGGTGATGCGAGCGCTCGTGCCCCAGGTCATAGCGGGCAAGACCACGGCTCAAGTGGACCTGCTGGCGCAAGAGCTCATTTTACAAGAAGGAGGCGCGCCTGGCTTCAAGCGGGTGAAAGGGTATTCCTGGGCCACCTGCTTGCCTATCAACAATCAAGCGGTGCACACGCCGCCGGGCCCGCGCGTGATCAAAGACGGCGATCTCCTGACGATCGACATAGGGCTATACCTTGAAGGCTTTCACACAGATCACGCGGTGTCTCTTGTCGTTGGCGGGGAGGCCGATCCAAAGATCAAGGCATTCCTGGAGGCCGGCAAAAGGGCCCTTAAAGCAGGCATTCGTGCCGCTCACGCGGGCAATTATATAGGGGACATATCCGAGGCCTTAGAAGACGCGATCTATGGCGCGGGCTACAAAGTGCTTAAGTCTCTCACAGGGCACGGGATCGGGCGAGCCCTCCACGAAGCCCCGATCGTGCCAGCATTCGTGGACCGCCCCCGAGACCGGACCCCCCGGCTTGAGCGCGGCCTGACACTCGCCATCGAGGTGATCTACTCCACAAGCTGCGAGGAAATCGCCTATGAGGACGCGCAAAAATGGTCGATCGTGACCGGCGACGGCTCCCTTGCTGCGTGCTTCGAGCACACTATCGCCATATCTGATAAAAACCCTGTCATTTTGACCTGAATGTATGCTATACTATAGCTTTTATGGATCCAAAGACATTGGTCGTGGAGGGGGAGGTCATTGAGAACCTTCCCAATACTCTTTTTAGAGTGAAACTTCATGAAGGTGAGCGTGTGATTTTATGTTACCTGTCAGGAAAGATGCGAAAACATTATATTAAAATTTTGCCTGGAGATCGTGTACGACTTGAGATGACAGCCTATGACCTCAATCGTGGACGGATTGTATACCGAATATAAAGTCCATGAAAGTCCAGGCGTCGATCAAGAAAATGTGCCCCAAGTGTTCCTTGGTCAAACGCCGCGGAATGCTGTACATTATTTGTTCCAATCCCAAGCATAAGCAACGACAAGGATAAATAAAGTTGAGAGTGGAAAGTTGAAAATGGAAAATTAATTCTCAACTCTCAATTCTCAAAATTCAACTTAAACATGGCTAGACTTTTTGGAGTAAACATCTCAGACGACAAGAAAATTGAATTTGCCCTTACTATGCTCTATGGCATCGGGTGGACTCGGGCGTCGGACATTGTGAAGCAGAGTGGAGTTACGGCCGCTTCGCGGATCGGGCAGCTTAAAGAGGAAGAGCTCAAGAAGATTACCGATCTTATCGACCATGCGTTCAAGATCGAGGGTGAGCTTCGTGAAGAAGAAGGGGAGAACATCAAGCGTCTTAAAGATATCAGTAGCTACCGTGGAGTGCGGCATGCGCGGGGGCTGCCAGCGCGTGGTCAGCGCACCAGAAGCAACGCACGCACAAGGCGGGGTAAGCGTCGTACTGTAGGCTCCCTCACCAAGGAAGCATGGGCCAAGCTTGAAGGCAACAAGCCTGCAGCAACACCCACTAAATAATTATGAAAAAACAAAAAGTACAGCGGACTGTGGAGCGAGGGAGAATCTATATTACCTCGACCTTCAACAATACCATTGTGACCGTGACAGACACCAACGGGTCTCCGGTTGTGGTGGGGTCGTGCGGAATGCATGGATTTGCGGGCACCAGAAAGTCCACTCCCTACGCCGCTACCATCACCACAGAAGCCACTCTCAAAAAAGCGGCTCAGAACTTTGGATTCCGCGAAGCGACCGTCTACGTGAAGGGTGTGGGGCCAGGTCGGGAGGCCGCCATGCGGGTCATCAAGGCGTCTGCTGTGGACATCGATCGGATTGTAGATATTACACCGATTCCCCACAATGGGGTGAGACCACCGAAGTTAAGAAGAGTATGAATTAAGTTGAAAGTTGAAAATGGAAAGTGGAAAATTAAAACTCTCAATTCTCAACTCTCAATTTTCAATTTAAAAAAATCATGAGATACACAAAATCCAAAAATAAATTAGCCAGGCGCGAAGGCATCGATCTGGGGATGAAGACCGCAGGGAGCAAAGCTCAGGCCGCACTCCTCAAGCGCATCAATATGCTGCCAGGTCAGCACGGGACCAGCACCCGCCGCCGCAAAGTCTCGGAGCGAGGCCGCCAGCTTCATGAAAAGCAGAAGCTGCGATACCTTTTTGGGATAAGCGAAAAGCAGCTTAAGCGGTATTTCACCAAAGCAAAAAATAAGAAGGGGAATACGGCGCTTTTCTTGAGCCAAGCTCTGGAGGGCCGCCTTGACAATTTTCTTTATCGCGCCGGCCTCGTCCCCACCCGCGCCGCCG
>CAYLLP010000024.1:0-14612 GCA_964384955.1 uncultured Gammaproteobacteria bacterium
GATCGTATTGCTGGCTGATAAATTCATAGGAGGCGTGATTTTCCCATGAGAGCATGGAAAGAAAAGTTTGGGTTAATTGTTTATCGCTGTTTTTCCCCACCCTCAGGGTGGGAACTCCATACCTGCCGGCAGGCAGGTCTTTCACCCTGAGGGTGCCTGTGGGAACAGTTTTCATCGGCCGGGGGGGCAGGCCATAGTGCAAGAAATCCATGTCCACGTCCATGATCTTTTTACCCTTGTAGCGCACGATGCATTTTGCATCTGAAGTGAATATACCTATGATCGTGGCTTCAACTTCATGAATGTCCATGATTGACTTGAACTTTTTCCAATTCCTTTGAGGCACAGCCAATGTCATGCGCTCCTGGGACTCTGAAATCCAGATCTGCCAGGGATCAAGGCCGGGGTACTTGAGGGGGACCTTTTCAAGATCCACGATGCATCCCCCTGATTCTTTGGCCATCTCAGACACGGAGCTGGAGAGGCCACCTGCGCCATTGTCGGTGATGCTATTGTAGAGTCCGAGGTCTCGGGCTTCTCGCACTAGTGCATCACTAAACTTTTTTTGAGTGATCGGGTCTCCGATCTGCACTGAGGTGGCAGGCGAAGATTCATGAAGCTCTTGTGAAGAAAAAGTCGCGCCATGAATGCCGTCTGCACCCACACGGCCTCCTAGCATTACAATGTAGTCGCCTGGCATCGCGCGCTTCTCGTGGGAAGAGCGACCCGCTACTTTGCGAGGAATTAGCCCTATGGTGCCGGCAAATACGAGTGGCTTGCCTCTATACCTTGGATCAAAATACACAAACCCCAAAGGAGTGGGAATTCCCGATGTATTGCCCCCGGCATTGATGCCTTCGACCACCCCTTGCATGATGCGATACGAAGAGAGGAGCTTTTCTTTCTCTCTAAAATTTCGATAGAGGACCGTGGTATCCGTAGGGCTGCTTAGGCAAAAGCCATAAAGATTGGCAATTGGCTTGGCACCCAATCCAAACCCAAGCGCATCGCGATTGACCCCCACGATGCCAGTAAGCGCTCCTCCAAACGGGTCTAAAGCGGATGGGCTATTGTGAGTCTCCATTTTGTGTGTGATTAAATACTCTTCGTCATATGCTATAGCTCCTGAGTTGTCTTTAAATACCGAGACACAAAAATCCTTCGCCCCTTTTCTTTTCCGTATTACCTCTGTTGCTCTTTTGATGAACGTTTTGTAGAGACCATCTTTGATGTCGTCAATGGGGTCTGCGAAAATAGTATGCTTGCAGTGCTCGCTCCAGGTCTGCGCCAGCGACTCAAGCTCGATATCCGTGGGATTTCTTTTTTGCTTTTTAAAATATGCTTGTATCGCTTTCATGTATAGCAGGTCAAGTGCAAGTGGACCCCGCGATTTGCCATCATTATTGAAAATTCCTTGACTGCCGATTTTTTCTAAAGTTTTGTCGTCGACGGTGAGATTAACTTCGGACACCTTGGGAGTTTTGTGCAATTGGACTTTGGGCACCGGTGCATTAGATCCTTTATTTTTCTGGAATTCCTTAAAGGGTTGGAAGAGGACTCTTTGAATCAACGGATTGTAGAGGCTTTCCGCGATTTTGGCGACGTCAGCTGAGGATCGTGCGCCTTTAATAAAATATATTTGGGAGGAATAGACATCCTCAGACGCAGAAAATTGAGCACCCATTTGATCTTGAATCATGTCGGCCGCGGTGTGAGCCACATTGTCGGTCACGCCCGGCAAGAATCCGACTTCAATCGCCGTGTCAAAGTCCTTAGAGCCAAGATAATCGTTGATGTGTGCTGTTTCGACTACAGGATTTTCGAGTGAAGATGCGATTTTCTGCAGATCACGCGCTGAAAATTGCTTGTCAATGGTGTAGCAGGGCACAATGGCGACACTCCTAATTTTGCCTTCAAGCTCCAAAAGACCCATCTTGGCCGCCGCTACGCTCGCCCGCGCATCTTCAATTTTTGAGGAAATATAAATGCGGTTTATCATGGTTGTTAATCAACTTTTGGTGCGGGACGTCGTCCAATATCTTTTCTGTACTGCATGCCCTTGAAATGAACCTTTTTAATGGCGCGGTAGGCTTTTTGAAGTGCCTCACTGAGGGTGCGCCCCACTGCCGTGACGCCGAGTACGCGTCCACCGGCCGTAATCAATGTGCCGCTCTCACTCCTTGTGCCAAAATGAAACACGAGGACATCTTTATCTTTTTGCGCAGCTTCAACTCCTTCAATAGGAATGCCCTTTTCGTATTTTCCAGGATACCCTGCGGAAGCGAGCACAATGCAACAAGCAAATTGACGACTCCACTCGATTTTTAATTTCTTGAGACTTCCCGCGACGCATGCCATAAAAATATCGTATATATCGGTCTTCAAAAGTCGCACATATGCCTCGGTCTCTGGATCACCAAAGCGGGAGTTGATTTCAATCACCTTAGGTCCTTGCGGCGTAATCATGAGTCCGGGGTAAAGCACACCCACATATTTACGGCCTCGCTTTTCTAAAGCTTTCAGTGTGGGAGCGACAATTGTGTTGGCAACACTTTTCATGAGACTTTCTTTGACCCAAGGTACAGGAGCTATCGTACCCATGCCGCCCGTGTTGGGCCCGCGATCTTTATCAAACACTGGTTTATGATCTTGAGAGGAAGGGAAAAGTACGAAGTCGCGCCCGTCACAAAATGCATGAATCGAGATTTCCTGCCCATAAAGCATTTCTTCGATCACCACTTCGTCTCCGGCCGTTCCAAAGACTTTTTTAATCATTATGTCACTAAGCGCTGATTCTGCCTCTTCTTGGTCTTGGGCAATAATAACTCCTTTGCCAAGCGCTAAGCCACTTGCTTTTATGACAATGGGATAGGATTGAGTTACAAGATACTTTTTTGCTTTTTCAAAATCAGTGAAGGTCTCAAAATTAGCCGTGGGGATTTTTTCTTCTTTCATTAACTCTTTGGCAAATGTCTTGGACCATTCGATCTGTGCCGCTTTGCGCTTTGGGCCAAATGCTGCAATCCCTGCCTTCTTCAAATCGTCAACCATCCCTTGAGCCAAAGGATCATCAGAAGGCACAACCACAAGATCGATGTTATTTTTCTTGGCGAAGTCGACCACAGTTTTGTTGCGGGTAATGTCCAGTGGTACGTTTTCACCTATTTGTGAAGTGCCTCCATTGCCTGGGGAAAAATAAATCTTACCCACTTTCGGGGACTGAGCAAGTTTCCACCCAAGTGCGTGTTCTCGACCGATCGAGCCAATGATGAGAATAGATTTTAAGCTACACAGTTTCTTCAGTGCGTCAACGTATGCTTTGTTTTCTTTTTTCTTAAGCCGAGAATACAAAGAATCAACGGTGTCGCCGGATTTGATTTTTTCAAATACTCTTTCCAAGACTGGGCCAAAATCAAATTCATGGGACAGCAGATGCACGGTAGACCCGGCATATGTCGCACGTGCGTCGATGAAATTTTGTATAGCTTTTGAGGTGAATTTGCCCTTGTTCCATTGAGCTGGAGTACCATCGGGATTTTTTACTTTGCCTGTCGGGGTATCTGGGATAAGACCGGGATGTACATTGAGAATTTTGTTTTTAAATGCGGAAATAAGTAGATCAGGAATAATGCGCTTCCAGCCGGCAAGACATACATAATCGATCTTATATGTATCCTTAAGAAGCTTCGTTAAATCGGTATTTTTGTCGACAATCTCGCAAGGGATTTTGTGTTTTTTCGCCCGGGTTAAGCCATACGCCTCCGCGCTGTCGGACACGACGATGGCAATGGTCGCATTGAGGTGACGTGCGACAATAGCGTCTATGACCGCCTGAAGATTGCTCCCTCGACCTGCATTGGAGATAAGAAATGCAAGGCGCTTCATAGGTTGTTAATATACACTTTTAGTGGGCCGGTTGGATCGGATATCAACATCTCTGGGGTGGGTTGTGCCGTCCTTGTTGACCGGATACTTACCAGTCACGCATCCGCCACAGCCACCATTGGCAAGAAAAATATCTCTCTGATCTTTCGGGGTGAGAATCTTATCAGACAGAATTCTCGCTTTCACAAAGCTCTTGTGTGAAATATAGTTGATCGAGGTAGCTCCAATTTCACGGGCAATTTCACGGGTATCCCCTTTGTGCTTATAGGCAATTAGCTCTTCACCGCTTCTCATCGAGACTCCAAGATGGCAAGGGGCAATAACAGGCGGAAATCCTATGATCCAATGCACCTCTCGCGCCCCTGCCGAGAATATCGCACGGGTTATATTTGCTGTCACATTGCCCCGCACTATCGAATCGTCTCCGACCACGACAATTGCATCTTTCCATATTCGAGGATCACGCACCAAGGAAAGCTTGCCCAACACACGCTTGCCTATCATATTGAGCTCATCATCTCGCATAAAAAGTCGCTGCTGTCCATGAAGATCGAAGTGATGCCGGATTACCACCTGCCGATAGGGGATCTTGAGGGCGTTGGAGTAGCCAAGTGCCACCGCCACCCCCGAGTCCTGCATGCCGACCACAAAAGAGGCATTGGGAATGGGCGCTTCTTGGGCCAACATCGCTCCGCACCGCTCACGAAACTCAGTGACCGACATCCATGCATCTTTTTTGTCTTTTGAATAGGTAGGGAGAAGCGAATCCGGCCGCTCAAAATATGCCCATTCAAAGTCGCAGAAATTTCCTACTCCCTTGGTGCCCTCCTTAATGACATGAAGACCATCTTTGTCGATCCTAATGACCTCTCCCTTTCTCACCTCGCGTACGAACTTGGCTCCGACTTTGTTGAGAGCAAATGTCTCGGACGCGGCCAAATAGCCTCCATCGATTTTGCCAAGGACCAGTGGCCTGATGCCGTGAGGATCGCGGGCCACATACATTTTTTCTTCAACCCCCATAATGAGGCTATATGCACCTTTCACCTTGCCCAGCGTCGAGAGTATTTTAGCGTCCCAGGAATCGCCCTCCGCTTGGGCCAAAAGGAGCGTGAAAAGATAGGAATCACTTATGTCTTGGGGGAGATCTTTTTCGTGCAAGAGCTTCTTCATTTGCGCAGTTGCCACGAATTCTCCATTGTGTATGACCGCAATCTCTGACCCGTCCGAAGCTCTCCCTATGCAGGGTTGCAAATTATCGGGGCTCCAGCCTCCGAATGTGCCATATCGGCAGTGAATCAAAGTCCAGGTGCTGGGCTTATTGAGACGCTTGATGATCTTTTCATAAAAAATATCAGCCAAAAGCCCATTGCCGGTGTATTTCACTATTCCCTTTTTCGTCTGCGCCGCGGAGCCTGCTCCTTGCTGCCCGCGGTGCTGGACTCCACTTGCGGCCACAAGCGCCGTAGGAAGCTGGCCTTGGTAAGCGGGGGTGAAGAGACCAATTATGCCGCACTTTTCCTGTAGAGGTTTATCGTCAATAAGAGTGCGAGTTTTCATAGTTACCCTTATAAACTCAAAAACCCCGCTTGCGGGCGGGGTCGTTTAAACAACAAAAAATTGCCGATGAGATAGCCTCATGAGTAATTCCATTTTTTATTATACGCCACCCCTGGCAAAAAAGCAAGGCACGGTATATAATACCTCATATGAGCGGAGACAATCAAGTAAAAGAAGAAGAGTGTGTGTGCCACGGACAATGTGCGTGTGCTGCGGAGGAAAAGAAAACGGAAGAAGACGGCTGTTGCGGTGGTTCTTGCTGCTAACTGAAATACGTCTGCTGCCAGTGAGGGTCAGTCTCCACCTCAAGATCTAAGTACACTTTCTTATTGATCGCCAGCTCAATCTCCGTGCGTGCCATCGACCCCATCTCCTTTATCTTTTCGCCATGGCGGCCAATAAGCATTTTTTTGTAGCGATCTTCATTGGTCAATATCCGCGCTTTTATATACATCGTATTATTTTTTCGTTCTTGGATATCATCTACGATGACAGATGCGGAATAGGGCACCTCTTTTTTCGTCTTTAAAAATATCTTCTCGCGTATGAGCTCTGCGATAAATGTGCGACTATCCATACTAAGAAGGGGATACACGGATTCAACCTGGGTTTGGCCGGGAGCGGCATCTGGCAGATACGAAAACATCTTGTCTACCAAAGGCGTGAAATGAGCTCTAGTGAGAGCGGAGATTTTGAAGACATTGGCAAATTCATCCTCCAAAAATTTATAGTGAGCAAGATAGGACTTCTCCTGAAGATCAATTTTGTTGATGACTAATATTTTGGGCTTGTCGATCTTGCGCACTATGCCCAGCACCTTGGACTCTTCAAAGTCGCGGCGCCTGGTGTGATCGACCATATAGAGCACAAGGTCCACGTCTTCGCGTATAGCGTGAAAGGTCTGCAAGTTGATGTTTTTGGCCAAGGCATCGTGCGCTTTCCCGAATACTCCAGCCGTGTCGACGATTATTGCCGTGCCCCGATCTTCCTGGTACATAGCGCGAATGGGCATGCGGGTAGTCTGTGGGAGCTTCGAAGTGATCGCCACTTTTTGACCCACAAGATTGTTGACAAATGTGGACTTGCCCACATTAGGCCTTCCCAAAATTAAGATTACGCCGTATTTCTTTGTCCTTTCTTGTTGCTCCATACCCTAATTGTACCATAAAAAGATCCCTTTGACACCCACCCCATAGTATGGTATACTTTTTTGATTATGTCTACACCTGAAGCAAGAATGAGGCTAATGCAGGCTGAAGAAATGCTAAAATCCACCTATGATTTACAGGATTCTGAGATGGCAGATTTATTGCGAGCCTATCGTGCGCGAAGAGAACAAGGGTCACCTTCCATAGAAGCTTCGCAAATATCCAAAACAGACTCACTTAAATCTCGCCGGGGTCGAACATCACACATGCGACGAGAATCCGTCACATTTCTCTCGCGAAACATCGAAGCCTTCAAAAATGAACCGTATAATCCTGAAATTATTACTGCGCTCTGGAAGGAATTTCTACCTAATGCTGCTGCCACCCTACCACCCCTTCATTGGTCCTCCCAAGACATTGCAGCTCCTATGATAGGCATTGAGGGTGACGAGCAAGCGGGGATTATGGTTCCAGTTCCAGACAGGTACACTGGTCAAAATGGTCTCATTCGCCTCGGTAAGTGGTTCCCCAGGATGGAAAACTATAGTGTGCAAAAAGATACTCCAATCGGTAGCGATGAAAGACCCGGCATTATCTGGACCAAAATCGAAGCCTCCCTAGATGCACCCAATAGGAATACTACAGAGGCAGAGCTCACTAATCATTTCGCCCTTCAAGGAAGCCTGGGACAACGATTGGAAACCTATATTCTTGGTAGTCAGTTTATGCGAGCAGTTACCGGTAAGTTCTTTGACCAGCGCACTTATTCCCGATTACCGGGTTCCCACAGCAGTGGGAACGATGTGGTCGACGCCCGCTTCTTTCCCGTCGGCAGTTTAAGTGTCCTCTGGAATATGAAACCTCAGCACAACCACTTGGATATAGGTGGTCGTTCCGAGGAAGTGAAGTAAACCTTTATTCTCAATCCCTCCTATCCTTTTGATTCTTTGACCCCTTGTTTTTTTAGATCTCTTGAATGCGAGCAAAAACAATAGGTCTGATTTTCTAAGGATTTGCGCTTTAAGGCATGATATACTATAATATTCTTTGCCCTGGTTATTGGAGCGGTTTGGCACCACCTCTTCCCATCCCGAACAGAGAAGTGAAACGAACCAGCGCCGATGATACTCCCTACGGGGGAAAGTAGGTCATAGCCAGGGCACTTTTATTAGAAACTGTTTCCCGCTCTTGGCACTGCGGGTTTAGTTTGCAGGTGTCGGAGTGATACTCTTTTTAAGCTCCTCAATACTCACATTCTTAAAAAGCACATTCGAGGGCACAGTAAAGATTGTGGAATTGGTAAAGTCACGCTTGCGGCACGACTCCATGGCATGAGTAAAATTGACGGAGTTTAAGGAGCCTATGCTGAGTGCGCCCGGGGGCAGCAACGTGCCCAAGATATTAAACTGCCCGAAGACCTCCACAAGCGACACATACTGCGATAATCCGCACACTTTTTGTCCTCCGAAGGCTCCTTTTTCCCACATGTAGAGACAATCACCTTTTAATACAAAATAATCTGTTTCTTCCTTTTTCTGGTTGGAGATAAAGACATTTTTATTTTTTATATACGCGCTCAGCGACGCTTCCTCGGTCTGATATTGGCATATATAGGGGCCCTTAAGATCAATTGTTGGAGGCTTCACCGCGGGCGACAGCTGTGTGCGTGGCGTAGGGGCGGGTGAAAGCGAAAGTGATTTAGTGGGAAATAGCATTTCGTATCCCTTGAATCCCACAGCGATCAAAATCACCGCAATAGGTATATATATAGTGAGCTTTGCTGCGCGAGAAAAGAAATTATCCAGATGCGGGTGGGGTACTTTGATCATTGATGTTGGGCAATTTTAAAATAACGAGTCCTCATTTGGCGTCTCCTCCTCTGGTGGTTCTTTCCCAGCCGGTAATGAATCCAGTCCCTGGACCTCGCCTAGCTCGCGCCCAACAATGCTCTGCAAGTCTCCATACATCCCCATCGTGTTGTCGATGACTTTTCGAATTGAGCGCTCCTCCCTGGCCCATTTTTTGGCAAACCATCGCTTTTCTTGCTCGAGATCAAGCTGCCGGCCACTAAACGATTCCACAATGGCCTCTATTCGGTGGCGGAAATCAGTGCTGGTCAAATAATTGTAAAGCACCGCGGCCTTCTCCTGCTGATTCACCTCGCTTTGCCGGGCCGACGCAATCTCCATAAGGCTTCTTCGCAAAAGCCCGCACACAATCCGCAGCGTATCATAGTTGCACACCCATACGCCATCCTTATAGGCCCCATTTTTAATTCCGTCCGGCAGCAAATTGGACACAATGATTGCGAAGTTGGCTTTTACCTGGCGCTGATCTTCCTTAAGCTTTGTGATCCATTCGCGGCTCCACGCGCGGGTCCGCTTGGACTCCCAGATTATGCTTCCGCATGTTTTGCCATGGGGTGTGTGCACGATCTGAATCACGTCTGCCCCCCGGATGCCTTTTGGCACAGGTTTGATCTCATCATGCGGATATTCCTGGCGGAGCAAATTCTCAAGTTCCACTTCCAAGACCTCCCCTTGGATCTGTTGCGAGCCCTGCTCGAGCTTGCGCTGAAGATCCAGTACCTGCTCTTTGTATTGCCTCAATTGTTCTTCTTTTTCCTTATCTTTTAAAAATTGATCTTCTTGAATTTTGCGTGCCGTCTGGTCGATAATCTTTTTTCTCTCTTCGTCCAGCGTCCGCTGAAGTTTTACTGCTTGTTCTTTTTTCTCTTCTTCAAGCTGTAAGCGATCTTTCCTAAGTTGAAGTTCTGCCTCTCGTGCTTCCTCAAGCTTTTTGTCGCGCTTTTCCAGCTGTTCCTTAAGCAATTTAAGCTCCTCACTTTCTTTCTCTTTTGCCTGCTTTTGAGCTGCGGCCTGGGCGCGCACCCACAGTGTCCGCTTTTCCTCAAGGAGATCCTTTTTCTGCTGCTCGAGCGCCCGGGTCCGCGAGTCATGTTCTTCCTGAATTTTCTTTTTCAAATCCAAGAGCTGATGAGACAAAGCTTCCGTGAGCTTGATTGTGTTTTTACAGTTGGGGCAGACGATGTGGTTATCCATAAGCAAAAAAGCACTAAGTTCTTACCGTTCTCTTACACCATTCTTACAAGCATCCTACATTAAAAAGTAAAAATTAGTTTTATCACTTTTTAAAGCGCTCTTTTAGGCCATAGGGGGCAAAGACACAGAATTATCAGTGAAATATTTTATCACAATTCTATACCTAATGAGATACAATGCCCGCTACGGCCGCTTCCCATAGCTATTCGTATAGCTCTTGTTGTGCGCTATTCATTTTCCGGTTTGCAGTACAAAGATTTCTCATCAATATGTTCAAATTTATAAAAAATTACTTCACCCCACCAATCAAACATTTCTCGCAAGAGGAGGTCGACCGTCATGGTCATGGATTTCACTATAAAGATAAGACTTACGTGCATCACTCTAAGCTTCATCCCCATGAGACGGCCCTTTTTCGTCTGAGCAGACCTCAGACTGTCATTATTCTTGGCATTGTCGGGATGCTGCTCAGCGCACTTATTATCAACTGGCACACGACTCTTATTGTGCTTATTGCCTGGCTGACCGTGGTGTACTTTGCTGATCTTCTTTTTAATTTGTTCTTGGTCATCAGAAGCTTCCGCGAGTCGCCTGAAATTAATGTCACGCCGGAGGAGCTGCAAAATCTTGACGAACGCTCTCTCCCCAAGTACACGATTCTCTGTCCGCTGTATAAGGAATGGCAGGTGCTTGGGCAATTCGTGACGGCTATGAGCGCCCTCGATTATCCCAAGGACAAGCTCCAAGTACTTCTGCTTTTAGAGGAGGATGATCAAGAGACCATAAGCCGCGCCAGCGAGCTTGCGATGCCCAGCTATTTTGAAGTTATTGTTGTGCCCCACTCACTCCCTAAGACCAAGCCCAAGGCCAGCAATTATGGCCTCAAGCATGCGACAGGAGATATGATTGTCATCTACGACGCTGAAGACATTCCAGATGTCTTGCAATTGAAAAAAGCCGTGATCGCTTTAGGCAAGTCTGATAGCAAGGTCAAATGCATTCAGGCCAAGCTCAATTTTTACAATCCTCATCAAAATCTACTTACTCGAATCTTTACAGCAGAATATTCTTTGTGGTTCGATTTGGTCTTGACCGGACTTCAGTCTATTCATGCCCCTATCCCCTTAGGTGGCACCTCCAATCATTTTAGGAAGCAGGATTTGCTGGACCTGAAAGGATGGGATTCCTTCAATGTGACAGAGGACTGTGATTTGGGGATGAGGATTGCCAAGGGTGGGTATCGTACTGCTATTATCAACTCGACCACTCTTGAGGAGGCCAACAGCAATTATATCAACTGGTTCTGGCAGAGGACCCGCTGGATCAAGGGATACATTCAGACCTACCTTGTGCACATGCGCCGCCCCGATCATTTTGTGAGTCATTGGAGAGATCCTCATGTGATTACGTTCCAGCTGGTGGTGGGAGGCAAAGTGTCTTCCATGCTTATCAACCCTATTATGTGGACTCTCACCATCTGCTACTTTGCTTTTCGGGCTCAGATCGGGACTCAGATCGAGTCCTTTTTCCCGACACCTATTCTCTACATGGGAGTGTTTTCGATGATTATCGGCAACTTCCTGTACCTCTATTACTACATGATAGGGTGCGCTAAGCGCGAGCAGTATGAGCTTATCAAATATGTATTCTTAGTCCCGCTCTACTGGCTTGCCATGAGTGCTGCCGCATATGTGTCTTGGTACAAATTTTTGGTTGCTCCCCACTACTGGGCCAAGACCAAGCACGGCCTGCACCTGGACAAAGATACGCCTCTTATTATGGCTCCCCATCCCGCCCCGGTCCTGCGTCCCACTCCACCACACGTCACAGATCGCCCGCCTGCATATTTGTATTTGGAAAAAGAAGACGGCAATTCCACACCACTCGAGCTTGATAATAACAGATTCAATTAATCAATGAGAAAAAGCATAATTACTACTCAGGGCAGTGGAGCAGTTTTAGTTTTAGCACTTTTTGTAGGGAACGTGCTTAACTTCGTATTCAATGCTTACCTTGGGCGGGTGCTTGAATTTCATCATTTCGCCCTCGTCACCCTCATCAATACATTAAGCTATCTGCTTTTGGTTGTGGCTAGTGCTTTGTCAGCCACTACCAATCATGAGGTGTCATTTCTCACTGCGCGGTACACGAAGCTCAAAGCATATGTCTTTCATAAAAACATCAAAAAACAATGGCTTTTGGGAAGTATGTTGTGCGCGTTTATTGTGGTCATAGCTTCCCCGTTCCTTGCTTCCTTTTTTAGAGAAAGTAGCGCTACACCAATATTATTATTTTCACCGGCCGTTGTTATAGCCCTAATTTTAGCCATAGATCGCGGTTATCTTACAGGTGCCTTAAAATTTAAGGCAGTAGGAGCTCTTATTGCTGTTGAGGCTATATCAAAGCTTATATTAGCGGTTGCGATCGTGATGGCCGGATTTCCACAGTGGGCCTATCTATCGATTCCGCTTTCTCTAGTGATGGCCTTTATAGCAGCACAACTATTTCTCTTGAAAAGCGAAAGGCCCGTCTCTGAGAGTGGAAAGGTAAGCTACCAGTTCCCTAAGCGCTTTTTCGCGGCCGCACTCGTAACCAGCCTCTCTTCAATTGCATTTTTGTCTGTCGATGTGCTTTTAGCGAAGCATTATCTTGATCCAACATTAGCAGGTCAGTATGGTCTTTTGTCGCTTGTGGGGAAGATTATCTTTTTCATTGGCGCCCTTCTTAATACTTTTATGATGACCATGGTGACGCGTGCCGTGGGAGAGCACAAAAATCCCCGCCCTGTATTTTACAAAATATTTCTTGGGACCTCGCTTCTTTCGATGAGCGCATTTGTAATAGTAGGTCCTTTTGGGAATGTATTTGTTCCCATGCTTTTTGGAGCGCGTGCTGCGGCGATTGTGCCCTATACCACGCTTTATACCCTGGCCATCTTGCTCTTTACCCTGGCCAATTCAGTCGTCATCTATCGCTTGGCGAGGCGACAGTATATTTTTCCTTTTATGGCAGTGGCCGCTTCGATCATAATGGCGGTAAGCATTGTCTTTTTCCACGATAACATTAGGCAGATTATCAATGCAGTGCTGATTGTGTCGACGTTCAATTTTGTGGTGCTGATGCTGCTTGATATTGCGATCGACCACGGTCGTAATCTCATACGGTGGGGCGTGGATCTCGTTGATCTTTTTTTCCCACTTCCCTCGACTCGAGTATTGGCGCAAGGGAAGAAGAGAATCTTAATTTTCAACTGGCGAGACCTTCAGCACAGAGAATCTGGAGGGGCAGAAGTATATATATCTGAGATTGCCAAAAGGTGGGCTAAAAGTGGTCATCGGGTGACGCTGTTTTGTGGCAATGATGGGAAGAGTGCACGCTTCGAAGTGATGGATAATATCGAAATCATACGCAGAGGCGGATTCTATTTTGTATATTTCTGGGCTTTTTGGTATTACATTATCAAATTCCGCAACAAATATGATGTAGTCATAGATTGTCAGAATGGTATACCCTTTTTCACGCCTCTATATGTGAAGGAAAAAGTATTTTGCGTAGTATATCACGTGCATCAGGAAGTGTTTAAGCGTGCTCTCCCAAGCCCCATTGCTTGGTTTGCCGGTTTTCTTGAACGAGAAATTATGCCCTATGCTTATCGTAGCGCTCGCTTTATCGCCATTTCAGAGTCAACCCGAGAGGACATGCAAAAATACGGAATTGTGGGGCAAGGAATAGATCTTGTATACAGCGGCATAGATATTGACATACTTACTCCAGGACAGAAAGCCTCTAAACCGCTAATTTTATATCTCGGTCGCCTTAAGGCATACAAATCTATTGATGTACTCATAAAAGCTTTTAAGAAAATTACCAAAAATATTCCAGATGCTCGGCTTGTAATCGCCGGAGGAGGAGACGAGAAGCATAAACTCCAACAATTAACGGTATCTTTAGGACTCAAAGAGAGGGTCATTTTTACAGACAAAGTAAGTGAGGAAAAGAAATTGTCCCTCCTTCAGAAGGCGTGGGTCTTCGTGTATCCCTCAATGATGGAAGGGTGGGGGATATCGGCGCTTGAAGCCAATGCCTGTGCTACGCCTGTGGTCGCTTCTGACGTGCCAGGACTAAGGGAATCTGTAAGAAATCCTCATACTGGGTATTTAGTGGAGCATGGTAATGTCAATAAATTTGCGCGTAGAATTGAAGAGCTCTTGACCGATCACAAATTGCGAAATAAAATGTCTAAAAATGCAGTTTCCTGGGCAGCACAATTCTCCTGGCAGAAAAGTTACAGAAACTTCACAAAGCTAATAACATGAGGAAACCCACAGTATCAATTGGCATCCCTGCCTACAATGAAGAAAGTAATATAAAAGAGCTAGTACTTTCTCTCCTGAAGCAAAAACAAGATAAATTTGCCCTTAAAGAAATTATTATTGTATCTGACGGTAGTAATGATGGAACTGTATCAAAAGTAAAGTCCATAAAAAATAGGAAAGTTGCATTACTGCAAAGCAAAAAACGCATTGGTCAGGCAGCAAGCCAAAATAAAATAATAAAACTCTTCTCTGGAGAAATTTTAATTCTTCTTAATGCAGATATTTTACTAGAAAATGAGGTGGTCCTAAGCAAATTAATTCAGCCTTTTCTAAGTGATCCAAAAGTTGGAATTGTTGTCCCTAAAATTCTCCCGCTCATGCCTACAAACGCGCTAGAAAAAATACTTAATTTCAGCGTTGATTTAAAAATCAAGCTATATGAATCTTGGAATAGGGGTTCTAACCTCTATGCATGTATTGGTCGCGCTCGTGCTTTTCCGCGATCGTTTGCAAAGCAGTTATTGTGGCCAAAGCTTACTGCAGAAGATGCATATTCTTACTTTAAGTGCATTACTTTAGGGTACAAATTTGTATATAGAAAGGATGCCGTCATAAGGTATAAGCTGCCAAGCAGAATTGCA
>CAYLLP010000025.1:0-14432 GCA_964384955.1 uncultured Gammaproteobacteria bacterium
AGAAGTGTACCACGAGCAGGTCAATGTGAAGCGCGAGATCGAATCTCTCACCCACGAGATTCGCAAGATGATTGATGTCATCAAGACCCAGGATGCAGCCCTCTTGACTGAGGTCAAAGACGCGCAAAAAGCTGTGCTCGAGTCACATCCTGAGGATGCCGGAATCTATCATGTGCGGTTCTTGGAAGTAATCCTTAAGCTCTTGGGCGCGATCCGCGAGAAGATCTCAGATTCCCGCACCTGGCTTGAAGCCATGACCTCCAAGCGCGCCAAGCGGGGGTCGCTCTTTGCCGCCCGTACCAAGAAAAAAGGCACACAATACTCACTTTCTCAGGAGCTCGCGAGCGCTCGCAGCGTGCAATAGCGCTTCCATTGTCACATGGCTACATTGACACATTGCTAATTCTTTAACAATGTAACAATTTAACAGTGTAGCAATGAAGATTTATTCCAAGATTTTCAGCATTGTGTTGACGCCTTGGGCCCAGCTGCCGTTGGAAGAGGGCGTGTACTTGCTCATGATTTGGGACGTTGTGGTAAGCCCCTGGTCAATATAATTTTTCTTGAGGCCCCGCCCGACCGTCTCGATCGCCTCGTCGTAGGAGGAGAAGCGGGTCACGGTATTGCCGTAAATCCCCCACCCCCAGCAGTTGTGAGAGTTCGCCGGTATGGCCTTACATAATGTGGACTCCTGCATCGCGATTGCCGGCAATAATCGATAGTCAAACTTGTGTTCGTCCGCGACCTCTACTATTTTTTCTGCGTGGTCGTAGAGCGGCGAATTATATTTTCTGAAAAAATGCATGAGATTGGCCACCCGGGCGTCTGCCAGCTTCGCCTCCGCGCCAAAGGTGAGCGGGGTGGCCGCTTCCTCCACCTTGACCTCCTCAATTTCGGCCAGGATGATATTAATAGACTCCTGCTTGGACACCTTCTTGTAGTAAGCTTTTACGCTGAAGATGTTAAGAGCTGTGAGAACCACAAAAAGAAATAAGAAGATCGACAGCTTGCGGGTCATACTATCACTATAGACAAAATGAGGGTTTTTGTCAAATCCCGCAGCTATAGCCGGTAGTAGAAAGTTGAAAACGGCTTGGCCGTGATTGTTCTCACGAGTTTTTTTTCAAATTCCTTTATCACAAAGGCATGAGAAATCACAAGAGTCCCTTTTTTTGCCTTTTTGCGAAGAGTTGGCACTAATTTTTTGAGAAGCTCGGGCATGAGGAACAAGTAGATTACGTCTGCTTTGCCCATATCAGTGTTCCACAGATTTTGAACCTTAAATTCTATGCCGTTCACACCCCGCGCCAAAAGGCGCGCTTTGGCAATGACCAGAGGATTCACATCGATCCCCAGCCCTCGGGTGCCATATTTTTTAGCAGCCTCAATAAGCAGCCGGCCGTCCCCGCAGCCCAGCTCAAGCAAGTATTGACCCCGCTTCAATCCCGCGTGCTTGAGGATCTCTGCGACCCTTTTCTTTTTGGTAGGCACATAGGGCGATCCCATAATCCCCGAGTACAGAAGGCATCCCACATAGACCGTCATCGACATCGCAAACACGAGCTCCAGAAGAATAAAGGCGAAATATAGAACTGAAGGCAACATTAGTGAGCCTGGTGAGACTCGAACTCACAACAATCTCCTTAAGAGGGAGGTGCTCTACCAGTTGAGCTACAGGCCCTTCGTCGCTACGCTCCTCAGGGCAAGCCCCCTGCTTATCAAGGTAAGTCTTGCTCTTCAGGGTTAGCCTTGCTTATAAGCGCAAGTTTCTTACTTCTATTCCATCCTTTTATTTCAAACTCGCGTTTTAGCGCTTCACTTCTATTATTATACACCTCGTTGTGGACTAGTGTAACGGGTAATTTACCCCGCAAGGATTTTGCACCAATTTTAGAATTGTGCTGGTTTACGCGCTGCTGCAGGTATGGGGTTATGCCGGTATAAAATGAGTCGTCTCTACACCGAACTATATAAACATGCCATTTCATGAGGGCGCCTCTAGAAGGAATCGAACCCTCATCCCTGGTTCCGAAGACCAGTGCTCTGTCCGTTGAGCTATAGAGGCTTAAAATATATTATACTATGAGAAGAAGGTAATCCCACGCTATGCTTAGATTCTTATTCAAGATACTTTTTTTCCTTTTGCTTATTGCGGCAGCTTTCCTGTCAGCTCTCAACTGGTGGGTGGGCAAAAGCGCTTTGAATGAGCGCTTCGCCAAAGGCAAGGTCGCAGATCAGCGCCCTACAGGGGTCTATCATGGTGATGTGGAGATGATTCCCTTCAAGACGCCGTGGAAAGGCAAGAAGTTTGATGCAAAATCGGCCCGGGGCATCAATGTATTCCGCAGCGACGAGGGCAATCAGGAGCGATATCCTTTCAAGACGTATGACGGAAAGAGCCTGACTGTGGAAAACACAAAAGTAATAGTGGTCGATTACAATATTCCGGAGAACCCCGTGTGGCTGCAGAGCTTGGAAGACGAAATCGTGCTTATCGCCACTGACCAATACTTGGGCAAGATTCACCTGCGGTTACCCTTTGATTATACCCTTTCGCTTGGGTTCTTTACGCTTGAAAAGTAGCTATACCTTATGAAGAGAGATACGATCAAGCACCAGTATGTGCAGGAGGCCAAAAAAGTATTCCAGAAGAACACCCTCCAGGGGTTTTCTCGCTGGAAGCACACTTCTTATCGATTCGTGGCGCCGGCAGACCGCGAATACACCTATCAGTGGCTGTGGGACACTGCCTTTCATGCCATTGTGCTGAGCCATTTCGACACCAAGCGCGCTCAAGACGAAATCAGAACATTCCTTGTGGGTCAGTCTTCAGATGGGTTTATACCCCATGTGATTTTCTGGGGAGAGCGTAAAATGCTTCCAATCTGGGCATACATAGAAAGCAAAATCTGGTTTCGCCCGCGCACGACGGCAATCACCCAGCCCCCGGCCCTTGCCCTAGCTGTGGAGCAAATCTACGAGAAAGATCAGGATAAGGAATTCTTAAAAGAGGTACTCCCTAAGCTTGCCGACCATCATAGGTGGCTGATTGCACACCGGGATATCGATGGAGACGGACTCATGTCCATCATTTCTCCCAATGAATCCGGCATGGATGAGCTGCCAGTATTTCAGTATGTCATGGGATTTCACGCACAAGACATGGCGCGCTTACACTACTACTACAGGAAAGCAGATCTCCTCAATCAACTCAACGGATTCAACAGTCGACGCATTCTTGAGAAGGACTACTTTAATGTGGAAGAATTAGTATTCAACGTCGTGTTTATAGAGGCGGCCCGCTCCTTATCAAGGCTTTTTTCCGTCCTCTCGAATCCTACTGAAGCCCTTTTTTTTGCGCAAGCGGCGAAAAAAGGAGAAGAGGCGCTTATTGAGAAATGTTGGAATAAAGAAGACAAAATATTTTACTCACTCTTCACAAAAGAAGAAAAGCACGCCAAAGTCATGACGGTCGCTAGTCTCGTGCCTCTGTTTTTGAGTGGGCTCAAAGGGTCCAAGTTGAAGCTCCTGGTCCAGAATCACTTACTCAACCCCAAGGAGTTCTGGACGAAATACCCGGTGCCATCTGTGGCAGCCAGTGAGCCATTCTATGAGCCCAACGATACCCCAATCCACAAGATGAAGCTCTTGTGGCGCGGGCCTACGTGGATTAGTACCAATTGGTTCGTCGTGAAGGGACTTAGAAAACATGGCTATAATGATGTAGCAGATACTATTGTCAAGCAGATGATAGATATGATTCAAAAACATGGTTTTCGAGAGTACTATAATCCTGAAACAGGAGTTGGATACAGGAGAAAAGACTTCGGCTGGTCTACCCTCATCGTCGATCTACTTTGAAGATCGACAAAATTGTTACATTGTCAAGAACAATTTAATAATGTGGCCATGTAGCAATGAGTCAATGGTTACTCGATCTCTTCCTTGCGCGCACGCACGAAAGAGATCCATTCCTCCAAGACCTCGAAGATGAGCTTAAAGGGTGCTTCGATGAAAAAATCAAAGACCGCCGTGAAGATGTTAAGCCTCGCCAATCCTTTAGACAAGAATTTGCCCAGCGACAAAATGGGGAGGAAGAAAAAGTCCATGACGGGCACGAGGGGCCCTTCTGCCTCGCGCAGCCTATATTCGCGCGCGACCTGAGATATCCGGAACGCAAAAAAGGTGACCAAGGACACAAAGAAAATGAATACCACTTGGCTTACGAAATTAAATTGCAGCTTGCCCAAGAATACATAGAGCAGGGTGAAAGTCATAATAAATGTCATCGTGTAGATTATGGTGAAGGCGAAGATCATGGTCTGGTTCCTGACCCGGCGGCGGCGGATTGCATAGGAGACTGCCCCCTCATACGAGTTGTCGGCATCGATTATATTGGTGAGTCGCTCGAGGATGCGCGCAGTATTGTCCTCTCCGGGGACCCGCGTGACCCCTAATATGAGGAACATCAGAAGCGGTGGGAAGAGCGCGTTGATAGCAAGCGAGAGATAGTTAACCTCTCCATAGAGTGCCTTTGAGACTGGATACTCCAGCAAGAGAGCAAAAATCATCTTAGTAATGAAGATGTAGAGAATCGCCCGCACGCCTAGGCTTCGCAGCCGTGCTGCTGTGGCTTCGTATTTTTGGCGGCAGATTGTCGTCACCTGTGCCTTAAGTGCTGCGGGGTCTTCCAAAAGAGCTTGTGCTTGCGCCGGCTTGGTGCGGACCAGCTCAAAAAGCACCCGGAACGGAGGAAGCTGGCGCCGCAGCCAGCGCACGAGGCGCGAGGAATAAGGATTGGCGATATAGCTATCGATGCGGCGGGCCGCTTCGGGGAACTCGTCCAAGAGATCGGCCACTTGCGCCTCCTCCATCTGAGACAACGGCTTGTGATTGAGCCGGAAGAGATGAAAGCGAAGATAGGCAGTGTCGCTTTTGGAAAGTGCTTGCTCCAGCGCCACATAGAAATATACATTTTTCTCATCTTGCGTGGCTCCGTCTATCTTAATTTTGCCTTTGAGCACCTGGTACACGAAGTAGGTCTCAAGCTCCCCTCGCGCGGCCTCCTCTGGCGTGAGGGTTTCCTCAATTTCACACGTCAAAAGATCGGTCAAGAATTGAGAAAGATATGCTCTTTCTCCGCCGGGGCGGCCCTTAAGAAGATCTTGGCGAAGTGCTTTATAGCGGTCCAGCACATCCTGCACACGGTCTATGTCCTCCTCGCCGAGAGAGTCAAGGGGGAAGTAGCGGGCCCACAATAGCTCGCGCACAATGTTCTCGGCCTCCCCTTCACCGCTGGGGTTTAGAGCCAAGCGCCGCTTGAGAATACGCTCTGTTGCGGCCCGGCGTATAAGATGCGCCTCGCGGTACTCTACTACGTTGCGGACCCGCTCATAGGCAAGCGCGAAGAATGAGACGGTTTGGGACACATGAATGCGCGACAGCTCGTCAGGCCATGGCTTTGGTTTTATAGCAAGGTAGCGTTTAAGGAATGCTCGGGTGTAGCTTGACAATGCAAGCTGTGACGCGGTCTCCTGAGGGGTGTCCATATGACGTATATATTATAGGACACGGGAGCCTTTTTTACAAACGCAGAAATTACTTAGGGACTGCCCCAAAGGCCTCAAACTCTCCCCGCAACCCGCTTACCTTCTCCTCCATGAGGGATTTGTCGTCTGCTTCCACATTGAGGCGCAAGAGGGGCTCGGTATTGGACGTGCGGATACTCAAGCGCCACCCTACCCCATCTCCACTCAGGCCATCAAGCGTGGAGAAGGTGAGGTTGGCATGATTTTTTTTAACCGATTCCAAAAGATCTGCTGATTTCTTTCCAGTTGGGATCTCGAAGTTGTATTCTCCGGATTCATAGGCCGTGTGATACTTTTTGACAATTTCAGACAACGGCTTTTTTTCGCGGCACACGACATTGAGGACATGGGCCAGGATCAAGACGGAGCTTTCGGCGTAGCCTGTCGCCTTGAAGAAAAAGTGACCGGACGATTCCCCGGCAAACTCAGCCCCAACCTTTTTCATGTGATTGGAAATAAAGGCGTGCCCGACCTTAGTGAGCGAAGTCGTGCCACCACGGGACTTAACTAAATTTTGCACATTTTTGATATAGCGGATGTCGACCACAATTGCGGCTCCCGGCTTTTTCTTCAAGACCTCGTCAGCAATAAGGCAGGTAATCATAGTGGCTGGGATGATGCCTCCTTTTTCGTCAATGAAAAATATCCGGTCGCCGTCTGCGTCGGGCGCAATTCCAAAGTCCGCTCGCTCCGCTATCACTCTTTTTTGCAAGTCTTTAAGAGTCTCAAATTTCAGCGGATTTGCCTCGTGTGCCGGAAAGGTGCCGTCCAATTTTTCGTTCATGCGAATGATTTGCATCTTTGGAAAACGCGAGAACATTTCGTTGAGGTAGGTAATGGCCATGCCGTTGGCGGTATCGGTGACAACTCTAAGAGTGCATGTGGAGTCGGGCGACACTATAGAGAGCGCGTGCGTAACCTCATCTTTCTGCACAGTGGAAATTTTTTCAAGCCCTCCTCCGGCAATGGGTGTGACTGCGGCTCCTTTAATTGCCTTGTCCCGGATCTCGTACATACCGGAATCCCCTCCAATCTTGCGCAGAGTATTGCCCACTTTTATCACTAATTTGAGACCATTATATTCCTTGGGATTATGGGAAGCTGTGATCATGATGCCAGCGTCAAAGTCGTATTTCAGAGCCCCAAAGTAGAAGGTAGGAGTGGAGGTGAGTCCCATGTCCACGACCGTGGCTCCCCGATCACGGAGGGTGGCCGCGACGACGTCAAACAAGGGATTGGAGGAGGTGCGCATGTCCCGCCCGATCAGAATTCTGAGGGCCCCGGATTTTAGAGTTTTGTCAAAAAATGCATAGATCGCCTCTGCTATTGCAACTATATTTCCCTCATTAATCTCTGTTGGATATACTCCTCTAATGTCGTAAGCTTTGAAAATTGAAGGATCCATTTTCATAGAGTATTTATATACTACTTGGCTTTCGATTACAAACGAATCGCTCGTGAAAGCGTTAGCAGGGTCCTTAGCGTGGTGCTAGCAAGGCTAGGATTAGGATTTAGCCTGTCAGGACAGGGTTATCTACCTTTAGACCGTCACAACAAGCCAAATACTGGCTATCGTACAGTAAATTTGGACAACAGCACGGGAAGGTCGATATGGCGCTCTAAACCCCATTTGGCAGTCTCAAGCCACGCCTGCTAACAAAGGCAATTTTAATGTTTGGACTGTCTTGACAGGCCAAATTACAACTGAAATCAGCAATTTTTACAAGAAATATGCGGCCGCCACTTCAATCGATTTTTTGGGCCCCAGGACGCTCCGTCCGCTCTTTGCGGCAAGCTCAAGTCGAAGTAATGCGTCATAAAAAGAGGCCAGGTTGCCCGCCTCCCACCTTTGGGCTTGTGACCTGAGGTTGGCTGCTTGCCACGCGGGCACCCCCTTGAGCACCCCCCCAGAAGAGATCAAGAGAAGCTTGCGCACATGTCTCTGCACCATAACCAATATGAAAATCTCAGGCGCTGTCAGCGCCTCAAGCATAAGGCAAAAAACAGAAAGATTTTTGGGGTACAGCTGGTCAAGCAGTTTGAAGATTGTGCCACTTGGCTTAAACTCTTTCACCACCCCGATAGTGCGAAGCTTAAGCTCATAGCCCCCCACCCCGTCTTCAAAGGTCACAAGGTCGACATCAGGGGCGTCGGCAATTTTTCGCAGATGGGCCAGAAGAGCATCTTTAGCTCCTCGCCCTACTTGCTTGTTGAGGCCTTGGGTCGCGTAGAATTGGCGATGTCCAAACAGCGACACTGCGGCCTCCCCTCCCTGGATAAGTGTTGCGACCTCGGCGGGTGCTATCATTGATATCTCTAAATTCTTCTCGCGCGCCTCATCAATGAGACGGCGATAATGCGATCGAGCCGCCACAGAATCTTCTCCGCAGACAATGGTGAGCATACACTCATTCTATCAAAACAAAAATAATATGGTACAATGTCCGCATGTCCAGCACTTTCAAAATAGAGAAACTGGATCTCCTAATCTCAGTCTATATTTTTTGCATTTGTGTCGCAGAACTTATGGGGGCCAAGACATTCCCTTTAGTCAATCTTTTTGGATATCAGCTGAACTCCACAGTGGCACTTTTTGTGTTTCCGCTTACGTTTACCATCAATGATATGGTGGTGGAGGTATATGGAAAAGAAAGAGCTCGAAGCATTGTAAGGTCTGGCCTGATTGTCGTTTTTTTCATTCTAGTATTTTCTCTTTTTGCCACATCCCTCCCCCCAACCGCAAGATTTGCGACATCTGAAAACGCATATGACACAGTATTCCACCTGTCAGCGCGAATATCATTTGCGTCGCTGGTCGCCTTTGCATTGTCGGAATTTTCAGACATTTATATATTTGTGTATTTGAGAAAGGCACTGGGTAAGAAAGCGTTGTGGCTGAGAAACAATGCGTCCAATTTTTTGTCGCAACTAATCGATACGACACTTTTTGTGACACTCGCGTTCTATGCGTTGGACAAACCGGTAGCCGCAAACGCCAGTTTTCTCATAAGTCTCATATTCCCCTACTGGGCGATAAAGTGCGTGGCATCGGTCATTGAGACGCCTCTTGTCTACGCTGGGGTCAAGTGGCTTAAATCAGATAAAAAATGAAAGTCGTAGCCGCGTTTGTCATATCCTTAAATGGCAAAATTACAAAGGATGATAGTCCTTTAACAAGCTCGTGGGCATCTG
Source organism: uncultured Gammaproteobacteria bacterium (assembly GCA_964384955.1). Classification (GTDB taxonomy): domain Bacteria; phylum Patescibacteriota; class Microgenomatia; order UBA1406; family GWC2-37-13; genus CAYLLP01. The sequence goes on from CAYLLP010000025.1 coordinate 8,781, forward strand.
CGCAGGACCAGGAGCACTTTGCCTCTCTACTTAAGGAATACGATCTGATCGCAATGGGGAGTGGCACCTACGATGCGGCAAAAAGTAAAATTCAACTGAAAGAAGGCAAAAGACGGGTGGTGCTGACATCAACACCTGAAAAATACAAAGATCTGGCAGTGCCTGGGCAACTTGAGTTTACCAAGGACTCCCCTGCCGCTCTTGTTGAAAGGTTTTCACAAGGGGGATACAAAAGGATGCTCATGGTCGGTGGCTCACATGTGTTCATGCAGTTTTTGCAGGAGAAATTGATCGACGAGCTCTATATTACGATAGAGCCAAAACTATTTGGAAAAGGAAAAAATCTTTTGTCCGATGTTGATATTGAGGTGCAGCTTGAGCTTCTTAGCGTCAAAAAACTCAACAAACAAGGGACTATGCTTATGCACTATAAATTAAAGAAGTAGCTGATTAGAAAAAGTCTGAGATGAGCTTAACTACAGATAACACTATGACAAGAAGAATGAGTCCTTTTATGTAGTTGTCTCCTCGTTTAAGCGCTATTCCAATACCAATCCAACTTCCGATAGCAAAACCACTTCCCAGCGTTAGCGCATAAGGGTAGTGAATGAGTCCATGAGTGGCAAAGACATACGCGCTTACCAGTCCCACAAAAGATCCAATCACACGAGCTGATGCTGCAGCTTCTCTAAAATTAAAACCAAAAATAAGAAGCAGCATTGAGCTAAAGATACCAAACCCAGCGCCAATAAAGCTTCCCCAGATTCCTAATGGAAAAACGGCAAAATAAAGCAGTGTTAGATGCTTGCGAGTCAAAGGACGCTCCTTAATTCCTAATTTCTCTTTATTAAGAAGTATTATCGCTATGAGGACAAGAAGTATTCCAACAACTACATTTAAAGTACTCTCGGGAAGACTAACCACGAAGTTTGCCCCGATTGCGGCACCAACTGCACTAATACTTCCAAGAACAGACGCAAGTTTTAAGTTGAACCTTCCTTTTGTATGAAATCTTATAGAACTTACAATTTCAAGTATCAGGGCACCAAGTCTTTGAGTGCCAAGAGCTAAATGAATCGGCAACCCAGTAAGAATGAGGACTGGAAGTGTAACTAAGGCGCCGCCACCGACCGTCGATCCATATAGGCCACCCACAACACCAGCGAGGAAAATTATAATAAACCTAAAATCCATATCAGTGGAAAGTATATACTATAATGAATCTATGAAAAAGTATGATCTGATCTGCGTGGGGCATGTGGTGGTCGATTTGTATTTCAAGGCGGACAATTTTACATTTGAAAAAGATAGATTTCAGTTGGCTCTAGGCGGCAAATATTTCTCAGATGAATTTCGCACGCTTGTGGGGGGTGGTGGAGCCAATGTCGCCATTGGTGCCCGCAAGTGTGGACTCAAGGTAGGGCTTATTGCCAAGATTGGCCAGGGACCTTTTAAGAAAATAATCGCGCAGCGGCTTAAGCAGGTTGGAATCTCTCAAGAGATGTGTATCTTTGAGAAAGACTACGCAAATGTATCAGTGATTCTCATGAAGGGCGCTGGCGAGCGCACGGTGATCAACTATGAAAAGCATCAGCAAAGCATGCTTAAGAAAAAGAATCAGATACGCAATTTTGCCCGGGGGCGGGCTCTGTATATGGGTAACCTTCTTGACATTGAACTGAAGGAACGTGTCGCTATTTTGAAATACGTAAAAGAAAAAAAAGTGCTGACGTTTCTTAATCTAGGCGCCAGCGACTGTGATCGATCTATGTCTCAACTGCGCCCCCTCATAGCACTCACTGACGTGCTCATCCAGAATACTCATGAGTTTGCTCAGCTTGTAAAGACTCCCCGCACTAAAATAAACTTTGAGAAAAATATAGTGAAGCAGTATCCACTTTTTGCGGGCAAAACTGTGGTCATTACCGATGGGGCGCATGGAAGCTATGGATATACCCAGAAAGAAACATTCCATGTAGGGGCTTTTCAACCCAAGAAAATCATCGATACAACAGGTGCTGGAGATGGCTATACCGCAGGGTTTTTGGCGTCCTACCTCAAAAACTACAATCTCTACTTGGCGATGCGGCGCGGTGCCTACTACGCGGGGCGGAAGCTCGCCCACTTCGGCGCAAACTGACCCCGCCATGGCGGGGTCATCCCGCACTTGATGCGGGATCTCCGTACCTTCAAAACAGATCCCCAATCAAGTTGGGGATGACTTTTTGAAATCAAAAACTCAGTTCTGCCAGAATATCGCGGCCCGTCATGTCCGAAGGCCTGTGCAAGCCCATGAGTCCTAGGATCGTAGGGGCCACATCAGCCAAGATACCACTTTGAAGGCGTGATCCTTTGCCATAGTAATCCTTATCAATGATAATAAATGGCACCGGATTGGCGGTGTGCTCTGTGGAGGGCCCGCCGGTATGAAGATTGATCTTTTCCTCCACATTTCCGTGATCGGCGGTAATAAGCAAGGTATAGTTGTGGGTTTGTGCAGCCGCGACAAGCTTCTCCAAGCATGTGTCGAGCGCTTGCACGGCCTTGACTGAGGCCTCTAAATTGCCGGTGTGACCCACCATGTCGGCATTGGGGTAATTGACTAAAATAAAGCGGTACTTTTGCTCACTCATTTTTTGAATCAAACTATTGGTAAGCTCCGCAGAAGACATCTCAGGCTTTTGGTCATAGGTAGGCACCTTAGGGGACGGAATGATCACTCTATCCTCATGGGGAAAGGGCTCGTCACGCAGGCCGTTGAAATAATACGTCACAAAGCGCTCCTTCTCGGACTCGCTCATCCGCAGTTGATAGATTCCCTGCTCCGAGAGCACACGGCCCAAAGGCACCCGCACCACAGCAGGCGGGAATGCCACCTCATAGGGAAGGCCGCGCTCGTACTGCGTCATGGCTATGAAAAAAAGATCCTTGAGCTTGGGACCTCGTACAAATGGCTTGGAAAAAGAAGACTCATGCGGGGTGTGGGTCATGTGATACTTCACGTTATACGGATCAAAGGTAAGAAGCTTATTGGCATCTTCCTCAAAATTGTCCAGGACAAAAGCGTTGGTAAGCTCCCGGGGGCGGTCGATGCGATAGTTGAAGAATATCACAGCGTCTCCCCCCTCGATGAGGGCGACAGGGGCGTTGTTGACAGCAATATTTGTAGGTTCTATAAATTCGTCTGTCTGATTCTTGGTGTAGGCTGCTGAGATTGCGCCGACGGCGGTTGCGGCCTTTTCTCCCGTGCCTTGCGTAAGGCAGCGGTACGCTTTCTCGATTCGCTCCCATCTCCGGTCGCGGTCCATAGCCCAGTAGCGGCCCATGACCGAGGCAATCTTCCCTATCTGCAGTTGCATGAGCTTCTCCTCTACCCGCCCCATTATTTCGCTCGCCGACTTTGGCGGTGAGTCGCGACCGTCGGTTATGGCGTGGACAAATACCTTCGTGAGCTGATTTTCCTTGGCAAAGTGCAAGAGCGCGTAGAGATGATCGATTGAAGAGTGCACGGAGCCGGCCCCCACGAGCCCCATGAGGTGGAGCTTGCCTCCGGTTTTTTTAAGATGCACGAGCCCATCAAGGAACGTCTGATTTTTGTAGAAGGTGCCATCTGCCACACTCATGTTGATGCGCGGTAAGTCTTGATACACAATTCGTCCTGCGCCCAAATTGATGTGGCCGACCTCAGTATTGCCGACCTCAGAAGACGGCAGGCCCACAGCCTCGCCAGAGGCTTTAAGGAGCGTATTGGGATAGGAGTACACAAGAGAGGTGATATGAGTGGGTTTGGCTTGTGTTATAGCGTTGCCCGCAGATGGAGGTGCAATGCCAAAACCATCCAAAACTACTAAAATAACGTTCTTCATCGGTGTAAATAGCAATATGCCAAGCCGGCGGCAATGGCATCAGCCTGATCGTCGCTTTTGAGCTGCCCATTTAGTTTGAGTGTCATAGCGAGCATCTTCTGAACATTTTTCTTGTCTGAGTGGCCATACCCTGTCACAATCTGCTTGATCTGAAGCGGCGTCAAGAACTCCACCGCAAGACCCCGATTGGCTGCAAGCAGCATTATTGCGCCTTGGGATTGAGCGACTGCCACGACCGTCTTCTGGTTCTTGAAGAAAAATAATTGTTCTATCACGACCACGTCCGGCTTATATGACTCGATTGATTGATCAATCGAGTCACAGATCTCTTTAAGGCGCTTTTCATTGGACTCATTTTTTTTCGTCTGAATAAGCCCCGAGGTAATATACGTGGGTGTGTTTCCCTCCTTCCGGAAGACCGAGTATCCACACCGGTCAAACCCAGGATCAACCGCCAAGACAATCATCTATATAGTATATAGCACTAGGGACAAAGAATACAGCATACGTAATCAAAAGCGACTCACAATTGGAACTGAAAAGTAAATTGTAGTAAATTGGGCTGATACGACTTGACAAAAGGCAGAATGTGCACTATCATACCCTCATGAAAACCTTAGGAATAGCTTCACTTTTGGGCAAAGAATTTATTGGCACAGACAGGTTTCGCAAAAGCTTGACCACCATCTTAAAGAGTGTGAGTCGCACGAAGGAGCTTATTGTGACACAGCATGGCAAGCCCCAAGCCGTGCTTCTGGATTTCCAGACCTATCTTCAGCTGACAGAGCACAGTCCAATTACTATAGGGAAGTCCACTTATACTGAGCACCGATCAGGCGACGCTGAGTCAACCCCGCGTGGTGGCACATTGATTTCTTTTAGGCGGGAGGCAGCTGATTCCGCCTGAAGCAAATTTAGCACGTCCGGACAAGCTACTGGCTATCAAAATACGTGCAATTATGACCTGTAGTAGCGCCATTCATGGTCAGGTACCCTTTTGTGTGAGGGCGCGCTTCTGGGGTAGTAGAGGGGCGGGCAGCGGCAAAAAAAGTGCATTACCACGAGTGGCGATGGGACGATTTGTAACTCAATTAGGGCCTTTAGGCCGACAAAATGCGAATATATCGAGGATTTAATTGTCAGGAGGCGCACGGGCTTTTTTCCCTCAAAAATATGCCCGATAGCGCGTTTGAGGGGCTATTTTAGCAGAGAGCCTTGAGAAGCGCTAAATTAGGCATTACATAGTATACGGCCTGCTGCAACAGTCTAAATCAGCCATAAGGTCGCTATTTTGGGACGCCTTTTGCAGAATACGCAGGACTCTGACAAAATTAGGCTTTAGAGCCGATTAACAATCCAATTTTGCCAAGCTCTTCAAGTTCCTGCTCCACTCATTGATACATTGCCACGAATGGGGCGCAAAGAGCTACTCTGCCTTGGACATGCTTCTGGATCGGCAATGACCCGGTTACAGACGGAGGTAAATCAACGGGTTTAGATCTCCTAGAGGGGCCAAATTACCAAGCCGGCCAAAATTAAGAGAGCCTATAGTTAGAGTTAATTCGGCCTCAGGCTCACAGGCGCGGACCTCCCGTTGCGTTATGTGTGAGCATGAACGAATGAAGGTAGGAGCCACGAAAGCAGGGTCTGAAATCTAGCCTCAAATTTTAATTGAGTAAATTATCTTCTATAGGCTAGTAATGTTGTAGTTTACATGTTGCAATTGAGAACAAAGATGGGAGAGTGGCTTGTTAGTACGTCTTGGCTAAAATCGTTGCCGATCTTA
>CAYLLP010000026.1:0-14414 GCA_964384955.1 uncultured Gammaproteobacteria bacterium
AGGAGTGCAGGGCCTCGACCTTGAAGACTCCAAGCACGTGATGATTGCCCACAGTCGCGAAGAGTTCGTCTCCGATATTGCCGCCATACTTAAAGATGAGAAGTTGTATGAGCGGGTGCGCAAAAACGCATATCAGCTTATTAAAGAAAAGTACAATTGGCGCCTGATTGCGGCACAACTTGAAGAGGCATACAAAAAAATTATAGTTTTAAACAAACAACTTGAGAATAGCAATTGACATATCCCAAATTGTCTATGAAGGCACCGGAGTGGCACGCTTCACTCGGGGGCTAGTCGAGACGATCTTGGACCAGGCTCACGGCCACGACTGGGTATTTTTCTTCTCAGGCCTCCGCAGAAGTCTGGATCCAGAGATCGTGACTGCCATTGCCAAAAAAAAGTGCACTCTGGTGCGATTGCCCATCCCCCCTTCTGCACTATCCTTCTTGTGGAACCGTCTTCACGTACTCTCAATTGATGCGTTTGTGGGGCAGGTCGATTGGGTCATTACCTCCGACTGGTCTGAGCCTCCCTCGCGCGCTAAAAAGGCTACAATCGTGCATGACCTGGCATTTGTGAGATACCCGGAGGCCGTTGGCGCCCAAATCAAACGTACCCAGAGCTCGCGTTTGGAGTGGGTCGCAAGAGAGTCCCAAGTAGTATTTGCAGACTCCAAGACTACTAAAGAAGATCTTGTCGAACTACTGGGGCTACCCCAACAAAAGATAGTCGTCAATTATCCCGGAGTAGCTATTGGGGAGGCCACTCATTTGGCAGTAGAGCAGACGAGGGAGAAGTACCATCTTGTGAGTCCCTTTATCCTGACGGTCGGCAAGGTTGAGCCAAGAAAGAATCTTAAGCGGCTTTTTGAAGCTTTTTCCGAGATTTCTAAAAAAAATGTCGATCTTGTCGTAGCCGGTCCACCGGGATGGGAAAAGCCACGGGAAACGCCCAAAAATGTCCGCTTTTTAGGCTATGTCACTGACCTTGAGCTTGCTGCTCTTTACTCAAGTTGTCTGGGATTTATCTATCCTTCGGTGTGGGAAGGCTTTGGCTATCCGGTGATTGAAGCGATGAAGCAGGGAGCGCCTGTGGCTACTTCGAAAACCTCGTCTTTAGGCGAGATTGCAGGGGAAGCTGCCCTACTTTTTGATCCTTTGAATGTGAATGAAATCGAACAAGCGTTACAAAAGCTTATCGATGATGATACAGTAAGAAGGACGCTGACAAAAAAAGGTTTAGCACAGGCTAAGAAATTTACCTGGGAAAATTACTATCAAAAAATGATTTCGACTTTAGAAAAGTACTAAAGTTTCATGTTTTACGTTTTATGACAATCGGCATTGACGGCAATGAAGCAAATGTAAAAGAAGGTGTCGGGGTATCAGTGTACATTCAGAAGCTCCTTTCCTATTTTCAAAAAGTAGCGGCCTCCGATACTCAGTTTGTGATCTACCTCAAGGATAGTCCCTTGCCGCATATGCCAGAGCCTTCTCTGCATTTCACGTATAAGTTGGCTCCGCCACCCTTGTTGTGGTCACAGGTCGTTCTTCCTTTGTATTTACTTTTTGCGCCAAGCATTGATGTCTTCTTCTCCCCCGCTCACTATGCTCCGCGATTTTCTCTTGTGCCAACGGTCGTGACTGTCCACGATCTGGCGTATTTTTACTATCCAGGTGAATTCTTGAAGAGTGATCTTTACAAGCTTGAGAACTGGACAAAATATAGCGTGAACCGAGCCAAATCTGTAATTGCTGTCTCCAAAAGCACAAAGCGCGATCTCATGAGCTACTACACTGTGCCCAAAGAAAAAATTGAGGTAATTTATAATGGATTTGAGAAGCAGGCTAAGCAGGGAAAACAACACACAAGCAATTATAAGCTCCAATCTCAAAAATATATTTTGTTTGTGGGCACTTTGCAGCCGAGGAAGAATATTCTAACGCTTATTAAGGCATATGCGAAGTTCCGCATCAAACACAAGGATGTGAAGCTTGTGATCGCCGGCCGGCGCGGGTGGATGTATAAAGATATCTACAAGCTTGTCGAGAAGCTCGATCTTACCAAGAATGTCGTGTTCACCGGATATATCTCTGATGCTACCCTGATCCAGCTCTACAAAGATGCATTTTGCTTCGCTGCCCCAAGCTATTACGAGGGATTTGGCATTCCAATTTTAGAAGCCATGTCCTACGGATGTCCGGTCGTAGCATCCAACACTGCTAGCTTACCAGAGGTCGGTGGTGAGGCTGCCTTGTACTTTAACCCTTTCGATGAGAAGGAACTCACGAAGCACCTTGAGATGCTTCACCACGACAAGGACTTACGACAGTCACTTATCGCTAAGGGCCACGCGCGCGTCAAGCATTTCTCTTGGGAAAAATGCGCTAGGGAAACGCTCGAGGTCCTCAAGCAGGCTGCCACGTGATGTCGTAGCTTTTTTAAAGAAATACTTATGATAAAAATAGTGGATGAATCCTTTGATCATGAAATGTGGAACAAGGTGGCGCCGCATCCGCTGCAGAGCTGGGAGTGGGGGGAAGCGCGGGGCGCGATGGGGATTGAAGTGGTACGAGTGGGTGAATTTGCAGGTGAGAATCTCACCAACACGTTTCAATTTACAATTCATAATCTCCCTTTTGGGTTTAAGATCGGCTATTTACCCCGATCAAAATACCCGTCAACAAAAGTTATAGATTTTCTTCATACCTTTGGCAAAAAAAATAATCTCATTTTTATAAAAATAGAGCCGTATGAGCGTGTGAGTTCACAGTTCACAGTTCACAGTTCACTGCAGAAATCGCCGCATCCGCTTTTTCCGGAGTGGACGATAATGGTGGATCTGACTAAAAGTGAAGAGGAGCTTTTTAAGGCTCTGAAATCAAAAACACGATATAACGTGAGACTAGCACAAAAAAAGGGAGTCCAGATAAAAGAAATGACCAATGAGCAAGGGTTTGAGATATTCGCGAAGCTTTATTTTGAGACCACGAAACGCCAGAAATACTTTGGTCACAACTATACCTATCACGCATCTGTGTTTGAAGCACTCAACGAGAGGATTGCTCATATACTTATTGCATTTTACGGGGAAAAGCCCTTAGCGGCCTACGAAGTATTTATATTCAACGGGCTGCTGTACTACACGTATGGAGGCTCGAGCGAAGAAGAACGCCATCTTATGGCCCCAAATCTTCTGATGTGGGAAGCCATCAAATTTGGCAAGGCCTCAGGAGCCACTCAATTTGACATGTGGAATGCGCTCCCCCCCAACTATGATCACAGAGACCCTTGGGCAGGATTTACTCGATTTAAGGAAGGGTATGGCGGGAGCCATGTAAGGCTTTCCTCAGGCTACGACCTTGTGATTAAGCCGTTCTTATACCGGGCCTACTGTGTGGCCCATGCTGCGCGTAAGATGATTCTTGGAGTGTAAGATCTCTCTTAGTTTACTTTTTCTTGTGGCTTCTCTGAAGCGCTCAACATCGCAAATTCTTTGCTCGTGGGCAATGGGAAATGGACTTTTTTGCCACCTTGCGAGAGCGCATGCTGCAGCACTTCATCCATATGGGTCACAAATACAAATTCAAGGTCGCTCGTTACGTACTCTGGAATATCTTCGAGGTCTTTTTTGTTTTCTTTGGGCAAAATCACCTTTTTGATCTCTGCTCGGTGAGCTGCAATTACCTTTTCTTTGACGCCTCCAATTTCCATCACCCGGCCCCGAAGTGTGATCTCGCCGGTCATGGCCACTGTGCGCTTGGTGGGAATCTTAGAGAGTGCTGAGACCATGGCTGTAGTGATTGCGATTCCGGCAGATGGACCGTCCTTGGGCACCGCACCCTCAGGCACGTGCACATGAATATCTATTTTACCGAAAAACTCCTTGGGTAGCCCAAACATATCCCATCTACTTCTTACGTACGAAAGGGCAGCCTGACAGGACTCTTTCATCACGTCTCCCAAATGGCCGGTTAAGGTGAGGTGACCTTTGCCTGGCATGATCGCCACTTCAATAAATAAGATGTCGCCTCCGGCCTGTGTCCACGCCAAGCCCGTCGAGATTCCGACAGTATCTTGCTCCTCGATCATTTGGGCTGAGTATTTATACGGTCCCAAGTAGGCATGAAGGTGATCAGGTTCGATTTTTTTATTTTTGAACGTGTTCTCTACAATCTCACGGGCGACCTTGCGATACAAAGCCGCAATCTGCCGCTCAAGTTCGCGCACCCCAGACTCCCTGGTGTAGCGGCGTATCACGGTCCGCAGAGCCGCGTCGGTAATCTCCACATCGCCCGGTGTGAGCGCGTGGGCTTTGAGCTGTTTTTTTGCCAGATACGTGCGGCCGATATTAAATTTCTCATCTTCGGTGTAGCCCGCAAAATGAATCACCTCGAGCCTATCCAAGAGCGCGCTTGGAATTGTGTCTAGAATATTGGCGGTTGTGATGAAAAATACGTCGGAGAGATCAAATGGCACTTCTAAATAATGGTCTGAAAAGTTCTGGTTTTGCTGCGGGTCAAGCGCCTCAAGAAGGGCTGCTGAAGGGTCTCCCCTATAGTCCCGGCCCAGCTTATCAATCTCGTCAAGCATGAATACTGGATTACTGGTCCCTGACTGCTTAATGCCTTGAATGATGCGGCCTGGCATTGATCCCACATACGTGCGGCGATGGCCGCGAATCTCGGCTTCGTCGCGAATGCCTCCCAAGGACACTTTCACGAACTTTCGCCCCAAGGAGCGGGCGATAGACCGCCCAAGGGAAGTCTTACCCACACCAGGAGGCCCCACGAAACACAAGATCGTCGGCTGATTTTCTTTCTTTTCTTTAGAAGCCGATTTTTCTTGATCTTTCTTGTCGCTCACATCCTTGCGGCGTTCAAGCTCCAGGACGGCAAGGTACTCCAAAATACGAGACTTGATCTTTTTCAGACCGAAGTGATCCTCATTGAGGATGCGCTCGGCCTCTTTGATGTTCACGTCCCGGGAAGCTGCATTGGACCAGGGTAGCTCTGCCAGCCAGTCCAGGTAGGATTTGATGTAGGAGGACTCCGGGTTAAACTGCGACATTTGCGCCAAGCGTCGAAGCTCTTTGAAAGCCTTCTCTTCGACTTCCTTTGGCATCTTTGCTTTTTTTATCTTCATTTCGTATTCTCCCACCTCAGAATCCTCACCTTTGGAGCCCAACTCCTCTTCAATCGTCTTCATCTTTTCACGAAGGAACGTATCGCGCATCCCCCGCTCGAATTTTTGCTGAGTCTTGGTCGAGATGTTCTGCTCTATTTCAAGAATCTTAATCTCGCGAATGATATACTCCAACTGTTTTTTGAGGCGCTCTTTGACATCGGACATTTCCAAAAGGCCCTGGCGCTCGGTCTCCTTAAGGTCCAAGACCATCGCAATTTGATAAGAGAAATTCTGCGGAGAAGAGGTGTTTAGGATATTGGCAAGAAATATAAAGTCGACTGTTTTGCCAAGGTTGATTGCTTTCTTGATTTGTGAGGCAATGTGCTTGATCATCGCATTCACCTCAGTATCAACCTCGAGTGTGTCCTCTACTTTTTGCACCTTGACCTCTATGTGCGGGTCCTCTTTTGTATACTCGGTAATCTCCACTTTAACCAGACCCTTCACCAGCGCGCTAATTTCGCCTTTTTCGCCAGTTATAACTTTTTCTATAGACGCTACAACTCCGATTTTGTATAAATCGTCTGGTGTGGGATTGTCGGTTGCGGGATTTTTCTGCATCACCAACACTATTTTCTTGTCGCCTTTGAGGGCCTCATTAATAGCCAAGATGCTCTTTTGGCGGCCGAAGATAAGCGCATTTTCAGTAGTGGGGAACACAATACCCTCTCGAATAGGGACTAAGGGGTAGACCGAATTTTGGCTTGAATCGTGGGTAAATGCCATGTATTTAGCAGTGTAACATAGGATTTGCTAACTGTCAAGTGGTACTTTTACAGTTTTCGATCCAGATTCCCCCTCGGGCTTTTCCCCTCCAGTGCTCGGAGTACCTGCGCTCCGTGGGGATGCCCCAAGCCCTCGCGTACTGTTCCTCCTCGAAATTAATTGGTTATTCATAACATTATTTTATACAAACTCCTTAATCAAAGCCTCAAAATTGCTGAATTTGTCCCCCTCAAGCAGGCTCTTGCGGCCGGCCAGCTCCGAGACCTGCTCGTGGTAAGCGGGGCGCTCCACCTTATAAATCACTCCCAGGGGGAATTTCTCGCTGTTGAGCTCAGTGGCTCGCATAAGAGCCTGGGGGTAGTCTGCCGGGTCATACTCCGCAGCGAGTTTGTAGGCATTTTTAAGATAATATTGATAGGTGTTCACTTTGTTAAATGTCACGCATGGTTGAAGAATATTCACCACAGAAAATCCCTTGTGCTCCACGGCCTGCTTCACGATTTCGATTGCCCCGCCTACGTCGCCTGAGAAGGCTTGGGCTACATATGTCGCGCCTTGCGTCATTGCTAAGGTGAGGGGATTAATGGGGACTTCAATAATGCCTTCAGGCGTGGATTTGGATTTGGCGCCCTTCATCGAGGTTGGAGCCACCTGGCCTGTGGTGAGGCCATACACTCTGTTATCATGAATAATCACGGTAATGTCATGATTGCCGCGGGACGCATGGAGGAAATGATTACCCCCTTCACCATAGCAGTCACCGTCCCCAACAATCGCCACAACCGGAGTGCCTGGCCGCACTAGCTTGACCCCAATTGCGTTGGGAAGGGCCCTCCCATGCAGGGAATGAATGGCATAGGCATTCATGAAATCATTCATGTTGCCTGAGCACCCCACACCAAATACTATAAACACGTCAGATGGAGCCAGATTCATAGCCACAAATGCACGCTTCAAGGCAAGCCGGATGGGGAAGTCCCCACAACCGGGGCACCAGGTGGGTGTTTTTCCGTCAAAAAGTTCTTCAGACATATCTTAAAAAATTTCCAATATCCAATTACCAATTCCCAATGTCATTGTGTCATTTAAAATTTTCATTGGAAATTAGAAATTGGTAATTAGGAATTTAAAATATAATTAGCAATCTCCTCTGGATAAAACGGCCTTCCATCATATTTTAAGATTTTTTCCTCAATTGCGATGCCTGTCTCCATTTGCAGCAGCTTCCCAAACTGTCCGGTAGAGTTGTTCTCCACCAACACATATCGCTTTTTGGGCAGAAAATGCGGAGTTACCGAGTCTTTTTTGAGAGGAAACACGTGATTGAAATGTACGTGAGCAGTGCGCTTGCCAGAGGCCTCCAAGAGGCGTCGCGCCTCAAGAATTGGTCCCTTAGTGCCTCCCCACCCCACGAAGGTAATGTCAGCGGCTTTCAGGTCTCCCCATACTTTGGGCCCCTCAAAATGCGTCTTGAGATAGGTGTCATGCTTGCGGCTGCGCTTGTCCACCTGATGGCGGCGCATGGAGGCATCCTCTGTGGTGCGACTCCCCTCTTCGTGTTCATAAGAGTTAGATTGATAATACATATCCTTTTGCATAGTAATAAGGCGGGGAGAAATCCCATCCTCCTCGATCTTATAGCGCAAGTAAGGCGAGGGGGCTGAAGTAATCGTTTTCCCACGATCTATGGTGTGAGCGTTGAGGTACGTCATTACATCATGCAGGCTCTCTGACTTATGAGATTCCGCCAAAAATTTGTCTGACATGACGATAACCGGTGTCTGGTAAATGTCTGCCAGATCAAAAGCCGTGGCCGCGGCCTCGAGCATCTCGCGGGCGTCGCCTGGGGCAAGAATTATTTTGGGGAACTCCCCATGCCCGGCAAAGGTGGCAAAGAGAAGATCCCCTTGCTCTGTCCAGGTGGGCAAACCCGTGGCCGGCCCAGGGCGCTGACCCAAGAAGATCACAATCGGCAGCTCCGCCACGCCGGCAAACGAGATCGCCTCCACCATAAGGGCAAATCCCCCACCCGACGAGCCGCACGCTGCGCGCGCTCCGGCGGCCGCAGCGCCAAGCGTAGTGTTGATCACCGAAATCTCATCCTCAGCGTGCCGCACGACCATACCGGTGGTCTTTGCCCATCCGGCGAGGGTGGTCAATATGCTTGATGACGGCGACATAGGATAGGCACAGTAAAAGCGGCAGTCGGCGGCAACTGCGCCAAGGGAAAATGTATCATTGGCCGTCACCACCATTCGGGGCGTATCTTTTTTCAGGTGGAAAAGGGGCTTGGTGAGGTGACCATAGTTGTTTTTTATGTGGTCAAAACCTATCTGGGCAAAGCGCTTGTTGTAGGACACGACCTCCTCCCCTTTACGACCAAACTCCCCCTCTATCAAGTCAAACAAAATATTCAAGTCCCCATCCAGGATCGCAAGACTTGCCCCGAGCGAGATTGTGTTAGTCATAAGCCGCGGCCCGACAAGCTCTTTCAGGAACTTCTTGAAAGGAAGCTGAAGCTTGGCCACATCTGCGTCAAACTCAAATTCTTCTGGATCATAGAGGACCACGCTTTGGGGCGTGAGGCGCGATTTATGCAGCTCATAGGTGTCCTTATTCAAGCACACCAGGATGTCCACGTTCCACACGCTCGAATATACCTCCTCGTCAGACACAGCCACTTCATAGGTATTGTGCCCGCCCTTGATAAGCGAAGGGTACTCTGCGTAGTCGAAGATATGATAGCCGCATCTCGTGGCCATTTTGGAGAATGAGAGGCCGGTGGTGAGAATACCAAATCCCGCCTCTCCACCGATTTTCCACAAAAACTTCATGTATATATGATACACAAAATCGATCCGAATTACCCGAATTTAATCCAAATGCTCCAAATATTAGGATTATTCGGATGTTATTTCCAGTTTATGATCGCTTCTTTATTTTGGAAAGACTGTCTTTCCGGCTCTGTCGATCTTGATAGCCAAGACTGGGCAAGACTTGGCCGCTTCGATGATATTTTCCTCGGTTTCCTGCTCCGCTGTACCTAAAATCACCGCCTTGGCGTCCTCATCAAGCGCGAAGGTGAGGCTGGCGATTGCCGAGCAGGTCGCAGCCCCTATGCAAAGATCCCGGTCCACTGTGATCGTCAGATCCTTTACCTGCGCTGGTCCCGATGGTTGATCTTTTTTAAGGGTATCGGCCATGTTAGGCTTGCAAGCACTTTTGTAACACCTCAAGGGGCAAAAGAATACATTTTAAGCGGGTCGGACCCACGTGCATTTGAGTTAATTCTAGCATAAAGGAAGGAGTGAGAGCAAGAATTGCCGAAGCTTGCTTTTGCTTTGCATACTCGGTCAGCATTGAGGATGCGGCACGCGAGAGCACACACCCCTCCCCGGAGAACTTAATGGTCTCTATTTTCCCTTTAGAAATTGCCAGATCCATCTGCACTACATCTCCGCAAAGGGGATTAAATCGCTTATACGATTTGTGAGGCTTTTTGAGGGCACCCCAATTGCGTGGGTTGTGGTAGTGATCTAGTACAGTGTCGCGATAAATGTTGTCCATTAGCACCAATTATACCGCATTCGGGCGGAGGGGACCCCTTCACACGCACGAATCTAGGATTAGAGGAAGAGGACGCTGAAGATCAGAAGTATGCCGACCAGACCGAACATGAAGAGTACAGGCGAGCCTGCTTCAGGCGCTGGAGGTGTGGCGGTTACTCCGGGTGGCAGTGTTGGGACCACAGTCGCTTGGGCCAAGAGGACGTTGGTGGGTGTAGGAGTCACTCCTGGAGGAAGTGTAGGCGTGGCCGTTGGGGTGACCCCAGGTGGAAGAGTCGGCGTAGGTGTAGGCGTACGAGTTGGGGTCGGAGTTGGTGTACTTGTAGGCACTCCAGGCGGTGTTGTCGGAGTTGGTGTACTTGTGGGAACATCTGGAGGAGGAGGCGGAGGCGCCTCTGCCTGTGATGTTACTCTTGATGAAGTTCGACAAGTATCGCAGCTTTCCTGTCCAGCGCCTTTTCGTAATTCTACCCATATGTCGTATGTGTGCCCGTCTTCAAAATTAAAGCTCCAAGCTGTGTCACCTATGTTGAATGCATCGAAGCATTCATCCCCTGCTCCATCCATACCAGGCTGCCCCGGAGTAGTAGTGCACTGATCTGCGTGTGATTGATCTCCATTATTGAGATCTTCTACCCGTACTGCGTAACCAGCCGCTCCAAGCGCAGCCCAAGTAATATTATGTTGTCCCGGAGTCAGTGCCGTACCATTTGCCGGGCTAAGACTATTTGCAAATTCAGGTGGGCACACAGGACATGAGACTGCAGGCTGACATACTTCTGGCCGCTGATCAAAGTAAGAATACGACTTTCTCTGCCCGTTTACTGATCTGTCAATCTGCTGCATACCGCACCAACTATAGTCTACGGCGCCCGTATTTTGATCAACTCTCACAAATCCGGGAGACCCTGTTTGACATCCATTGCGGAACCAATCATTCCATGGTGTGGAAGGATCACTAAAAGGATTGTTAGGATCTGTAGGATTGGCTTTACAATAATACCGATTCGCTCCCTGCTCAGGGAGCATGATGCCAGCGCCGGGCTGGCCTTGCTTCCCAGCTCCATCTCCTGGTATATTGCGCGCATCTACTTCCCCAGCATAACCCCCTTCTTGACAATCATAACAATTATATTGCCATGCAAGATTCCCTCCGTAGGCTGTACCCATCAAGACCCATCCCGACTCAAATGCCTTGGGTCCTAAGATTACTCGATAACCAATAATACTCGCGCCTAAAATTACTCCAAGAAGAATAATTCCAAGCATGATTAGCTTGCTCTTTTTTCTTTTAGGCTTTTGGGGGACAAAAGGAGGGACAGTGGGAGAACCAGGAGGTGGAGCTGCCGTCCCGATTGCGGGGGACAGCGTAGTGTAAGTCGTCGAGCTACCGGGTTGCGGATCCATGTATAAGAATCATTATAAAACAAGTCTTTTGCATTTGTAAAGGGGTAAATTCAATAAGTAGTAAGTAGCCAGTAGAAAGTAGTTAGGGATCAAAAAACCCTTGCTGCTTACTACTTGCTGCTAGCTACTTCTTTAAGATTTTTATAGCCTTGTGGAGAGCTAAAATGAGCTTATCAACGTCCTCTGTGTCATTGTACAGGTGAAAGCTGACCCGGGCTGTGGCTGGCACACCTAATCGCTTGTGCAAGGGCATTGCGCAGTGGTGCCCCGCCCGGATTGCAATATCGCTTTCATCCAGTATTTGCGCTACATCATGTGGATGAAGGTCTTGGAGGTTAAATGCCACGACACTTGCGCGATCGCGCACGTGTGAAGGACCGTAGGTCGTGATCGTCTGCCTAAACTCATCCCGTAACTTATTGATACAATAAGCCATCAGCTCTTCTTGGTGGGCTCGCTGAGGGCCTACAGTACGCAAATACTCAACTGTCGCGCCCAAGGCGATTACGTCGGCAATTGCAGGGGTGCCTGCCTCAAATTTGTCGGGAATAGGTGCAAACGTCGTTTTTTCGAGTGTGACTTCCCCTATCATCTCTCCACCAAATTGAAAGGGGTGCATTTCCTCCAATAGAGTCCGTTTGCCCCAGAGCACACCTATTCCTGAGGGACCAAGCATCTTGTGGCCTGAAAATGCAAAAAAATCGACACCTAAGTCTTTCACGTCGACAGGTATATGTCCAACTGCTTGGGCCGCGTCCACGACAATTACGATCTTAGGATTTATTTTCTTTGCTGCCGCGGCAATTTCCTTAATTGGATTTATAGTTCCTAGTACATTTGACACATAGCTTAACGCTAAAATTTTAGTCCGCTTGGTAATTACATTTTCCAAATCGAAATGTTTGCTGTTTGCTGTTTGTTGTTTAAGGTCTAGTCGCCCATCCTCGTCTATATCTATTACCTTAAATACGGCGCCAACTTCGCTTGCAAGTACCTGCCACGGCACAAAATTGGAGTGGTGCTCCATAATAGTCGTGACTAGTTCGTCTCCAGGTCCCAAGATAGTGCGACCCAAGCTGTAAGCCACCAAATTCAATCCCTCCGTGGTGCTTCTGGTGAATATAATCTCCTGGGGCTTGGCCTGTATAAAGCCGGCCACAAGAGCGCGGGCTCCCTCATACTCCTCTGTGGCCTCTTCGCTGAGCTTGTAAATCCCTCGCTTGATGTTGGCTCCTGTGTGCGAGTAATATCGCACCAAAGCGTCGATCACGCTCTGCGGTTTCAAGGACGTGGAAGCAGAATCCAAATAGACGAGATTTGGATGATTTTTGAAGATCGGAAAATCGTTTTTCATTGGCAATTGGATTTTGCATTCACTTTAATGATTTAAATCATTAAAGTGAACCACTTAATAATTGGTAGTTTCCGAAATCTTTTACTTTTTCTGTGATTTCGGATAGAAATCCCTCCACCAAGAGTTTTTCAGCATTTTTTTTCGTGATTCCCCGGGATTTGAGGTAGTAAAGCTCTTCTTTGTTTAACCCGCCGGTCGTGGATCCGTGGCCACAGCTCACATCATTGTTGAGAATCTCAAGAAACGGATCTGACTCCACGAAGGTTTGCTGTGAGAGCTTGAGATTTTGATTTCTCTGATGTGCCCGTGTACCATGTGCCGTCTTCTCGATCCGGATGAGTCCTTTATAGATAAACTTTGACTCATCGTAAAATACTCCCTTTATGAAAAGATTTGAGGTCGAGCCAGGCGCCACGTGACGCTGATTGGAAACAAGTGAAAAAGCATCGTCACTCTTCCCTATATATATACCATATATCATAAGATCCACTCCAGGGGCCGTGATATCAAAAGTAATATCACCTGAGAGATTGTGCATGAACGCGACATAGCGGCCTGGCTTGGTAAACGATATTTTGCTTTTGTTTGTTTTATTGAGATCTATGAATGTAACCATGTGATAAAGTTCAAATTTCAAAGCTCAAATGTCAAATTAAATCCAAAGCTCAAATGAGGTTTTGGATTTTGGACTTGAATTGACATTTGGATTTTGACATTGGGATTTCTAGCCGACTGATCCTATCATCTCGAGCTGAATCAATCGATTAAGCTCAATCGCATATTCCAAGGGAATCTCGCGCGCCACAGGCTCGATGAATCCATTGACAAGAGCGCTCTCGGCGTCGGCCAAGGTGAGACCACGGGAGGTGAGGTAGAAGAGCTTTTCCTGCGAGAGCTTCTCCACTGTGGCCTCATGCTGCACCTCCACGTCAGACTCTTTAATGCGCATGTGGGGGTACGTATCTGAGCGGGATTTGTCATCTAAGATCAGTGCGTCACATGAAGTATAGATTGACGATCCGGTGGCTCCTGGAAAGACCTGCACAAGCCCGCGGTAAGAGGTGCGGCCACCGCCTGAGGAAATTGATTTGGAGATTATCCGCGAGGAAGTGCGGGGGGCAAAGTGGAGCATCTTCGCTCCTGCGTCCTGCACCTGACCTGCCCCGGCGTAGGCAATAGACAACACTTCACCGCGCGCCCCTTCCCCAAAAAGGTAGACGCTTGGATATTTCATCGTGATCGCCGACCCGATGTTGCAGTCAATCCATTCCATGATGGCATTCTTATCGGCGCGCGCGCGCTTGGTGACCAGATTGTACACATTCTTGCTCCAGTTCTGCACCGTGGTGTAGCGCACACGGGCATTTTTTTTGACAAAGATCTCCACCACGGCAGCATGAAGAGAATCGGTGGTGTAGACCGGCGCGGTGCAGCCTTCCACATAATTCACACTCGACCCCTCCTCGGCGATAATAAGTGTGCGCTCAAACTGGCCGAATCGCTCTGCATTGATGCGGAAGTAGGCCTGGAGTGGAAGCTTCACTTCCACCCCTTTTGGCACGTACACAAACGATCCGCCAGACCACACTGCGGAGTTGAGGGCCGCGAATTTATTGTCATGAGGCGGAATCAATGTGCCGAAATACTCTTTCACAATATCGGGGTATTTTTTGAGCGCGGTGTCCATGTCGCAGAAAATTACCCCAAGCTTCGTAAGGGCTTTGTTCATGCTCTCGTACACGACTTCTGATTCGTACTGAGCGCTCACCCCTGCCAAGAAATTCTTCTCCGCCTCAGGAATTCCTATTCTGTCGTATGTTTCCTTGATCTCCGCGGGCAGGTCGCTCCACGAGGATACTTGCCCCTCTGTGGGTTTAATGTAGTAATAGATGTTAGCAAAGTCGATTTTGGAAAGATCAGGGCCCCAGGAAGGCATTTTCTTTTTTTTAAATACCTCGTAGGACTTGAGGCGGAAATCGGTCATCCACGCGGGCTCTCCTTTCATTTTTGAGATTGCAAGCACACTCGCTGGGCTTATCCCCTTTTTCGCCTTGAAGGAGTAGTTCTCAGGCATCGAAAACCCGTAGCGATACTCGAAGTCGAGATCTTTTTTTTGTTGTTTTTGCAGCAAATTTGTCATTTCTTTAGAAATTAGTCCCGACGCTAGCGGCCGG
>CAYLLP010000027.1:0-12882 GCA_964384955.1 uncultured Gammaproteobacteria bacterium
AGACTGTAAATCTGACGGCGCAAGCCTACGGGGGTTCGAATCCCTCCCCCTGGACCATCCTTCGCCAAGGCTACGGATGGCAAGCCACTATGCACTACGCCTATATTCTTGTTAACTCCGAAACAGGAAGATACTATATTGGTTCTGCGCCTGATTTGAAAAATCGCCTCCAAAAACATAAATCAGGCAAAGTTTTATCGACAAAGTCTAATTTAAACTATGAACTCGAATGGTACTGTGGTTTTAAAACAAAATCTCAAGCTATATCGTTTGAACAGTATTTAAAAACAGGCTCCGGCATAGCTTTTATGAAAAAGCGATTTTTCAAATCAAATCCTGTAGTTTTGGCGAAGGATGAATTGGGAGGTCTTTAGTATCCGAAGTTTTAACGAAGGATACCCTCCCCCTGGACTCGTGGACGACGTTCGAACCCTTTGATATACTTTCTTCATGAAAATGCATATCGACGAGGTTCATATTGATGTCCATCTTGTGAAAAGACTACTTACTTCACAGTTTCCCCAGTGGGCGAATCTTCCGATTGAACCAGTTTCGTCTTCTGGAACAAGCAATGCACTATATCGACTTGGTAAAGATATGGTTGTACGACTTCCTCGCATTCGAAGCGCAGCTAAACCTGTAGACAAGGAGCATGAGTGGTTACCGAAACTTACCTCACTCCTCCCTTTTGCAATTCCTGAACCATTTGGAAAGGGAAAACCAGCTGAGGGCTATCCGTATCAGTGGTCTATCTATCGGTGGATTGAGGGTGAGACTCCAGTAGTCGACCAGCTCAAAGACCCAGAATCTCTTGCTATGGATTTGGCAAAATTCATCGTTTTATTCCATAAGATTGCTCTTAAGGATGGACCACCTGCACGCCGTGGAGCTCATCTTTCGGTGCAAGATCCTCAGATGCGTACTGCACTTAAGGAGTCACAAAAACTGGTTGATGTAGATGCTGTAAGGGCTATATGGGAAAAAGCATTAAAAGTTCCAGAATATACTGGGTCACCTGTTTGGGTTCACGGAGATCTATTATCTATGAATCTACTGCTCGTTAATGATCGGTTAAGTGCCGTTATTGACTTTGGTGGAATAGGTATAGGTGATCCAGCATGTGACATGATTCCCGCTTGGAATCTATTCCCTGCAAAAGTGAGAGGTACATTCAGAGAGATTCTACAAGCAGACGATGCAACATGGGAACGGGGTCGTGGGTGGGCTTTGTCAATTGCTCTTATCCAGCTTCCTTATTATAAAGACACCAATCCTGAGCTTGCTGCCAACGCTCGACACACAATCAATGAAGTTCTTGCAGACAAAAAATAACTAAATTTGTGCGTAAAAGGTTCTAACGTCGTGGATTCGACAAGCTCAGTGCAAGCCCGCTATTTTTAGATTATAACAACAATCCGCTTCGACTTCGGATCTCCTCGTCATGATATAATTTCAGCATGGATTTTAAGAAGAACAAAATCTCTATCGATGGTCTGCAGATAGTCTACTACACCATCGGCAAAGGTCCTTCGATATTATTTCTTCATGGGGGTAGAACAAGGGCATTGACTTACAAAAAGAATCTAGTACTTCTTTCTCAAAAATACTTTGTAATAGCTCCCGACATACCGTTATTTGGGGATTCAGATATCCCCAAAGAGGAGTGGAGCTTTACAAATTTTGCTCATTTATTTGATAAATTCCTAAAGAAACTTAAGCTAAAAAACGTAATTGTAATCGGATATTCATTCGGAGGGGGTATAGCTTTCAACTTGGCTGCAATGAACAAAGACGTCTCAAAGTTGATTCTTGTGAATACAGCCGACCAAGCATCACCAAGAGAATCTGAGCTATCTAAACTTATTCATAGAATCCTTTTTTATTCTATAAGACCTCAATACTATTCAGTATTTTATAAACTCGCAAATGATTATCTTATTTATTCAATCAAGCACTTTTTTGATTTATCCCATATCAACAAGGTACGAAAACATGCTCTTTCTACAAAGTATAAAAATTTAAGAAAGATTGGTATTCCAACCTTAATTTTATGGAGTAAAAATGATACAATTTTTCCATTAGATATTGCAGAACGGTTTAAAAATCGAATTGGAAAATCAAAACTAGAAATAGTAGATGGAAATCATGAATGGATTTTATTAAATCCGGAGCTTTTTTATAAAAAAGTTATTGAGTTTTGTGCGTAAAAAGATCCGAACACCCTCTACTCGCCTGAGCACTTCATTTTTGGAGTTTTAAGTTTAAGCTCCTGAGCTAGGAGTAACGGAAGATTTGGGAGGTGGTGGATTTGGGTTTTTGACTGGAGCGGTCTTTGCTTTTTCGCTGTTGTGAAGTTTATCTGGCTTGCTCGCTTTAGGAATTGAAAATGCAAACGTGCTCCCTTTTCCAGGTTCAGACTTCTCAAGCCACACGTCGCCGCCCATTTTCCGAGCCATCTCGCGGGAGATGAAAAGGCCAAGGCCGGTACCGGTTATCTTGCCCTGCTCCCCCACCTGGCCGTATTTTTTGAATAACTTCTCCTTATCGTCATCCTTGATTCCACGCCCTGTATCGGTCACTCGCACCTTGACCTGATTACCGATAGAGGACGTCGAGACTTTGATCGAGCCGGCATTGGTAAACTTCAAGGCATTCCCCACAAGATTAATAATGATTTCTCTCGAGTGCTCTTTATCGGCTTTGGCATAGAGATCATGCGGCACCGAATGCGAGATCGCAATATTGCTCGCCCGGCCCAGAGGCTCAAGGATCGAGACAATCCCATCGGCGGTCTCCCAGATGGGGAATACGCTCACATTGGTCGCCAGGCGCCCTTCCTCAAGCCGCGACACATTGAGCATATTGTTGACCATATCGATCAAATTCTCGGTCACAGTTGCTGTGCCTTGCAAGGGAGTCTTGAGATCAGGCTTAATGGGCCCGAAGCCTCCTTTGAGGATCTCGTCTAAGTACCATTTGATAGCGGTAATAGGGGTCCGCAGCTCATGCGCGGCTGCGGAAATATATTCGCTTTTTCGCTTCTCCTCCACCTTGGTCTTTTTGTAAAAAAACACATTCCATCCTACCCCCACCAGGACTGCGCCTATGAGAAGCACTCCAGCCAGAGTCTGAAGAGACGTGTCCACCACGAGCTCTTGGGGCTTGGATTTTCCCACATTGCCGGCGTTGTCATACGCGCGCGCCACCACCTGATGGCGGCCGCCACCCAAAGTGTCTGCGGTCACTTTGAATTTGCCCCCTTCATGTTCTCCAGGCCTCCACGTGCGGCCATTGTCGAAGCTTGCCTCAACTCTGGCAATCTCTCCTAATTTGGATGATGCAGAGCCTGCGACCGTGGGCTTAGTGTTCCTTGTAGATCGCGCGGGGAAGGGGTCAAGCGCGACCGAGGGCGCTGTCGTAATAATAACGACGGTCTCTGTGGCCTGGGCATCCTCAGGGGTGACCATCCCACTGGAGCTGAGACCTCGTACTTTTACTATATATTTTGCTTCAAGTAATTTCTTAAGATCGAAGAAAAAGGCTTCTTGCCTGCTATTGAAGAGGCCGTCTCGAGCCGTGGCTTTGCTCCATGCTCCGCCATCTATACTATACTCCACGCGCGCGATAGACCCTGCCTCCACTGTGGCTTTGCCGCGGAGGGTAAGCGACGTCTTATTGGTAGGATTCTGCGAAAGGGGATCGAGGGCGATGCGGGGATAGTGCAAAAAAAGTGTAATCGGTGTGGGGACAACGGACGGGGCCGAAGAACCACCCGAGGATGAGCCACTAGAGCCTCCTGATGAGGACGGGGAAGAGGACGAGTTAGAGGGCACGGAGGGCTCTGGGGGAGGGGACGCAGGGGGATCGAGGGGATTTTGCACGCAGATATCCCCGACACAGGTCTGGCCATACGCCGCCTGAAGATTAACGAAAAGTAATGCCGTGAGAAGAATTGTCCATCCAAGGGCAAAAATTGCGCAATATTTTTTGCCAATCTGCTCCATATCTCATGGTAGCACATTTAGGCCGCCACCGCTTTGCTCGCCTTAGCCTCGGCTCTTGCGACCATGCGCTCCGACGCCCGAAGCTCTTGCTGCGCTTTCATAGCATTGCTTTTGTCGCGCTGCTTTTTGTTGTCGCTATCGACCTTTTTTTGGCAATCCACATCCGGACAGGCAGTCTCTGTATTTATAATTACAGAGACTCCTATCCGCGATTTCCAAGTTCGTACAACTTTTCGCTGTTTGCCGCATCGGATACAAAGATTGGGGTATGTTTTCATAGATTAGATTCTTGATTTAATAACCTCCACGACCTCCTCGTCTAAAGTTGCCGCCTCCACCTCCACCGCCGCCACGATTGAATCCTCCACCACCTCCACCACTGCGATTTTCGCGGGGCTTGGCGACATTGACCACAATCGGTCGACCTTCGACCTCCCGTCCATCCATCTCAAGCGCCTTTTGAGCAGCTTCTTCTGTGGAGAAGGTCACAAATCCAAATCCTTTGGAGCGACCTGAATCACGATCAGTGATGACCACACAATCGGTAATTTCGCCATATTGCGCGAATAATTCTCGAAGTGAATCACTATTGATTGACCAAGGTAAACTTCCTATAAATAATTTATTTTTGTCCATGTTGTATCACCTACTTTCCTAAAGTAACAGTAATTAACGTCTGTGTTTCTTCCATGTAGTTTGTGTGGGACGCCGTTCTTGGTCCAAAAAATGCGCTTCCATCACAATCACTCGGCTTTCTTGGACCTTAGCATTGTGCAGACCACGAATCGCTTTCTTGGTCTCCTCATCTGTGGCCATTTCTACATAGCCATGGCTGGACGCGCTCTCCACACCGCTATTTTTGACCACTCTTGCGGTGACAACTCTCCCCAGTGGGGAAAAAAGATCGTGGAGGCTTTGATCAACGAAGTCTTGCGGAAGTCTTCCTATATAGATTTTCTTGGGCATGAATCGAAAGGGCTAAATTAATTGCACAAATTGAAGTTTCTCGCAGGGACCGGAAAAAAGAATTTTCCAGTCGTCAGTAATGTTCAAACCATGCGTTACTCTTAGTATACCATAAGAGCTCACAGATTGCAAATGCACCTCACACGCATCTCTCGCCTACATGCTCAGAAGTGCCGCCACAAGAAGAATCACCATCGCGACAAGCCAGAGTGCGGTGTAGAGGACGAGCTTGAGGGCTCGGCGGGTCTGCCGCTGCTCCCATAGCAAGAAGGGCTGATAGAGCGCAAGTATGCCGCAGATCAAGGCTGACGTGGTAAAAACCGTGAGAAAGAGCAAGGGGGCAAAGTATTCGGGGACCGTCTTAAACGCTTTCTGCGCGTGCCACATGAGTGAGGCGACCACCCCACAGTAGGCCACAAGCCCTAGAGCTTGGAGAAAGGCCATAAACGCGAGTGACCTCTCCTTTCTTTTTGCCATCTTGAGACTCAGTATACCACACCTATAATCCCCTTGACTTGAGTAGCGCCCTACCATATACTCACTCTAGTGTACGCAAAGGAGGTGATATCTTCGTGAACAACAAAACTCTTCATATGGTCGCAATCACGCTCGTTTTGGTAGGCGCCTTAAATTGGGGTCTCGTCGCACTTGGATTTAATCTTGTTGAGACGCTCCTTGGAGCTGGCTCATCACTCACTCGAGTTGTATATCTTTTGGTTGGGGCATCGGCTGTCGTGGTGGCAGCTACCCACAAAAAAGACTGTAATATTTGCGGTAACAAGTAATTAAGGTGATCTGCTGAGCAGGTGACCGGGGAAAGCGAACGGTTAATCGGTTAGCCGTTGTATTTTTACTGATCGACAGATGTGCTATCCCTGAGGTGCCGATGTGCCGATTAAGCGGTTTAGTAGTCCGGCATGCCGCCCATCCCACCGGGCATTCCTCCGCCTGGCATCCCACCGGGGCCATCTTTCTTCTCGGGTATATCGGTCACCAGCGCTTCCGTGGTCAGAATCATAGTGGCCACTGAGGCTGCGTTCTCAAGTGCTGTGCGCACTACCTTGGCAGGATCCACGATTCCCTTTTTGAACATTGAGCCAAAGTCTAGGGTCTCTGCGTCAAATCCATAGTCGACAGCTCCTTGATCCTCAATCTTGCGCACGACCCATCCAGCGTCCACTCCACAGTTGGAGGCGACCATCCGTACAGGCTCGCTGAGGGCTGTGGCCACGATGTCTACTCCGGTGACCTCTTCGTCTCGCTTAAATTCTTTTTTGAGGCCTACCAGGGCTTTTCGAGCCTGAAGTAGGGTCACACCGCCTCCGGCCACAATCCCCTCCTCAAGCGCAGCCTTGGTGGCGGCCACGGCGTCATTGACCCGCTCTTTCTTCTCTTTCATCTCGACCTCAGTGGCAGCCCCCACATTCATGACAGCGACTCCACCTGAGAGCTTAGCAAGGCGCTCCTGAAGCTTCTCGCGGTCGAATTCTGAGGTGGTCTCATCCATTTCTCGGCGAATCGCACCAATGCGGCTTTTGATTGCGGCAGAGGACCCCTTGCCTCCAATGATGCGGGCATTTTCTTTGTCGGCCCACACTTTGTCGGCGCGGCCACAGTCCGTAACCTCAATCGACTCAAGCTTCTTGCCTAGATCTTCGGAGATCACAGTGCCGCCAGTCAAAATCGCAATATCCTCAAGCATTGACTTGCGGCGGTCGCCGAATCCCGGAGCCTTCACGACCAGAGCGTTGAAGGTACCGCGCATTTTGTTGACGACCAGTGTGGCCAAAGCCTCACCATCGACCTCGTCGGCGATAATTACAAAGTTCTTGGTCACTTTGACCAATTTCTCCAAAAAGGGAAGAAGATCTGAGACTGCTGAGATCTTTTTGTCGGTGATCAAGATATAGGGATCCTCGACTTCTGCCGTCATGCGGTCTGCGTTGGTCACAAAGTATGCGCTGGCGTAGCCGCGGTCAAACTCCATGCCTTCTTTGTACTCAATCTCCATTTGGAGGCCCTTGCCCTCCTCGACCGTGACGACTCCGTCTTTGCCCACGCGCGAGATTGCCTCCGCAATAAGAGCACCAATTGATGGGTCCCCGGCTGATATGGTTGCGACTTGGGTGATTGCTTCTTTGTCGTTGAGGGGAATCTTTTTGCTCAATTTCTTGATTTGTGCCACGACCTCGATCACGGCACGCTCAATACCGCGCTTAAGGATCATAGGATTGGCACCTGCGGTGATATTTTTGAGGCCAGCATTCACAATCGCCTGGGTGAGAAGGGTCGAAGTCGTGGTACCGTCTCCGGCCACATCATTGGTCTTGGAGGCTGCTTCCTTGACAAGCTGGGCACCCATATTCTCAAATGGGTCCTCAAGCTCGATCTCTTTGGCCACGGTCACGCCGTCGTGCACCACAGTGGGGGCGCCCCATTTGCGGTCTAAGGCCACATTGCGGCCTCGGGGGCCAAGCGTAGTAACGACAGTTTTAGCTAATATATTCACGCCGCGAGCGAGCTTTGCGCGGGCGTCTTCTGCGAATGCGATTTGCTTAGCCATATTATTTTAATTTGAAATTTTTAATTTTAAATTTTCAATCAAATCTTAATTTTCAAGGTTTAAAAATTAATTCAATTCAAATTCAATTCAAATTTCGAATTTCAAATTGAAAATTACTCAACTATTGCCATAATATCCTTCTCCTCCACGAGGAGCCATTCCTCTCCATGCACCTTCACTTCATTACCACCCCATTTTTTGTACAAGACTTTTTGACCTTTTTTGACGGTCATGGGCTTGCGCTCACCATCTTCATCGTAGGCGCCGGGTCCTACCGCCATTACTTCTCCAACTTGAGGTTTTTCTTTAACTGAATCTGGAAGAATGATGCCTGAGGCGGTCTTGGCTTCCCCTTCGAGGGGTTTGATGAGGACGTTGTCAAAAAGAGGTTTGATAGTGACCGATTGTTTTGCCATAGCTTTTTAGATCAAAAGTTTGTAATAATTAGTTACTCCTGCAGTTTGCTTAGCAAACAGAGAAGTACTATGATAACACAAGATTTTGACATTGTCAACCCCGATTAAATCGTCAATAGCTTATGGACGCCCCAAACACACTTCCTGAAATTGATTCGCTCAAAGCGAAGCTACAAAAGGCGTCATTGCCGCAGGATTTGCGGGAGCATGCTACGAGGGAAGTCGATCGGGTGGCCAATGCCATGAAGTTTGGTGGGGCAGTGGCAAGCCTGGAAATTGTCGGCAAATACATCGACTGGATCACGGCGCTCCCCTGGGAGACCACCTCCGAGGAAGCCTTAGATATCAAAAAAGCCAAGGAGATTTTAGACGCCCATCATTACGGCCTTGACAAAGTCAAGTCTCGCATTCTGGAGTATATCTCGGTCCAAATCTTGCAAAAAAAGGAGCCGAGCCCCTTGCCCGCCCACGCCCCAATCCTTTTTTTTGTCGGGCTGGCGGGCACAGGTAAAACGTCTTTGGGTGAGGCCATAGCGCAGGCCCTGGGCCGCAAATATGTGAGGATTCCCTTCGGCGGCCTCTCTTCGGCCCTTGACCTTCGGGGACTATCCAAGACTGAGCCCGAAGCCGGGCCGGGCCTCATTATAAAGGCCTTGAGGCAGTGCGGGGTCAAGAACCCTGTCATCCTCTTGGACGAGCTTGACCGCGTCACCCCGGCAAGTCGCGATGCGATTATGGGGGTCCTCCTTGAGATCCTTGACCCTGGCCAAAATGTGCATTTTACTGACTATTTCATCGATTACCCTTTTGACCTCTCGCAGGTTCTATTTCTGGCCACCGCCAACAACACGCAGAACATCTCGACAGCGGTCCTCGACCGCTTGGAGCAGATTGATATGCCCACTTTCACCGACGAAGACAAGATCATAATCGCCAAAAAGTACGTGCTACCTACCTTATTGAAGGAGGCCGGGATGGACGCTGCCAAGCTGACGATCGCAGAAGAGCTCTGGCCCAAGCTGGTGCGGCCATTGGGCTTTGATCCGGGCCTCCGAAGCCTGCATCGGCTGATTGACACCATCATACGGCGCGCGGCCTACAGGATCGTGCAGGGAGAAGGAGAGAGTTTCACAATAACGGAAGCAAACGTGAAAGAGTTCGTAAGCTAAATCCAAATATCAAAATCCAAAGATTCAAATCAAATCCAAAATCTAAATGATTAAAATTAATTTGATATTTGAACTTGATTTGACATTTGAGCTTTGTAATTTGAAATTGTCGTCATGTATGACGGTCTGCCACTTTTGACGCGCCGAAGGAGTCGGGCTTGATCTTCACGTCGTAACCCGATCCTCGCACCATCCCCACGACTTCATTGATAAGCTCGCGGGTCTCCCCGTTGGGACCAATATCCACATGAATCTGGATTTTGTATTTGGAGATGCCGTTGGTCTTGAAGAATGTCACGAAGTGTTCGGAGGCTTGAAGCGAGCGGATGGCCTCCTCGTAGATGCGCGCCTTGAGGCTGATCTTGCGCGCGACCATTTCGCGATTCCAGAAATAGATTCCGCCGTGCCCCACCCGGTGGACGATAAGCGCCGACACGAAGTCGTATCCGCCATTTTTAGTTTTCTGCGAATCTGTGCCCACGATAATATCGTAGACTGCCTTTTTGTCGCTGGCCATGTAGCGCGAGATCACACTCTTGAGCTCTTCCAGATCGAGCTTCCCATGAGTTGGACTATTATATACCATACGTACAATCCGTAATTGTACCATATACCCAAAAAAGGCTACGACGAGACGATTACCTTAAAACCCCCGAATGTCATCCGTTTCATATCAAATGGCATCGGTTTATCTTTCATCTTGGGATCGTTCATCATAGGATCCTTCATCACCTTAGCGTTGACCTGGTCGCGGTGTTTCCTCGATTTATAGACTATATAGGAGAAGACCACGACTTCGTCGGACTTGAGCTTGGTTATTTCTGGGAATGTTGCTATCTTCATGCCGCCGGTCTCCGGATTCATGTCATCGCTGACGCACTCCTTATAATCCAAAGCGCCATACTTCATCCATATTCTCTTGCCCTCCGTGGCCATCTTGCGATATGCCGCAAACTTGGCTTTCTTGACCGGGATTACAAACCCATCCACATAGAGTCCATCTGTTTTGCCCATAATTTTTGGTTAATTTGTAACGGGTACTATTGTACCATACTCGGCGAAGCTAGCAAAAACGCTTTTTTTGAAGTAAAATAGGGGATCTCATGGCCTGGTAGCCAAGTGGTAAGGCAAGGGTCTGCAAAACCCTTATACAGGGGTTCGATTCCCCTCCAGGCCTCAGGGAGTGGAGAGGTGCCAGAGTGGACGAACGGGCTAGTCTCGAAAACTAGTATGGCCGCAAGGTCATCGTGGGTTCGAATCCCACCCTCTCCGCATTCTTTATGATTATTCTGTTTCTCACGTGTGCCAACGATGAAGAGGCTGATAAAATCACGCGAGCACTTCTTGAGAAGCGATTGATTGCGTGCGCCAGGAAAATGCCGGTGTCGTCTTCATTCTGGTGGAAGAGTAAAATCGACAAAGCAGACGAAATCATGCTGATGATGGAATCGGTGGAAGCGAAGTTTGAGGCGATTGAACACGAGGTCAGGAAACTCCACAGCTATGAGACATTTGTCTTAACTGCAATCCCAGTAACCAAAACCTCAAAAGGAGTCGAAGAATGGCTGCAGAGAGAATTAGAATAGCTATTCTGGAATTCTCAAGAATTCCAGAATGAAAAAATCATATGATTAATCATATGATTTTTTTCTAAGAATTAACATGAAATATAAAAAAGAACTATCTGCAGGCGGGATCGTGTATAAAAAAACGAATGACGGACTGCTCTGGCTTATCACCCAGCACGCGCAGCATAAGGGCTGGGGTTTCCCCAAAGGAATTGTTGGGGACGAGAAAAAAGATGAATCCGAGGAAGCCGCTGCAATGCGGGAAGTGGAGGAGGAGGGTGGAGTCAAGGCGCTCCTTGTGGACCACAAACATGTGGAGGTAAAATATACATACCGCTTCAAGGAGTACTTGGTCGATAAGACGGTGCACTACTTTCTCATGGAGTATCAGTCAGGAGACCCCAAAGATCATGACTTCGAAGTGCAGGAAGCCAAATTTGTGCCGGCTTCGGACGTAAGAGAAACATTGACGTATAAAACCGACACCCATGCATTCGAAAAAGCTCTCACGAAAATGAAGGGTTGACCCCGTCTGATCTTTCCGTTACCCTTGACAAATAAATAATGAGGGGTATAATGAAGCTACTTTTTACATATGGAACCTACTAGCTCTCCATCACCGGTCATGTCTGCCGATCGCACATTCGGTCGACCAAAAAAAAGTAATCGAGTCTTCGTGATTCTTATCATTCTTGCAATTGTCATCGTGGGACTCTTTATAGCATTCAGAAATTCTCAGAGCTCCAGTGAAGAGGATCAAATCACCCCCACAATTGAGGTCCAAGAAGAAGAGCCCACTCCAGAGCCCACACTCGAGGAAGATGCAACCCCCACCCCAACCAAAAAAGTCACCCCCACCCCCAAAGCCACCCCAGCACAGGTAAAAGCCGCCACAGACATGCGTATCCAGGTCTTGAATGGATCTGGTGAAGTAGGAGCCGCAGGTCAAGCCGCCGCCCACCTCAAGAGCAAGGGATATGAATTCGTAGAGACAGGAAATGCCGACGATCAGGAGCAAGAAGGCGTGATTGTGCAAGTCAAGGCGTCAAATAGCAAGTACCTCAATGAGCTTCTGGCCGACGTCAAGGAAAAATATTCGTCAGCAACTGCGGGCAACACGCTTTCTTCGGATTCAGACTTCGACGCCGTCGTCACCATCGGGAAGTGATCCTGAGCATGTCGAAGGGTCATCCTGAACTCGATTCAGGATCTTTTGTAGCCAATGTCTCCTTGCCAAGCCCGCGCTTCCATCCAATATATTAAAGTTAGGTATAATATCTCATGGCAGAACCCACATCAGCAGAAATAACACATCACGCAACTGAACCTCAAGGTGAAAAAAAAGAAGGGCCATTCTACAAAAGACTACGGTTCCCTGATTATTTTAGTAGGGAAGATCAATTTGAGGGTTTGATTAAAAAACTCAAAGAATTAGGTGCCTACAAGGAAGGCTTTCTATATAGAGGTTTTGATGGCAACAGAATAAAGTATGTAAGAAAATTTGGCACCGATACTCCCAAAAGTCCAACAATTTTTGCATATACTGAGAAAGAAACTAGATTATTGCTTAAATATCCCACTTCTGAGGTTGGAGATCCATTATCCTATGCTCACGATCATGATAAACCTGCGATATCGATTTATAAGCCCGAATATTTTTCTTATCAAAATGTTGAGGAAGAGTTTATGTTTAAAAAAGACTTGCCTCGATTAGAGGGGCTGGTAGGAGTTTTTCTGCTAGAAGTAAAGTAATTTGTGAACTTTCTTTAAATAGAACCCATCTATTTGAATGATATAATAGAGTCTGCGGTGGTAGTTCAGTGGTAGAATGTCTCCTTGCCAAGGAGAAGGTCGAGGGTTCGAATCCCTTCCACCGCTCCATAAAAATGTCTGCTATAATAATTTCTTCATGGCCATAGTAGAGCGACCTTCACCACCTGCGGATTTTAAATCATTTTCAAGTTCCCAGCGAAGGGCTGCATTAGAGTTGAATCGCCTTGCGGTTGCAGATGTCCGCCACTTGCCTCTTGAGGAGATTCAAAATCGTCGTGCGCGGCTTCTTAGAAGAATCCACAATGGAGGCAGGCACAAAAGCTAAATCTTCTCAAACCCGCCACAATAGGATATAATATATCTAGCGCAAGCGCCTGTAACTCAGTGGTAGAGTGCGATCCTTATAAGATCGAAGTCCTTGGT
>CAYLLP010000028.1:0-11554 GCA_964384955.1 uncultured Gammaproteobacteria bacterium
AGCTCGGCCTCGATGGTGCTTCCCGCGGGATCTGCAAAAGGGGGCGGGTGCGCGAGGGCATCACGGGTAGGAACGACTGGAAAGGGAGGATCTTGGACCGGGGACATGCATTGAGTATAGCATGACCAGCAGTAAGTAGAAAGTAGCCAGTAGCAAGGAATTTAAATTTTGTGCTCCCTAACTACTTACTACTAGCTACTTGCTACTGACTCATGCTGCCGTGTGGATAATTCCTACCTCCCCGTGACCCTTATACTTGGCTTCCAGGCGCTCGAATTCCTCCTGGGTGTAGAGCTTGAGAGAATAGCCGAATGTGGAGCCCTGATTGATCCCGGCAGATGTGCCCCAGATGGTACCACCGTGAATCTCTACTATAGATTTACATATATACAGCCCCAGACCCGTGCCCGATGAGACCTGCTCATTGACCACATACGAGGCTTTGACCATAGCAAACTTCTGGAAAAGGCGGGGCATGTTCTCTGGAGCAATTCCGACTCCGGTGTCTGTGACCGAGGTCACCACCATACCCTCCTTCACAGCAAAACTCACGGTAATCGTGCCTCCTTTAGGCGTAAATTTGATAGAGTTGCCCACCAGATTGATAAGCACTTCCTTGATCTTGTCCGCGTCGGCGATCACGTAGAGGGGCGTGAGCGACTTCTGGAGGACCAGATTGATGCCAAGCTCAGTAGCGCGGGGCGCGACCTCTCCAATCGCCTCCTCGCTCATCTTCTCAAGGTCCACCTTCTTGACCTCGATACTGATGCGGCCCGATTCGATTCTGGACACATTGAGCATGTCGTTGACGAGCTTGATGAGGCGGGTAGTGGAGTTATAGGCACGATCGAGGTAAAATTTCTGCTTGTCCTCCAGCTTGCCGCCCTTGCCAGCCAGAGTCATCCAGAGGTAGCTGCGGATCGCAGTCATTGGGGTCCGCAGCTCATGCGAGGCCACCGACACGAACTCGTCCTTGAGCTTGTCTATTTCCTGCAGCCGCTTGTTGGCATGCTCAAGCTTAGCTGCAGTTTCTTGCAATGTAGTATATAACTGTGCATTTTGTACTGCCAAACCCACAATATCGGTGAATCCAAGAATGAGATCTTTTTCATCATTGGAAACCTCCGTTACTTCTTTCACCATGCTAAAAATTAAGACTCCGATAACCCGGTCGCGCACGATAACTGGATATACGAGGCTCGTTTTAATACCGGCTGATTTCTGATTAAAAATTGCCTGTTCGGGTGTGAGAGCTGGAGTGAATAGATCGGGCCAATAGTGGGTAACGTATGGAATCTTATGTTCCATAGTCTTAATCAGTAAATTTTCATGAGCACTCAGAGGTATCTCAATCTTATGAAAGGGCACAGCCGAAGCAGCCAAAGCCATTTCAGCCTCGTGAGTCTGAGACAAAGAAACACGACGCAATACCCCTTTTTTCTGATCTACAAGTGTTAGCACTATGATGCGATATCCCAATTTAAGGTAATCAAGCTCCATTAAAAGCCCATTAACGATCTTATCTACGACATGACTAAAATCAAGTTCTTCAAGAATAATCTTTTCAAGCCGCCAAAGCGCCTCAATTGTTTTTTTTGTCTGAGGTGTAGTTATGTATGTAGACATATACTATTTCAGTATAGCAGCTTGCATAATACTGCGGCAGGTTGAAATATCTTCATGATATATTTATACTATGATAGTATTGGCGAGGAGGTGATACATATGCTTACTTTAGAAAAAGCTAAAACAGTAGCCCATGCTGCGCTCGCTAAAGCCTCGGAGCTGGGTATCAAAATCACGGTTGCAGTCGTTGATGAACATGGAGTACTTATCCTTTTGAAACGGACTGATGGAGCGCTCGTGGTGAGTCCTAAGTTCGCCACCTCAAAAGCATATACCGCAGCAGTAGTGGGATTGCCGACCGAGGAGATTGCAAAGTACTCGGGCGATGGCAAACCGCTCTACGGCTTACCAAGCGCCTTCGGCGGGGAGCTCATGCTCATCCCGGGCGGTATTCCAATCAAAGAAGGTGAGGTGACTGTGGGCGCAGTAGGAGTGGGTGGGAGCTATGACGTGAGTCAGGATGTGGCCTGCGCATCAGCCGGGGTGTCAGCTATGAGCTGAAAATCCTCTCCTGCCCTTACTTTGGTACACCTACCGTTGGCCCATTGGAGAACCTCTTTGGGCTTCCATTCTGTATCTGCATTTAATACGAACGTGCGGTAGGCCCAGCCATCGTTGGCAAACCAATTGGTGTCGAAGTTTAGACCTATGCCTTCTGTAGATTTTTTGGCGAAATCTTCAATGATAATGTTGCCAGAACTTGTAACCATTTGCCTGGCACCGTTAAGAACGATTTGTTGTTCTTGAGGCGTCAATTGATATAAAACCGTGCTCAAAATAATACTATCCAAAACATCTGGCTGCAACTCTTTTGATCCATTGCCTATAGGCATTGTCAAAAGATCTGCTTTAAAAAATTTCACGTTCGTAGCTTTAGTAACTCGCGCTTCAAGAATGCTGGCTTGAGCAAGTCGCTTAAACTCACTGGGATAAAATGAACAGGCTGTTCTCCACTTTTTGGCCTCAGGATCATGAGGATCTTCGCGGTCTACGGCTACTCCTTTTTCTATAGAAGGAGGCTTCTCGAGAAGGTTACTCACTATGTGATGTGGGGTTCTGTCTTCAATCGCGTCAAAAGGTATGCCAAGTGAAATACCAGGCAACCCTACATTTCCACCACAACCAAGATCTCCCACACGAAGAGGCTTGTCGCCAAAAAATCCACGAAGTAAGGCTTGGGGCCCTGCATAGCGCTGATATACAGTCGTTGACGTATCCTTTTTTGCTAAAAGATCCTTAATATCGTCCGCGTAAATTTTGAAGAGTCCCCCGAGCTCGGCCTTCCAAGCGCTTTTTGATCCTAAATTATGAGGATAATTGTTGTCCTTGGGCAAACGATATATCTCGACATATTGTATTGCCCTAAAAAGTAGATTCGCAAAGTATTGGGGTGAGATATGTGGTCGCAGATGCAAAGAAGAGGTGATTATATCCTCGGTTAGCTCGTCGTGGCGATTAATTCGATCGAGAATAGCACCGTAACAACCCGCAATATATTTGTCACCTCCAGGAGGGTCTTGGTTCTGCTCATCAAGCACGCGCATGACGTCCGTTAATGTGGTTACTCGCACCTCCCCATTAATGGATACTGGCATAAAAGCTCTATTTTCTCCTTCGATTATCACTGTTTAACGTTTTATAGAGTATGTGATATATTGATTCGTACTCTACAGTAAAAAACAATAAAAATTCTGCTATACTTCGTGTATATTATATACTAAAATTAGGAGGTATTATGGCAGAGTTACTCCACCCCTCTCTGAAGCATAAAGAAAAAACTGAGGCTACGCTCGTTCTTTCTGTCTTTGATCCTCATGCGTCTGAGGAGGTCGCAAGACTTGCTCGGGCGGGAGGAGCTATTGGGGGCTACAACCGGGGAGTTTGCTATATTCTTGGGGATGGCGCCAATGAGAGGTTCTTGAGCGAGGTACGCAGCATTAAGGGAGAAGAACGGTCTAATCGTCCACTTGCTGCGGCCTTGTCATCCGAAAGGTTCATTGCCCTCATAGACCACACGAAAATTCCGGACGATCTGCACGGCCTTTTCAGCGATCCAGCTGCGCTTTCGCAGATCGCGGGCTCTCTATTCTTTATTAGAGCACCCCTTCGAAAAGAGGCCTTAGCCGATATTCCACCTGCCATGGTGTCGCATCTTGAAGATGGTACGACTGTAATGCAAAGCTGGGATCCGTATGGTCATCACGGCCTGGAAAGAGTTATTTCGAAGATGCATGAGGCGGGTATTAACTATCCTGGCATAACCTCAATGAACGAAAGTGGGAAGCCCGAGATTGTAAACCAAAAAGAAGGCATTGCTTTTGCCTCCAAGAAACATATTCCTCTTTTTCTCAATGACCCGCAAGACCCTGGTCGCGTGAAGGGATCATATACGATTGTGGGGGTAGGTCCTGAGGGGCTCACGCTGATTCGCGCCGGCAACATGCCAAGCACACTAGTGTCTCCTCTCTTTGGTGGCCGGGAAGTCGATAAAGCCCATGCAAAACAAGCAAAATATAAGACTCCTCGCGTAAGCCATGCCATCCACCACCTTGATCAGAAAGAGATACGGCGCGTATTTATTGATAAAATTACAAGACCTCGCATTGCAACAAGAATTTTTGGCTCCAAACAGCCGCAGTAACGTTGAGGCAACAAAAAGTATAATCACCCATTGGGGTGGGCCGCCGCGCATTGATTGGCCCCTTCTAATATGCATTTGCCTTTGACAAATCAATAGGCTACTCCTAGAATGAAATCTACATGAAAAATGCCCAAAGTGTGATTTCTTCTTTGGTGACCGTCATCTACACCGCCATAATTTTCGCCATCCCCCTCTTTTTTCTCACCACCACGCAAGAGTTCTATGCCACCAGCAAATTCTATCTTCTTGGATTTGGGGTACTCGCTCTTATTGCTGTTCTGGCCGTCAATTTCCTCCTTGTCAAGAAAGTGCGCTGGGTCAACTCACCCCTTGACACTATTTTGATCGCATTCCTCATCTTTTATGCCACCTCCCTTTTCATTGCCAGCCCCAATAAGGTGCAGGCTCTCTTAAAGCCCACGCATGGCTTGGGTGTGATGGTATTTTTGGTCATATTCTACTTTATCACTGTCCATTTCAGCGCGCGGCGCCTTCTGGAGGAGACCAGGAGCTTTTTAGTCACGCCTCTGAATGCGCTCTTTGCCTCCGCGACCGCCGTGGCCGCCATCGCCATCATCTTTTTCCTCAATCCTTTCAAAAATATCCCGCTTCCCCTCTCTTTGACCTATCTTAAAAATCCACAGTTTACACCCCTTGGCACGCAGCTTGACTTAGCTCTATTTTTAGGTTTCTTTGTGGTGTTTGGTGTGGCCGCACTTATTGGACGCCAGGGCAAGCGCTCTGTGGCCAGCTTTGTGGCCTCGATTGTGATCGTGATTGCGGCAGTACTCGTGACCTATACGCTTTTTGAGCCGTTCCCAGCCACACGCACTCCCGGCTACGACGGGCCTAAGTCCCTCATCACCTCACTTCCACCCTTCTCAAGTGCTTGGTATGGGGCCTTGGAGTCTTTGAAGGACTGGAAGACCGCATTCTTTGGCTTTGGCGTGGACAATTTCGGCTCGGTCTTCACCCGCGTGAAGCCCGTGACCTACAACGCCACACCGCTGTGGAGAGTCAATTTCACCGATTCTCGGAGCTTCCTCCTACAGCTCTGGGCCGAAGGCGGAATCCTCACTTTTGGTGCATTTTTGATGTTCTTGGTATTCGTCTCACGCATGGTGTGGGCCAAATCAAATGAAGAGCCACTTGCCGCAGCCGTCGGCCTCCTCAAGCCCCATGATTCGCAGCACAATCTCCCCCTCAAGCTAGGCCTTCTGTATCTTTTGGTAGTGATGCTCTTTTTCCCCGCTTCGCTGCCCGTGCTCTTTATCTTTTTCTTGCTGATTGCCACCGTGGCCGCCTACCCTGCCGCAGCCCGCACGCGCACTTCCGATCTTACCTCCTTCGCACCCTTGGTAGGCCTTTTGGTCGCCATTATTCTCGTGGCGGTCGGCGTGACCTCATACTTTTTGGGGAGATCCTACCTGGCGGAGTACTACTTCAAAGATTCGATCAATAATATCGCCACCAACAATGGCCAGCAAGTGTATGAAAACATGCGCCAGGCCATTCTTCTGAACCCCTATATCGAGCGCTACCGAATGAGCTTTGGCCAGCTTAATCTTCTTTTGGCCAACAATCTCGCCTCCACTGCTGGCGCGGACGGTAAAAAGCTCACAGATGCAGACAGGCAGAATATTTCCCAGGCGATTCAGGCCGCAATCGCCGAAGCCAGAGCAGTCGTGATCTTGAATCCTCAAAAAGCCGGCAACTGGGAGAATCTTGCCGTGATTTACCGCAACCTCATCAATGTGGCCGAAGGCGCGGATAGCTGGACGGTGTCATCGTACCAGCGCGCGATGATCTTAGACCCCAACAACCCGATCTACCGCCTCAGCTTGGGAGGAGTGTTCTACTCATTCCAAAACTACAAAGACGCGGCCCGCTTCTTCGAGCAGTCCGCAAGCCTTAAGCCTGACTGGCCCAATTCTCACTACAACCTTGCATGGGCATACTTTCAGCTCAAGGACTACGAGCAGGCGGTCGCTCAGATGGAGGCCGTGCTCTCGCTTCTTGATCCCGCTGTCAACAAAGAAGACTACAAGAAGGCACAAAAGGATCTGGAGGACTTTAAGAAGCTTGTCCCAGCTAAGGAGGAACAGCCCACTCAAGGCACCACACCTTCGCAGCTCAACCTACCCACCCCCCCAGCAGCAAGCGTCGAGCCCAAGCTTGAGCTTAGAGAAGACGAAGCAGGACC
The DNA here is from genome assembly GCA_964384955.1 of uncultured Gammaproteobacteria bacterium. Classification (GTDB taxonomy): domain Bacteria; phylum Patescibacteriota; class Microgenomatia; order UBA1406; family GWC2-37-13; genus CAYLLP01. Next base: position 6,471 of record CAYLLP010000028.1, read on the forward strand.
CCCCACCACACCTTCCCCGTCGCCTGAAGCGGAAACTACTCCCACACCGTAAGTCATCAGGAGCTACTGGTGAAAATGGTATAATTGGAACATGAAAGACCTGCGTGAATTTGTGGTTTTTTTGTGGGACTACACCAAAAGCCGCCTCCTGTCCTACGGCCAAGGCTTTGAGCGCGTGAAGAATATTATCGTCGCGCTATTGGTGGCAAAGCGGGGGAAGTACTCGCTCTCGTTTTTGAATACATCCTTTTTTCTTCTGGTCATTACAGCCTGGGTCGGCGGGCCAATCATCGCAGAGAACAACCCCTTCACCTCATCTTTGGCTGCTAGTGAGAGCGGCGCGCAGTCGGTAGTCTCCTACAATCCCCTTGAGAGCTCGCTGTCAACAGTCATTTCCGCCAAGCCCCGCGACGCTGTGGTGGACTACGAGGTGCGGGGCGGGGATACTCTAGCGGGCGTGGCGGAGAAATTCGATATATCCGTCAACTCGATTAAGTGGGTCAACGACATGAAGTCCGACACGATCAAGCCTGGCCAAATTATTAAAGTCCCGCCAATTACCGGCATCGTGCACAAGGTCACCTCCGGAGAGTCGATCTACACGGTCGCCAAAAAATACAAGACCGATGCGCAGAAGATTGTGAATTTCCCCTTCAATGATTTTACCGATCTGGACACCTTCTCTCTTGCCACCGGCCAGACGCTGTATGTGCCTGATGGCGTGCCTCCTGAGGCTCCCCGCCCCGTGTTTACCGCCCCCACCTACGCTCAGGTTCAGCCCGGAGTACAAGGCTCCTCCTCTTTCATCTGGCCTACGTCCGGCTCGATCAGCCAGTATCCGGTATGGTATCACATGGCGGTTGATATCCAGAATCCTGGCACGCCGCCTATTATAGCCTCAGACGGTGGGACCGTGGTGTATTCTGGGTGTCTTGCCTATGGATACGGGTGTCACATCATCATCGACCACGGCAATGGCTACCAGACCTTGTACGGCCACATGTCGTCTCTTGGGGCATCTGCTGGGGCTGCTGTCGGGAAGGGTCAGCAAATTGGGGTCATGGGATCGACAGGGCGCTCTACTGGCACCCATCTTCACTTCGAGGTCCGCTCCGCAGGCGGCTCTCTTAATCCTCTGAGCTTTCTTAAGTAGCAAGTAGTGAATGTCTATGAGGTTTTCTACCTCTAAATTCAGGACAAACTAGTGCACGTGCATTAGTTTGTCCTAACTACCTGCCTGCCGGCAGGCAGGCTAGCTACTTACTACTAAACTACTGATTAGCTTCGAGCCAGCGCTCGGCGTCCAGTGCCGCGGCAATGCCCATACCGGCAGCTGTGCCTGCTTGGCGCCAGGTGAAGTCCACGCAGTCGCCAGCGGCAAAGACGCCTTCGACAGACGTAGCCGTCTGAAACTCGTACTTGAATTTGTTTGGATCAATTTTAGATTTTTGCTCTGTATTTTTGATGTTTGATATTTGATATTTGATATTTTCCAGCGCAGCCCCTGCGCTGGTCACGATATAGCCCTTCTCGTCAAGCAGAATCTTGTCTTTGAAGACAGTTGTGTCCGGCCTATGACCAATCGCTATAAATAAACCGTCTAATTTCATGGAAGATTCTGTGGAATCTTTCTTTAATTTCACCCCTTCTACCTTGTTTTCGCCCATGACCTCTGTCACAGCAGTATTCCATACTACCTCGATCTTAGGATTCGTGTGCACGCGTTCTATCATTATTTTTGATGCCCTAAACTCGCCCCTCCGATGAAAGATGAACACCTTGGAGGCGAACTTCGTGAGGAAGAGTGCCTCCTCCAAGGCAGTGTCTCCTCCGCCTACGACCCCCACAACCCTTTTTTTGAAGAAGAAGCCGTCACAGGTGGCGCATGCCGAGACTCCACGGCCTCGAAGCCGGGTCTCGCTCGGGAGTCCCAGCCAGAGCGCGCTTGCCCCAACGGCAATTATGACTGCCTTCGCCTGATATTTTTGAGTAGGGGTCACGACCTCAAACGGCCTTTTGGAGAAGTCCACACCAGTGGCGTTTACATCCACAATTTGTGTGCCGAAGCGAGCCGTGTGGTCGCGGTATTTCTTGATCAAGTCTGGCCCCACAATCGATTCAAAGCCGGGATAATTCTCGACCTCTGAGGTGAGCATGAGCTGGCCGCCCGGAGGGGATCCGGCGAGCACGAGTGGGACAAGATTAGCCCGAGCCGCGTATAAAGATGCCGAGAGCCCCGCGGGGCCACCGCCTATTATGATTACATTTGATATGGTTTGTGATGTATTTGCTATAGTGTTTTCCATCAATATGTGGACTTGTCAAACTAGAGGTATCGAGTATTGAGTATACAGTATTGAGCAAAATTCATGCATTAATACACAATACTGACTTCTGAATACTGGATGCTATAGATTGATTGCCCTCGCCAGCGTCCTCTCGACCTTTTTAGCTTCACCAGCGGCCAGATAGCTTCCGATGTCCTTGAGGACAATCTCTTTAGATAGCCCGTCAATTGCTTTTTTGACCGCCGAGACCTGCTGGAGCACTTCATTGCATTCGCGCCCCGCAGTCACCATACGGTCAATCCCCCGCAATTGCCCTATTATCCGGTTTATCCTGACGGTGAAGTCCATAATTAAGATTAATTCCAAATATCAAAATCCAAATGTCAATTCAAGCTCAAAGCTCAAAACCCGAAAAAATACCTCTTCAGTCGCTTGGATTTTGGATTTGATTTGTCATTTGAGCTTTGAAATTTGAGTTTTAAAGGGTACCCAATACTAGTATAGAGTATACATATTAATTCCCGCATGTCAAGCGAAAACATACGCAAAGGGGAATTTGCCCCACAACGAATAAGAACTAAACAAGAGCTATGTGGATACCTTGTGGATAAGAAGATTCACCAGTAATACCGCAATGACTATCACCTGGGGGCCGGATTCGTGCTTTTTTGCTTTTGAGTCTGCGCTAAGCGGATAAATGAACGCACGTATTCGCGTTGCAATTTCTTATCGAGAGTAAAAATCACTGTTTCGGTCTTCACAAAATGTAAAATAATACCCCTCACGATATCGCTCAAAGACAAGCCTAACTCATGGGCCTTTTTCTGGGCTTCCTTTTTAGTCTTAGTGTCGATTTTTACATTCAAAATAGCACTATTCATATACACGAAGTATATACAACGTGTATATATTTGTCAATGACCATCTTTGACCACGTGGTCCAAAATGGTGCGGCGGAAAAGGATCAAATATACTCAAACGATCTGTGGACCTTCACAGTAGGCTATTTATATTTCTGAAGCTTGGAATTAAGCAAGGCTGCAAGTTCTTCTGGCTTTTTGCCATAGGTGTCAGGCAATCCACCATCATACCCGCTAATCCCTTTTGAAAGCGCTCTGGCAGTAGCCTGTTTTTTATAAGAATCCTCGAAATTAAAAAGCACCATTTTACGAAGAGTGGGGCCCGCAGGAATTGCCCCGACACCAAACTCCTTGATATCTTGCCATTTATAGGTATTCCCTCTGAATAAACTCTTGACAGTCAATCCCGAAGGTGTTATCAGTAGATAGGTACTTTCTGGGATAAGTTGTACTATAAAAACGAGTCCTCCCAAAAGCCCAAACGCGGCCACTATCCATGCCGTGAATTCTCCAGTATTCATTATAAAAAGAATTCCCAGCACAAGAAATATCAAGAATATGATCAAATATCCCACAGTTTTAAGCTTACTGGGATATAGTTTTATGGACTCTGCGTGATCTTCCATACGTGCTACTACCCACTCAGGGATTCGAGGAACTCTTTGTTGTCTTTGGTCTTGCCAAGCTTGTCGATCAGAAGCATCACACGCTCTTCTTCGTTGAGGAGCCCCAGCATGCGCCGGAGCGTGGTGATCTTCTTTTCCAGGGCCGGATCAAAGAGAAGCTCCTCGTGCCTGGTGCCCGAGTGCTCCACGTCGATAGCCGGGAATATGCGGCGGTTGGCCAATTTGCGGTCCAGATGGACCTCAAGATTGCCGGTGCCCTTGAACTCTTCGTAGATGAGGTCATCCATCCGCGATTCAGTCCCAACGAGCGCCGTGCCGATAATGGTCAAAGATCCACCTTCTTCGCAGTTCCTAGCTGCTCCCAGGAATTTCTTGGCCGGGAAAAGCGCCTGCGGATCAAATCCGCCCGACAAGCTCCGGCCGCTTCCCACCACGGTGAGGTTGAAGGCCCGCGCCAGGCGCGTGACCGAGTCCAGAAGCACCACCACGTCGTGGCCCATCTCCACAAGCCGGCGGGCGCGCTCAAGGCCCAAGTTGGCCACTCGCACCTGTTGCCGTGGCGATTCATCGAAATTGGACGCGGCTACTTCTCCATTTATGAACCGCTTGATCTCGGTGACCTCCTCGGGCCGCTCCCCGATCAAGATTGCCATAAGGATCACTTTGGGATAATTTTTGCTGATCGCCGTCGCGATATCTTTCAAAAATGTGGTCTTGCCGGCCTTGGGCTGGCTCACAATAAGCGCGCGCTGGCCAAAGCCAATCGGCGCCACCAGATCCACAATCCGGGTGGACAAAACGTCTTTTTCGGTCTCAAGCTTGATCTGCTTGTTGGGATGAAGCGAGGTGAGGGTATCAAAATCCTTTCTGGTACGCGACTCCTCCTCGTTCATTTCCGCTCCATTGATCTTTTTGATCAAAAGAAGTGAATGAAAGCGCTCACCCTCCTTGGGCGGGCGGGCCAATCCCTCGATCTCGTCCCCCCGGCGGAGCCAAAAACGGCGGATCTGAGAGGTCGAGACATAGATATCTTTATCCGGGTTAATGGCGTAATCTTGCCGTAGGAAGCCGTAGCCGCCGACCGTGATATCGAGTACACCCTTGGCCTCATAGCTAATCTTGAGGTCGTCCTTGAGGCGCTCCTGGAGGCTTGCCTCATCTTGAGGGGCCACAGCCACGCCATCGCGGGCTTGTGGGCGGGGGTTATTCCATCGTGGGGCGCTTCCCCCCCGCGCGCGATATCCACCTCCGCCCCCGCCGTGGCGGGGTCTTGGCCCGTCGTGGCGGTCGTCCCGGCGTGGACTTGGGTC
>CAYLLP010000029.1:0-10674 GCA_964384955.1 uncultured Gammaproteobacteria bacterium
ACTGCCCACTACGCCTGCCACTTCCGCGCGCGCTAGAGCCATGCCACTCCCCTTTTTTTTGGCTTCACCAAGCGCATATGCTGCATTTATCTTGTCTTCTAAGGTCGGACTCCAGATATCCCGGGGTAGATTAATCGTCACGAGGCTATTTTTCTGCATGTCGTAGGATGCGACCACGATACTGTCTGAGAGATTAGGTCCTTCATGAGGGTCGCCGGGGATTCCCAGTATGAGAATATTCACCCTTTGATCGATCGTTTTGACTCCGCCACCACCCACCAATGCTTGGAGCGGCGAAATCTGGAGATCTTGCGTGACAAATCTATAATAGGGCCAGAGTAGGAGTACAGCGCAGATCAGGGAAATTCCTATCCCAAAATATACTTTGGTACCTCTCTTCATGCGTCTGAGAGAAGATCAAAAAACTCATGGGGATTTAATGAAGCTCGCCCCACTATCAGTCCATCGATCTGGTCATTGCCAATATATTCTTTGACATTATTCTTGTTCACGCTCCCGCCATACAAAAATGGAGCTGCGGGAGCAAGTTGGCGCTTCACTCTTAGCACATTTTCAATAGGTTCGTTGTGACCTGTCCCCACAGCTGAGACCGGCTCATAGGCTACCAAAGCCGCTTCTTTGTACATGGTGTCTTGCGGCCCACGCACGCAGAGAATCGGCGCTAGTGTGTATTCTTTGGCCAGTCGCATTTTTTCACGTATCGCCTCCTCAGATTCGCCAAGGTAGTGGCGTCTCTCGCTGTGACCGATTATGGTGTGTGTCACCAGCCCCTGCACACTTTTGGCCACAGGCTCTCCGGTATAGCTCCCCTCGCCAAAGCGAGACACATCTTGGGCTCCTAAGGTTATATTTGGAAGTGCCGCAAGAAGCGTCCTGAGGAAATAGATCAGAGAGTGGGGAGGGCAGAGGATTATTTTGATCGCGCCTTGGGTGAGCTTTGTCTTGATCTGCGGGTAATTCTCAATCTGAGTATTGAAGTCACTTACCCAGACCGCGGCCTCGGCAAGATTTTTGTGACCTTTCCAATTGGCGACGAAGTATTTCATAACGTTAACACTTAAAACGATGCTGATCTACAGATCATATGCCGATCTACGAACATGCTGATATCAGCATATCAGTAATATCTGCATAAAATCCGCATAATCTGCATCATGTATAATTATAGATCATGTCAAGCGATATATTCAAATCCTTAAACAAAGAGCAGGCTGAAGCAGTCTCGGCCAGCGATGGTCCCTCTGTCATTCTGGCCGGGGCGGGATCGGGCAAGACCCGGGTTCTTGTGCATAAGGTCTTAAATCTCATAGTCTCCGGCGACGTCCCCCCATTTAATATTGCAATGATTACGTTCACCAATAAGGCCGCCGCCGAGATGCGAGAACGCATTCAAAAAACGCTTCCTGAGCACGGTCACCCGCCAGCGGCCTTAGGCTACGTGGGCACCTTTCACTCGCTTGGCGCCCGGATACTCCGGATCGAAGCCGATTATGCGGGGCTGAGCCGGAATTTCTCGATCTATGATGACGGCGACTCCTTAAATGTGGTCAAAGCGGCTCTCAAAAAGTTCAATATCCAGCGCTTTTCTCCTTCTTACTACCTCAATAGAATTTCTGTCGCCAAGTGTGAGCTCATTACGCCAGAAAGATATGAAGAGGTGTTTGCTGACTCCGTCTCCCCTGACGTGGCCCGCGTATACGACGAGTATGAAAAAACTCTGACCAAGAATCAGGCCGTGGACTTTGATGATTTGCTCGTGCGCCCCATTGATCTATTTCTCAAAAACCCGGAGATTCTGGCCAAATATCAGCGAAAGTATCGGTATCTCTTGGTCGACGAGTTCCAGGACACCAACGGAGCCCAGTACATGATGACTAAGCTATTGGGCCAGTCTCACCAGAATGTGACAATCGTGGGGGATTTCTCCCAGTCGATCTACAGCTGGCGCGGCGCCGACATCCGCAATTTGGAGCGCTTCAAGGAAGATTTCAAAGACGTCAAGACTTTCCACCTCGAGAAGAATTACCGCTCCTCCCAACACATACTTGACTATGCCTTTAATATCATTTCCAAAAATAAGAGTCATCCCATACTTCACCTGTACACGGAGAATGATCACGGGGAAGAAGTGTATCTTCACGAGGCGGAAAATGAGCAGGAAGAAGTATTTTTTGTCATTCGCGAGATGGAGCAGGCACGGCGCGCCACCAAGGACGCTTCCTTTGCATTGCTCTACCGGACCAATGCCCAATCGCGCGTGATCGAGGAGGCCTTACTGCACTTTGGGATTCCCTATGTCCTCATCGGTGGCACTCGCTTTTACGAACGGCGGGAGGTGAAGGATGTCCTCAGCTACCTCCGGCTTCTGGTGAATCCCACAGATTCGGTGGCATCTGAGCGGATTCAGAAACTAGGCAAGCGGCGATGGGAGCAGTTTAAGGGAGTGTACGAAACCAAGTCTCAAGAAGTCGAGACTGTGTCGACCACGGACCTTATGGAAGCTGTGTTTGCCGGAACAAAGTATTTAGAAATGTATGATGCCGACACCGAAGAGGACTTCCAGCGCTTGGAGAACATCAAGGAGCTCAAGTCCGTGGCCGCACAGTTCCCCAAGTTAACTGAATTTTTAGAGCAGGTCGCTCTTGTGGAGAGCGAGTACTTTGAGGGAGAGAAAAAGGGCAAAGAGTCTGAAGCCACAGTGAAGCTCATGACCTTGCATCAGGCCAAGGGACTCGAGTTTGACATTGTATTTATCATGGGGGTAGAGGATGGCCTCTTGCCCCACTCACGCGCGCTCACCGACTACTTCCAGCTTGAGGAGGAGCGCAGGCTTTTTTACGTGGGTATTACCCGCGCAAGGCGTAAATTATATATAACCAACGCCAAGCGCCGCTTTCTCTTCGGCAATCGAGCTTATGCCCTCAAATCCCGCTTCATCTCAGACAATGACGTGTTTTTGTAAGCCTAATTCGGTTTATATTCACGTAACCCTCACAACCTATTAAACTGACTGAGATCGTGTTCTAGTTAAGTACTTAACTAGAACAGTATCCTAGGATATATCCTAGGATAATTCTTGTCTACTGGCAGGCCAATGCGGTATAATTCCATTATATGCCCACGCGCAAGCGATCTGAGTCCAACATTCGCAATCTGCAAAACAGTAAGGGTTCGTACTATGTGACCCTACCGGTGGAATATGTGCGCAAGCTCGGCTGGCGCGAGTGCCTTGTCCCCGCGGGCCCTAATGAGGCCTATACCCTTTCCGCTTATTCCCCGCGAGTGCAAGACACCAGCAAATTTTTTCTCAGTTTTGGATAGCTTTTCCCTTGCTGAAAGCCTCTCCAGTGCCTGGCTATTCTCAATCATTACTTCTTGACGTCGTGCCTGAAGGGCAAAGTAGGATTGAGCCCACGCAATTTGATCCTTTGAGGGGTCGCCATTTTGTGCTATAAGATAGCATGCATAGCGAGATAAAGCATAGTCTAATATATATCTTGAAGTCTCTTTGGCAGTTCCCGTTGCGATGGTGATCATTTTCCTGACTTCAGGAAAATGATCGCTAACAATAAATCCAGAATTGCTACAGGACTCCTGTGCCCTCTGAATAACCTTTTCAAAGTTTTCCCACTTGTCATACCCTAGTTTTACCATCAAATCCCGCGCAGACCATGTCTCCTGTCCTTCTTTGTCAACCGACTTGATGGTCTCAAAATGCTTTTTTGCTGTGTCAAGCTGATGGTCGCTCATTGTAGTTATGCAGTTATATCGCGCTTATTCCTGTCACTATTATAAAAAACTCTCTCCAGATTGCAAGTGATTCTACTTTGTTCCCTCAGCTGCGCTCATCGGCTTCAAGATGACATTTTTTGTACTTCTTGCCGGATCCGCACCAGCAAGGGTCGTTGCGCCCGATCTTCCTTTTGGTGCTGCCCGGAGCAGTCACTTTGATCCCCATCTCCTCCATCACACCGCTTTTGTCCTGCGTCACGGCTTGCTCTTCTGGCGTGGTGCGGCTAATGGTGACTTTGCTTTTTTTTGAGCGGGGTGGGGCTGGCGCTTTTTCTGGCGGCTTGGCTTTGTAGGGATCGATCACTGACGCAGACTTGTAGACCAGCTTTTCAGGTTCTTTGATATGCACATGATCGTGGGCTGCTTCTTGCTTCATGATCTCCACCTCGACGTTGAGCACGCGACGAGTGGCCTCAAAATTAATGTCGGCGATCAGCCGCTCAAACATCGAGAATGCTTCATTCTTGTACTCGGTCAAGGGATCCAGCTGGCCGTATGCCCGCAGATTAATCCCCTCTCGCAAGGTCTCAATCGCCGTAAGGTGCTCTGTCCAAAAGCGATCAATCGTGGTAATAAAAAGGAGGCGCACGATATTGTGCCATTGCTCCACTCCCACATTTTTTGTTTTGGCAGTGTAGCGCTTTTCCATTTCCTCCACCAAATGCGCTTCCAGCCCTTGCCAATTTTTGGCTCGCACATACTTGGTGAGCGCGGCTTCTTCAATTGGGGTCAATATATCAAGCTCTTTTTTAAGCCGCGTGGTCAATTCGGGCCGCGGTGTATCCTCCTCAGCGGAGAACTGGGCCATAATTGTGGCGGCCTCCTGAGAAAACACATCAACCACAGTCTCCTTGAACTCTTTTGGATCATCCTGAGCTTGAAAGAGAATTTTGCGCCGCAGAGTGTAGATAATTTCGCGCTGCTTGTTGAGCACATCGTCAAACTCCACCAAGTGTTTTCTGATATCGAAGTTGAAGCCTTCGACCTTGGTCTGCGCCTGCTCGATGGCACGCGAGACCATGGGGTGGGTGAGGGCCTGCTCCTCAGGGAACTTGAGAAAGTTCATGATTTTGGAAATCTGCTCACCACCAAAAATCCGCATGAGATCGTCCTCAAGAGCCACGAAAAATGTGGTATCACCCGGGTCGCCCTGCCGGCCTGAGCGGCCCCGGAGCTGATTGTCGATGCGCCGTGACTCGTGGCGCTCTGTGCCCATCACATAGAGGCCTCCTGCCGCTACGACTTTGTCGTGATTTTTCTGCCACTGCACTTGACCTTTCTTTGCTCTTTGTTCCTCCGATGGCGGCTCACCACCCAGAATAATATCCACTCCGCGCCCTGCCATATTAGTGGCCACCGTGACCGCTCCTACCTCTCCTGCCTCGGCGATAATTGTAGCCTCCTGCTCATGATTTTTGGCGTTGAGCAGATTGTGGGCAATTCCACGCTTCTTCAAGAGCGCCGAAAGCTGCTCATTCTTCTCAATCGATGTAGTCCCCACCAAGACAGGCCTCCCGGACTTATGAGCTTCTGCTACTTCCGCGACCACTGCGTCGAACTTCGCTTTTTCGGTTTTATAAATCAGATCCACATTGTCCCGCCTCACCATTCCCATGTGGGTCGGGATCACGATCACCTCAGTCTTATAGATTTTGTTGAACTCCTCGGCCTCGGTCTGGGCGGTCCCCGTCATCCCAGCAAGCCTCTCATACATGCGGAAGTAATTCTGCAAGGAGACGGTGGCAAGATTCTTTGACTCTTTCTGAATCGCAGCATTTTCTTTGGCCTCAATTGCCTGATGAATGCCCTCAGAGAATCGCCGGCCGTGCAGAAGGCGCCCGGTGAACTCGTCCACAATCACCACCTGCCCGTCTGCCACAATATATTCTTTATCTTTCTTAAAAAGGGTCACGGCCTTAAGAGCGGCTTCAATGTGAAACAGCGTCTCGAAGTCCTTTTCATAGATATTACTCACCCCAAGAATCGACTCGATGCGGCTCACACCCTTCTCTGTCAGATTGGCAGTACGCAGCTTCTCATCGATGACATACTCCTCCCCTGGCACAAGCTCCCGCACCACCTTTGCATAGGAGTAGTATTTGGAGGTGTCTTCTTCGTAGGGGGCGGAGATGATGTGGGGCGTGCGAGCCTCGTCGATGAGGACCGAGTCCGCCTCGTCGATTATGGCGTAGTAGAAGCCTCGCTGGACCGTGTCCTGGGGGTGGGTCGCCATGTTGTCGCGCAGGTAGTCAAACCCGTATTCACTATTGATGCCATAGGTCACATCTGCCAGGTAAGCCTCTTTGCGGGTCGCTTCTTTCAGATGAGCAAGCCGCCAGTCGGAGGTGTCCGGATCAGTATGGGTTGGGTCAAAGATGAACGATTTGTCGGAAATTATTGCCGAGGTTGTGAGCCCCAAGAAGTGGAAGACTCCTCCCATCCAGCCGGCGTCGCGCCTGGCGAGGTAGTCATTGACGGTCACCAAGTGGGCCCCTTTACCTGTCAGGGCATGCAAATACAAGGCTGTCGTGGCCGACAAGGTCTTGCCTTCTCCGGTCTTCTGCTCGGCGATCTTGCCCTCGTAGAGGGCTACGCCAGCCATAATCTGCACATCGTAGTGCCTCTGGCCCAGGTCGCGGCGGGCCGCCTCCCGCACTAAGGCAAATGCGAAGGGAAGCGTCTCATCGAGGGTACTCGTGCCCTTTTGGATCTCCTCTCTGAGCTTCTCTGTCTCTTTGGGAAAGTCCGCGTCTTTGAGAGAGCGCACTTTGTCTTCCAAGGCATTCACTTCGTCAGCCCGCTTTTTAAGGCGACCTACCTCTCGCTCGTTGTAGTCAAAAAATTTCTTGAAAAGATTAAATACCATAGGTTTATACAAAGTTTTCGTTCCAGATTCCCCCTCGGGCTTTTCCCCTCCGGTGCTCGGGCTTCGCGGCCTGCGACTCCGTGGGGATGCCCCAAGCCCTCGGGTACTGCTCCTCTATCTGTTTTGTGGTGAGCGAAGCTGTGCGACTGCGGCGACTTGGGATGTCCAATCATGAGCCTGCGATGATTGGAGGGACCCACTGGAGCCCAGCAGGCGTTCAGCGAACGAAAAAAACAGCTTTTATACTCACCTCTTATTGTACAAAATATTCTTGGGGGATGATGAGTATCCGGACAGGAGTATATCTATTCTTCTCTCCGCCCGTCTTGCCCGCTTTTGAAGCGACAAAATGTATCCCATCCCCTTCTTTGATTTTAGTAAATCCCGTCACCTCCAACTCGAGCGATTTACTGTTTACCAGATTCTGCTTTGTCGTGGCCTCGATATCCAGAAGATACTCATCCTTGACCTTCGTCATCACACGAATCACAAACGCACCCTTATCTACCTCCGTAATCTTGCCCGACTCCACGATATACTCCTCATCCTCGTAAATTGTATTTGCCGTAATCTCTCGATCGGTAAGCGGGCCTGTCACGATAAGATAGGCGCCTTTCTCAAAGTCCTGCGCCTCCACTTCTTTTTTAGTGGTGCCGGTGATTGAATACGAATGGGTGAGGTCTTTGTCTATTTTGACCTTGTAGGTCTGCCCGTCGCTGCCGGCCAATGTGATATTTGTTGCGGTCACAACCGTTGCGGTCCCGGCAACAGCCTTTTTATTGCGAGATACCAACTCCGCCACCTTCGACTCGATTGTATCGCGAAGCTTCTCCACACCTTGCTCAGGCTTTTTACTAGGGACCGCTGTGGGGGCCACGGTCTGGGCGTGTATCACGAAAGCGCCGCTTAGAAATAGGACCATCGCAAATATAAGACCTATAAATTTTCTCATTCTTCGTCAAGATAGTACACTTTTAACGGTATATATTGCGGCGGTATTTTGGCATCTTTGGGGTATGCTGTGACCATAAGAGTATTTTCTCCCAACGCCAAAGGCACGGTTGCCGTGAATACCCCGTTCTGATTTGCGGCGATTGTTTCTTTGATCTGGGTTTGGATAATAATAAGAGTATTTTTTTGAGCCTTCCCCTTCACAATGATCGTGGGCGCAGTCACAATAGCACCATCTTGGGGGGTAGTCACTTCCAGGGTCACAATATCCTTTTGAGCCCCCACCACATTCCGGCCAGAATCTTGGGCCTGGGGCAATTTCAGATTCTGATTTCTCTGGAAAGTTGTTTTTATGATTAGAAATGCCGCACCACCTATTCCTAATACCACGCCCAAAATAATAGCAATAAGTGCTTCTTTTCTCATATCTTTTCGAGCTACGTGCGAGGAGTAAGGTCCGCAAGTGTGCGTGGAATCTCCCCTATAATACTATCTATATTATACCACTCTTTGTGGGTAAGTGAAAGCCTTTGTGCCGTCGCCTTTAAGATATAGGAAGCGGCCACACAGGAGTCTACCTGAGCATTTTTTGCCGCCAGGGCGGCAGTGAGACCTGCCAGTACATCCCCAGTGCCCCCTTTGGTCAGACCCGCGTTGCCCCCCACGACTTGTACTGTGGTCTTGCCATCAGACACATAATCGTCGATTGCCTTCAAGAGCACCACGCAGTGATATGAAGATGCCATCTCTCCGACCGCCTTAATTTTTTGCGCTTGGCTTGCGGTCCGTAGATCAGTACCAAAGAGAATCGCAAATTCTCCAATATGCGGCGTGATTATCGCGGGGGTCTTGAGATTTTTGAGCCACGAAGTCTCCATCATCTGCAAAGCGCCCGCGTCCAGCACAAACTGTTTGTGTGGATACTTTTGGAGCAAAAACTTTGTGATAGCATACGTATACGTCGCATCATCTTCAATTTTTAGAATGTCACTAAATTTTAACTTTTGATTTTTGATTTTTGATTTCGCGCCCTGCGCGCGCATCATCCCCGGTCCAATCAAGATCACGTCGTCCTCCTCTACATAAGAGAGGATGTCCTGGCGGGCCACCACAATGCCTCCTCTAAAGCTTTTTTTTACAGATAGCATCACTTTATTGTTTTCTGACGTAGATGCGTAATGCACAAAGTCCACGAAGTAGGTCGCCACCTGTGCTGCCCACATGGAGGCGGCATGAAAGAGTGAAGATCCCCCCACGACCAGCATCTTCCCATTTTGACCTTTGTGAGAATCGGCAGGAGGGATGTAAAGTTTTTTGATGAAAGGATGTATGGTCGTTGAGCCTGATATTTTTATTACCATATGTTGGGCATTGTTACATTGTCTTCCCAGCAATTTAACAATTTAGCAATATAGCAATGTATAATTGTATTATACTATGCCATTGACCCATAAGAAGCTCCGCACGCTCTTTGCACAATTTTGGACAGAGCATGGCCACCGCGAAGTGCCACCAATTCCCCTAGTTCCTAAGGAGGACCCCACGACCCTTTTCACCGGATCGGGCATGCAGCAGCTCGTACCTTATCTTTTGGGCGAGCCCCACCCCCAGGGCGCCAAGCTTTTCAATATTCAGCCATGCTTCCGCGCGCAAGACATCGAGGAGATAGGCGACAACCGTCATTCAACATTCTTTGAGATGATGGGTAACTGGTCTCTGGGCACATATTTTAAGAAAGAGCAGCTCCCGTGGTTGTTTGAGTTTTTGGTGGAACATGTTAAGCTTGATCCGCGTAAGTTGTATGTAACTGTTTTTGTTGGTGAGAATGGGCTCCCCAAAGATGACGAATCGATCACGATATGGAAGGAAGTATTTAAAAAATACGGCCTTACTGCTCAAGTCGGAGAACGGATTTTTGAGTATAAAGGGGATAAGAACTGGTGGTCCAGGGGAGGGGGCCTGAAGGGTCAGCCTGTCGGTGACCCAGGTGGTCCGAGTAGTGAAGTGTTTTATGATTTTGGAGCCGGGCACAAGTTTCATGAGAATTCTCCGTTTAAGGAGAAGAAATGCCATGTTAACTGCGACTGTGGTCGGTATTTAGAGATCGGCAATTCCGTGTTTATGCAATATCGGAAGCAGCCTGATGGGGTCTTTACTGAGCTTCCCAAAAAAAATGTGGACTTTGGTGGCGGTTTGGAGCGTATTCTGGTTGCTGCTTTAGGGTATCCAGATTTATTTCTCACCGATATTTTTAACACTATCATCGCTCAGATTGAAAAAATTTCGAGTAAGTCCTATAAAGATGACGAAAACAAAGCGGCGATGCGCATCATCGCCGATCATATGAAGGTGGCGACTTTTTTGATCACCGAGGGAGTCCGGCCGTCAAATAAAGAACACGGATACGTCTTGCGCAGGCTACTTCGACGGTCGGCTGTCAAGATGCGCGCACTTTGCGGTGAAACAAAAAACCTCTCTCAAATCGCAAAAAGTGTGTTGGAGACGTATAAGGGCATCGAGGGGTTGGATAGGGTAAATCAGGAAAAAGAAGTAATGAATGTAATCGCAGAAGAACTGGATCGCTTCGCTAAAAGCCTTGAACGCGGGCTTCGGCAGATCCAGAAGCTCGATACTATTTCTGGCAAAGTAGCATTTGACATGTATCAAAATTATGGATTCCCCTTGGAGCTCACCGAAGAACTCTTTTTAGAAAAAGGGCAAAAAATCAGCAAAGAAGAATTCCGCGCAGAATTTGAAAAGCATAAAGATCAGTCTCGAGCATCGAGCGACAAAAAATTCAAAGGTGGCCTTGCCGACCACACAGAGCAAACAGTGAAATATCATACGGCGACTCATCTTTTGCACCAGGCACTTTTTGATGTGTTGGGTGATGGAATTCGTCAGGACGGCTCCAACATCACACCGGAGCGGCTTCGTTTTGACTTTTACTCTCCCAAAAAGCCGGGGAAAGATGATATTGCTAAGGTTGAGGAGATTGTCAATAAAAAAATTCAATTAGATCTGCCAGTTTTTTCCAAAATAAT
>CAYLLP010000030.1:0-10648 GCA_964384955.1 uncultured Gammaproteobacteria bacterium
CTGCCCTCACGCTTGACCCATCGTGAGCCTTTGATGCGGCCTCCTGCATAGAGCTTCTCAATGTATTCCACAAAAAGCGGGAGATAATCGACTTTGGCTGGGACTGATGAGACCATGAGAGTGACCAAAACCGCGGTATCCCCCATCCGCGCGTAGACGGCGGACGTGGCCTGGGAGGCTAGCTTCCCGACCTGTAAGGTAAGAGTCTGGTCCTCAATGGTAATACTTTTTTCAACAAATTTTCTTTTAGTAGGCATAATCGGGTGTAGTGAAGATTCTTTGGGATTATTTACGAAGTCCAAGCGCGCTTGTGAGCTTTTTCAACCTCTCTAGATCTAAAGAACTGAGATAGTTTATGATTCTTCTTCGTTTGGCAATAACTTTTAATAGACCTCGCCTGGAATGATTGTCTTTTTTGTTTTCCTCCAGATGCGAGGAGAGTCGTACAATTTTGTGGGTCAAAAGAGCTACCTGTACTTCAGGCGAGCCGGTGTCCCCTTTTGCGCGAGCAAATTGTTCAATAATCTCCTGTTTATCTTCAGGCAGTTTTTTCATACTTCTTTCAGGTAAGAACTTAATTATAATGGACTAATGTGCAAGTTGCAAGTGGAAACGTAAACCAACTCAATGGGTAGGCGCCATACCAATGGGGAGCAGGTGAATCGCTACATCCTCCCTGTGGTGCTTTTTTTGGTGGCTATGGCTATGCTCTTTTTTCTGCCTCCCTCTAATGTATATAGTATAGGAGGCTTGATTGCTGTCATCACCCTTCTTGTGTGGAGGAGTCTATTACTGGGGACCTCCTCAAGAGATAGTGCACTAGCTGCCATCTTTGCCGGCCTATTCCTCACCACATGCGCCCTCGTTGGGTTTAATATGCTCAACACAATGCTCTTAGTCTCATTTATAATTGGTCTAAGGCTCCTTTTAGGCAGTTCCTCCAATCCATGAAGACCAAAAAATATGTCACCAACTCAATCCCCTATGTCAATGCTCCCCCTCACATCGGGCATGCGCTTGAGTTCGTACAGTCGGATACGATTGCCCGCTATTGGCGCCTTATGGAGCACCAGGTGCTGTATCTGTGCGGTTCAGACGACAATGCCCTCAAGAATGTGCAGGCGGCGGCTGTGACCGGTGTCCCGGTTGAAACTTTTGTCAAGAAACATGCGCAACGCTTTGTGAAGTTGGCACAAGAGCTTGACGTGCAGTTTGATATTTTCCAGGCAGGGATGGATACCAAGCATCATTACCCGGCTAGTCAGAAATTGTGGCAACTGTGCGCTGCTGGGGGGGATATATATAAAAAAGAGTACGAAGGACTCTACTGCGTGGGGTGCGAGACATTTTACACTGCTTCAGAGCTCGACAAGAATGGTGAGTGCTTCGAGCACCCAGGCCGTCCCCTGGAAACCGTCGCCGAAACCAACTACTTCTTCAAGCTTTCAAAGTATCAAAAACAGCTAGTGGGTCTTATCTCCACAGACAAACTTCGGATTATTCCTCAAACGAGAAAAAATGAGATTCTGTCATTTCTCAAAGAACCGCTGCACGATATCAGTATCTCCCGGACCAATGCGCGAGCCCATAACTGGGGTGTGCCGGTCCCCGGCGACGAGAGCCAGCGCATGTATGTGTGGTTTGATGCCCTTAATATCTACCAGTCGGGGATAGGATTCTCGTGGGACGAGGCAAAGTACCACAAGTGGTGGCCCGCAGATGTACATGTGATTGGCAAGGGTATCGCACGCTTCCACGCTGTCTATTGGCCTGCGTTCCTCTTGTCCGCCGGTCTTGCCGTGCCCCGCGCACTTTTTGTGCACGGGTACCTCACGCTTGATGGCAAAAAAATGTCCAAAACCTTGGGCAATGTGATAGACCCCACCGCAATTATCAAAAAATACGGCACCGATGCCACCCGCTACTATTTGCTGCGTGAGGTGCCAGCCTATGATGACGGTGATTACTCAGACTCGCGCCACCAGCAGCTCTACCAGGCCGATCTGGCCAATGAGCTCGGCAATCTCCTGGTCCGCCTCACCACACTTGCCCAGCAGGATGCACTTTCTGTGGTAGCCCTAAAGCCGACCTCCATCTACACGGAGCAGGAGCAGGAGCTTTTTGAATCGTATCAATTCCATCTCGTGCTCGAGTCGATCTTCGAAAGCTTGCGAAGCATTAACAAGCGCATCAATGAGGAAGCTCCATGGAATAAGCCCAAGGCTGCTCGGGCGTCGTTTCTTACTGAGTCTCTTCAAGAGCTCAATGGGCTTGGATCCAAGCTACTCCCCTTTTTGCCCTCAACAGCCAAAAAAATTATCTCTCACACGACAGGTCCTATCAAAAAAGCTTCGGTTCTGTTCCCCCGGAGGGCATGATTTGATACAATTGGTAAGATCATGAAGAAAAAACGCTCGCTCTTGCCCATCGCCATCGCGCGCCAATTCAAGGGCAAAAAGCGTCAGCTCCCCCTTTTGGGAGTAGCCGCAGGCCTACTCATCTTTGTCTACTTTTATATTTTCTTCAACCTCCCCTCTCCCTATAGCCTCAAAAACTACACGACAGTCCCCTTGTCCACCCAGATTTTGGATAGAAAAGGGCGGCTTCTGTATGAGGTGTACAACGAGGAGAACCGCACGCCTGTGCTCCTCAAGGATCTTCCGCCCTACGTGGCGCAAGCTACAATTGCGATTGAAGACAAGGATTTTTATCGCCATAGCGGTGTGTCTTTGATCGGGGGGATTCTGCGTGCCGCACGCGAGACCTTGTTTCACAACTCTTTACAAGGAGGATCCACCATCACTCAACAGCTTATCAAGTCTGCACTTTTGACCCCTGAGCGTACCATTAGGCGCAAGGTCAGAGAAATCATCCTCGCGTTATGGACTGAGCAGATATTTAGTAAAGAAGAGATTCTCGAACTCTACCTCAATCAAGTCCCCTACGGCGGGGCCTCGTATGGTGTCGAAGTTGCCTCCCGCAGCCTCTTTGGCAAGCATGCCAAAGAGCTTACGATCGCCCAAGCTGCTCTTCTTGCGGGCCTTCCCCAAGCGCCTTCGCTCTACTCGCCCCACAGCAACCCCGATCTTGCCCGAGCACGCCGCGATGAAGTGCTCAAAAAAATGTTTGAGCAGAAATACATAACCCGCGATCAATACGAGAGTGCCAAGTCTCAAAAACTGGTGGTAAAGCCTCCGGCCACCAACATCAAGGCCCCCCACTTTGTGTTTTACGTGAAGGGCGAGCTCGAGAAGCAGTTTGGCGCCACTACGATCGAAGAGGGTGGGCTCACGGTGACTACCACCCTGGATCTTGATATTCAGCAAGAGGCGGAGAAGATTCTTAAAGAGGAGCTTGAAACCGTAAAGAACCTCAACGTCTCCAATGGCGCCATCTTGGTGACCCGCCCGCCGACCGGCGAGATTCTGGCGATGGTTGGGAGCGTCGATTACTTTGCCACACCCTCGGGGAGCTTTAATGTCACGACCGCTTTGCGCCAGCCAGGGAGCTCCATCAAGCCCATCAACTATGCAATCGGGATTGAGCGGCGTCTGGTGACCGCGGCGTCGGTATTTTTGGATGTGCCGACGTGCTTTAATCCTGCAGGTGCGCCCAAGCAGTATTGTCCGGTCAACTATGACGGCCGGTTCCACGGGCCCACCCAGCTGCGATTTGCGCTGGCCAATTCTTACAATATTCCGGCAGTCAAGATGCTTGGCATAAATGGTGTCGAGAACTTCGTGGCATCAGCGGCCGCTTATGGAATCACCTCTTTCAAAGACCCCTCCCGTTATGGGCTATCCTTGACCTTAGGCGGTGGAGAGATCCGGATGACTGAGATGTCCACGGCTTTCTCGGCCTTTGCCAATAGGGGCGCAATACGCTTGATGCAGGGTATTCTTAAAGTGGAAGACAGGAACAAAAAAGTGATCACTGAGTTTAAGGACGCCAATTACGTGCCTGACGTCCGGAAGTCTTTGGACTATCCCAAATTCTTGGCCATCGGCGGCAAGCAGGCCACTTCCCGCGAGACAGCATTCCTGATCTCGCACATACTCTCGGACAACGCCGCCCGCGCGGCCGCCTTTGGCTCGTCAAGCCAGCTCGTCGTCCCCGCCCATACGGTGGCGGTCAAGACCGGCACCACCGACGACAAGCGCGACAACTGGACCATCGGCTATACCCCAAATTTTCTCACGACAGTCTGGGTAGGCAACAATGACAACACCCCTATGAATCCGTACCTCACGTCAGGCGTGACCGGTGCGGCCCCAATTTGGAACCGTGTCATGAGATATCTTCTCAAATCGCAGCCCGATCTCAAGCCTCTTCGCCCCGATACGGTTGTGGGACGTCAAGTCTGCACCGACACCGGCTCCTCCCCTCAAAAAGTTGGGGATGCTTTCAATTGTCCGACCCGATTTGAGTATCTCATCAAAGGTACCGAGACCAAGGGCCTTATTGTCGAGCGCAAAAAGGTGTGGGTTACTAAAGACTCTGATAAATTGGCCAGGCCCGGCCAAGAGAACACTGAAGAGAAGGAGAAAACGATCATCAGAGATGCTTACTCTGAGTTCTGCGCCGACTGTGCCGGAGATCAGCTTAAACCCTCACCTACTCCCACCCCGTAATACAAGAATTAGGAATTATGAATCAAGAATTATGAGCAAAAGCAACGTGGAAATCTCTTGTATAATATACTTATGACTAACTCGAAAACAGAAACTGCCAAAAAAGTCACCACGTATGATCTTGAGGGCAAGGAAAACGGCTTTTTAATCGAGCTTTTCAAGAGCCCAGATGGCGCTAAAACTGAGGCGTATCTCTCGGCAGCCACGCCCGGCGCGTTCAAGGGCTATCATCTCCACCGTGTGCGCTCTGCCCGCTATATGTGCGTCCGGGGGAAAATGAAGATTATTTTGTACGTCAATGGCAAGCGGGAGGAGCACATTTTGTCTGAAGATAATTTAGCTCGATTATTTATTCCTCCGATGGTCCCCACTGGCCTTGAGAATATTGGGGAGGTGGATGGATGGCTGGTCAACTATCCTGACCCGGCCTATGATCCTGCACTCAAAGACGAGCAAGTCGACTTCACCCAAGAAGAGCTGGACTCCGGAGAGTACCTAAAGAAGCTCGAAGCGCTGACTCCTATGTCTTCATGATCTGGTGGCTGAGGGGAGGATCGAACTCCCGACCGATCGCTTATGAAACGATTGCTCTACCACTGAGCTACCCAGCCTAATTAAGAGTCTTGCTTAGCATTAATCGCAAGGATCTCCTTCCCTTTGTTGTCTTAAAATACTGCTCTCTTCTTTCCGCATCCTCTTGACTCGTAAATCCTTCAAAGAAAATGAGATCATAGTCTTTGTTCCTATGAGCTAATTTACTTTGCTTATGCTCCTTTATTCTTTCTTCAAGTCTCGTTGTATAACCCATGTAAAATTTATTTGTTTCTCTATTATAAAGTACATATACATAATAATACATATCGCTTATGAAACGCCCCGCACCAGTGCGAAGCACGATGCGGGACTAGCCCAAAACCGTACTTGTTCTGGTTCTGGGCGATTACTCTACCACTGTCCCGACGATCTTTGATGTCGGGATCCCGACTTTACGTCGGGAAGCTACCCAGCCAAGCTGAGCCTGGGCTATGGTACGCTAAGCGTACCAGCCAGATCCGCCTGTGATATAATTATACTATATTCATGGCTAAGCCAGATCTCTCCATCATAGTCGTCTCCTACAACACAAAAAAAATCACGAAAGATTGCGTCAATTCGATCAAAAAGTCGCTCTCAGGGTCGCCCTTCAAGGTAGAGCTGATTGTGGTGGATAACGCCTCCAGCGACGGTTCCGTTGAGCTCTTGGGCAAGGAATCCTCCACCCGCAATCTTATCGTCCGGATTATCCCAAATAAAGAAAACGTGGGCTTTGGTAGGGCCAATAATCAGGGAGTTAAGGAAGCCAAGGGCGAGTATATTCTGCTTTTGAACTCTGATATTGTAGTCCAAGACACGGCAATCGACAAATTGCTTGAATATTTCAAAGCGAACGAGCACAGAATCCACTTCCTGGGAGGCAAACTCCTCAACGAAGACTTAAGCGCGCAGCCTTCAGCCGGCCCCTTTTACACACTACCGGTGGTGTTTGGTGCCCTTTTTTTAAAAGGTGATTATTGGGGGTTGACCCGCTATTCTCCTCCGCGGGCGCGCAAAGTGGACTGGGTCTCCGGAGCCTGCATTATGACCAAAAAAGAGTATTTTACCGCGCTTGGAGGCTTCGATGAGGGGATCTTCATGTATTTTGAAGAGGTTGATTTACTATATCGAGCCTTAAAGCGAGGGTACACGACGTGGATCTATCCACAGGCGGAGTTTGTACACCTAGGCGCCTCCTCCTCAGGCGGCAAAAAGGCCTATCCCATAATCCAGGTGTACCGCGGATTTGCCTATTTTTACAAAAAGCATTACTCGCCTATGGCTCTCATTTTTCTCACTTTTTTGCTACAATTAAAGGCAAGGATCGCAATCTGGGTGGGACGCGCGACTGGCAACGCACCTTTGGTGCAAACCTATGAAAAAGCTCAAGGCACTCTTACGATGGATTGACGACAATCTACTCCCTGCCTCAATCATTTTTTTCATCTTCATTACTCCCCTTTTCCCTAAGTCGCCGGTGGCTGACGTGGGCTACACGTATATCAAAATTCGCTACGATGACTTTTTTATCATACCGGTCCTCCTGATTTTCATCCTCCAGCTCGCGCGCCGCAAAGTGAAGCTCCACACGCGCTTTTTACTGCCAATTGCTCTCTTTTGGGGGGCAGTGTTCCTTTCCTACTTTGTGGGTCAATTTGTGCAAGACACCTTGCCCGTCCACTGTCAGCCACTTTTTGAGGCCGCAACCCGCACGCAAGACATGTCCCCCCTCCTCCATTGCACCGGCATCCTTCACAGCCTCAGGCGGATCCAATACATGTTGATCTTTTTTGTGGCAGCCTCGGCAATCGACTCCGAGCGCACCTTCATGCGGTATATGAAGCTCTATTTGTTTGCGCTGTTCCTGGTGACTATCTACGGGCTGGGACAAAAATTTGTGCAATTCCCCTCTATTCAGTCCATGAATCCTGCATATGTGGACGGCCGAATTCTGATATTAAAGCCGGAGGACCGGATCAATGCCACCTTCGGTGGACACTTTGATCTGGCCGCGTATCTTATCTTCTCTATGCCGATTCTTCTTGGATTCCTATTTTATCTGAGGAAAATGCGCTACTTAGTGTATTTTGTTCTCTCCCTCATGGCGCTTCTCTACACCTCTGCCCGCTCCTCATTCATAGCGTACGTCGGATCAATCACGCTCTACTTGCTCTATATTCGAAAATATATGTTTCTGGCCTTTGTCGCGGTCTTGACAGCAGCCCTCCTTTTTGTCACCGGAGATATGACCAAGCGCATTTTGCAGACTCTTCAGATTAAGACAATTTTTGTGAATCTTGAGACGGGGCAAACCTCAATCGACCAGAAGCTCACCACCAAAGAGCTTCCTGCCGGCAATCTAAAGATTACTATTCCCAAAAAAGTGGTGCTTCCCACAGGTCCAGCTGGCGGCGGCGGGCCCGCAGGCTCACTTACGCCACAAGAACAAGCAAAGCTCTATGAGGCGGCCTATGAGCAGGCGAAGGACCTGGCCAAAAGCAAGGGTGAAGATGTCACGTCCTCAGAGCTAGATCGTCGAGCTGTGGAGATTGCGAAGGTCTTGCAGCCCCAACAGCAGCTTCTCTGCGATATCTCCTGCTCTACTCGGCTTCAGATCGAGTGGCCTCGGGCAATAAGCCATTTCTTATACAGTCCTTTCTTTGGCACAGGCCCTTCCTCATTGGGAGAGGCGACAGATAATAGCTTCCTGCGGTGGCTGGGAGAGTTTGGCCTCTTGGGCACCTCAATTTTTGTGATTCTTCTCTACTCAATTATGAAGTATATTGGCCAGGGAATGCGGGGCATGGAGCCGGGTAAAAAATACATTTTCTACGGATATCTTTTTGGATTCATGGCCCTTCTTATAAATGCGCTCTATGTAGATGCGTTTGAAGCGTCTAAAGTGGCCTATAATTTCTGGCTGGTCACCGGATTCTATGTCGGGGTAGTGGAAATTTACAAGCGCAAGCCTGAAGTTTCTGCACCAACCTCTCCCCGATCCATCCCTCGAAAAAAGCGTGTAGTACGAAGAACTCGCAAATCATGAAAGACACCAAGCATAGGTTTCAAAAAAAGGACGCCCTGATTCTTGCCGTCATGCTACTTTTGGCATTTGCCCTTCGTCTCTATAAAATCAATACACCGCTCGCGGATCTGCACTCTTGGCGCCAGGCAGATACGGCGGCTGTCGCACGCAATTTTGTGCGTCATGGATTCGATCTTCTAAGGCCTACCTACGACGATTTATCAAGTCTTCAGACCGGGCAAGAGAATCCCCGAGGGTACCGTATGGTGGAAGCCCCCGTATATAATGCAATATTTGCGGCCTTTTATAAAGTTGCTCCCTTTCTTTCACTGGAGATATGGGGTCGCCTTACCAGTGTCCTTTTTTCACTTGTGACAGGGGCAATTATCTATTATTTTGTGCTCAAAGAAGTAGGACGATTGGCCGCGCTGAGCGCCCTGTTCGTGTATAGCGTATATCCATTTTTTGTTTTCTTCTCCCGCGTGATTTTGCCTGAGACTACGGCTCTTTCTTTGACTTTTATTTCTCTATTTTTCCTTTATAAATTTACTACGGTCGGGAGGAAGAAGGCTGCTCTTTACTTTGTACTTTCTTTCATGTTTTTGGCCCTTGGCCTCCTTGCTAAGCCTACGGTGATCTTCTTTACGATCACCTCTCTCTATCTTTTTGCCAGAAAATATTCTTTTGAAATGTTTAAGAATCCACTTTTTTATCTTTATTTTTTATTGGCCGTGGCGCCCTTGGCCTGGTGGCGATACCACATTACTTTTTACTCCGAGGGGGCACCCGACTCATTGTGGCTAATTCGCATGGTTTATACGTTTGAAGGGATAAAGGATATATTCTTTCGCCCTGCCTTTTTCCGCTGGATTTTTTTTGAGCGAATCTCCAATTATATGCTCGGCGGCTTTCTTACAGTATTTTTTGCTTTAGGATTAATCACTCGCCAAAAACGCCTCTTTTTGCATGCGCTTATTGCATCCTCATTTGTGTATCTTTTTGTCTTTCAAGGAGGCAATGTACAACACGAATATTACCAAACCCTCATATTGCCTGCTGTGGCTATTTGTGTGGGTTGCGGGATTCAGTTCATGACAAGCGAGCGAAAAAAATTCATTACACCGGTTGTCGTCTATCCGCTGATTGCAGCTTTTATGATTTTGTCGTGGTATTTTTCTTACTACAATGTGCGCGGTTACTATAGCTATCCGCAAGAGCTCAAGCAGATCGGAGACATCGTTAAGACCCTCACGGCGCCGACAGACAAAATAGTCACTGACCGCTCAGGAGACACGACACTTCTCTACCTTTCCGATCGTAAGGGCTCCCCATCGCCGTACAAGTCGCTTCCTGAATTCAAAAGAGAGGGCTACGCGTATTTTGTCACGCTTCACAAGGATGTCATCGAACGCACGAAACAAGAAGGGATACATCCGCTTCTTTTTGAAGAAAAGGAGAAATTTGCAATCTTTAAGCTATGAGGCTTTTGATGGTCACCCCGTACCTTCCCTATCCCCCGGCCTCAGGAGGCCAAATCCGCACTTTTAATCTTCTTAAGTATCTCAGCCGCACTAATGAGATCACGCTTGTCTGCTTATACAAATATGAGCGGGAGAAGCAGTACGTGTCGCACCTTGAACCTTACTGTAAAAAAATCTATTTATGTAAACGAGCGGAGCGCCCGTGGAAGCTCTCGACAATCCTTACGGCTGTGTTTTCGTCGAGGCCCTTTCTGGTGGTCAGGAACTATTCCAAGGAAGCAGCCAAAACTTTACAAAAGTTACTAAGAACTGAGAAGTTTGATGTAATTCATGTGGAGACCTTCTATGTTATGCCCCATCTGCCCCCCACAGCAGTCCCCACTCTTTTAGTCGAGCAGACAATCGAGTTCAAGGTATATGAGCATTTTATTAAGACGCTTCCCATTATAATTCGACTGCCCCTATACCTTGATATTCTCAAGCTTAAGTATTGGGAGAAGTACTACTGGGAAAAGGCATCGATCGTAGCGACTGTCTCACAGTCAGATCGTAAGATCGTGGAGGCCGCGGGCCTCACTCAAAGCCCGATCGTGATCCCCAATGGCGCAGGCGACGAGATGATCGCCAAAGAGCTCACAAAGCGCAGCCGAACAACTCCAACGCTACTTTTTCAGGGCAACTTCTCTTGGCTTCAGAATACGGAGGCGGCCAATTACCTCATAGAACACCTCTACCCCTCTATTAAAAAAGTTGTCCCCCAGGTGCGGGTGGTGATTGCGGGGCAGTATACAAATAAAATTCTCCCTAGGGAAGGCGTACAAATTGTCAATATCGACTCCTCTGACAGCCGCACTGTGCAGCGGCTGTATGGCTCCTCCACTCTCTTTGTCGCCCCTATTTTTGGGCCAGGTGGCACCCGGCTTAAGCTCTTGGCCGCT
>CAYLLP010000031.1:0-10083 GCA_964384955.1 uncultured Gammaproteobacteria bacterium
TTCAACCTCTAATAGAGGTTGAACCCCTAAAAGTCTTTACCACGCGCCCAGAGACCACTGATGGCGCAACGTTCGTGGTCTTATCTCCAGAACATCCGGTTGTCGCAAAAATAATGGAATTAGGAATTAAGAATAAGGCCATGCCTGCCGGCAGGCAGGAATTAAGAATAAAAGAGGTAAAAGATTACGTCAAACAAACACAGGCTAAAAGTGAGCAGGAGCGAAAAGAGAACAAGGAGAAAACAGGCGTGTTTACCGGATTGCATGTTCAAAATCCCGTAACAGGAGAAGAAATTCCCGTGTGGGTGGCGGATTATGTGATTATGAGCTATGGCACCGGCGCTATTATGGGAGTGCCCAGCGCAGACGAGCGGGACCGCGAATTTGCGGCTACATTTGATCTTCCCATTGGCAAAACCGCCTTTACAGCGAAGCCTAACGGCCTCAAAAAGGTGCAATACCACATCCGGGATTGGTCGATTTCTCGTCAGCGCTATTGGGGGACTCCGGTGCCTATTATTTATTGTCACAACTGCGTTGTGAGTTCACAGTCAACAGTTCACAGTTCAAAGAAAAAAAACAGTGAACAGGGGACAACCATTATTGACGGCAAAGAGTATGCAATGCATCCCGTACCATACGAAGACCTGCCGGTGGAGCTTCCGTATGAGGTTGATTTCACGCCCCGCGGCAAGCCGCCATTAGCCACTAACGAAAAATGGCTGAGCGCGCGCTGCCCCAACTGTGGAGGCGCGGCCAAGCGGGACGCCGAGACCCTCGACACGTTCTTTGACTCTTCGTGGTATTTTTACCGATATTTGTCGCCGGATTATGATAAAGGGCCATTTGACAAAGAGAAAGCGGCCTCGCTCATGCCCGTTGACGTATACTTTGGCGGATCAGAGCACACTTTGGGGCACACGCTCTACGCCCGATTCTTCACCAAGTTTTTTAAGGATCTGGGGCTCATTGACTTCGACGAGTTCGCGTTGCGGCGCGTGCAGCACGGCGTGGTGCTGGGGCCGGACGGCTACCGGATGAGTAAGTCGCGGGGCAACGTGATCAACCCTGACGCGCTCGTCGCCGAGTACGGCGCCGACTCAGTGCGGCTGTACCTAGCTTTCATGATGGCGTACGAGGACACCGGGCCGTGGTCGCCGGGGGCCTTGGGCGGCGTGTACCGGTTTTTGAAAAGGGTGTGGGGGCTTGCCGATAAAGTAGAAAGTTCACAGTCTGCAGTTCACAGTTCACAGCAAGGAAAAGACCGTGAACTAAGAACAGTGAACAGTGAACACTCAACTGCCGACCTCACTATTATGCACAAGACGATCAAAAAAGTAGGCGAAGACCTTGAGGCCTTAAAGGGTAACACCGCAGTGGCAGCTCTCATGGAGTGGCTAAATCATTTAAGCAAAAAGCCTAGAATTACGAATTACGAATTACGAATTTTTTTACTACTTCTTGCGCCATTTGCTCCCCACATCACTGAAGAGCTCTGGCAAGTCCTAAATGGAAAATTGAAAATGGAGAATGGAGAATTACAACTCTCAACTTTCAACTCTCAACTTTCAATTCACTCACAGAGTTGGCCGGAAGTTGAAGAGAAATATCTCGTGTCGGCGGTGGTCAAAATCCCGGTCCAAGTCGACGGCAAGGTACGCGCAGTGCTTGAAATTGCGGCTGCAGACCTCAATGAGGAAGCAATCATAAAAATCGCCAAAACGCACGAAAAAGTGAAAAAATATCTGGAAGGCCGCAAATTCAAGGTAATTTATGTGCCGAGGCGCCTCCTCAACTTTGTGACTTCATAGAGCCCTAAAACCTAATCGATCAATTTGCATTAACTTCCCGATCCGCTCTCGAATACCACCCCGGGGTGGTATAAGGAGCCTTCTAATAGTACGAAAGACAACAGACATGCATTTTCAGCAGACTAATCCTGAGTGTGCTAGCGCATTAAGGGGTTAAAAAAGAAGGGTTTATGCTACTGTGATAGGCCTTAAACCTATTTTTTGAACCACTTTGCTGCGGTTACAGACGTGCGTTAATCGGTACTTTTAGCCTCAAAATAGCCCTATTTTGAATCAATATTCTGTAGTCGCCGCGAAGCGAAAATGCCTCAAATTTCGATTGCAAAAAGGCGTTATGGGGCTCTACAGCAATGCGTGGGTGCTGCGTGCAAAAAGAAGGGGCGTGAAGTGCTGCCCAGCTTGGATTCGAACCAAGATTGTGCGGTTCAGAGCCGCAAGTCCTACCATTAGACGACCGGGCATGAAGCTACGATTATTGTAGCATACTGGGGCGAAAATTATGCGCTTGTCTTGGGAAAGGCCTCAGAGTATAATAGCGGGATGAAGGTCGACTCGTTCACACTTTCCAACGGACTCACGGTCGCCCTCATCGATATCGCCGCCTTCCCATCTTTGACCACACTCCTCTTGGTCGGCGCCGGTAGCCGATACGAAAACAGCAAGAACAACGGCATCGCTCACTTTTTCGAGCACATGGCTTTCAAGGGCAGCAAGAAATACCCCAATTCCCACGTGATCGCCTCCACAATCGAGAGCCTGGGCGGGGTCTTCAATGCCTTCACTTCCAAGGACCACACCGGCTACTGGATCAAGGCCCCAACAGAGGATTTCCCCACAGTCATCGATGTCATAAGCGACATGGTCCTCCACTCCAAGCTAGACCGCGAGGAAATCGAGCGGGAAAAAGGGGTGATCGTGGAGGAGATCAATCTCTATGAAGACACACCCTACCGCAAGGTGGGCGAGTACTTTGAGGAGCTCTTGTACCCCAAGCAGCCCTTGGGCTTCCATATCGCAGGGTCGCCAGCCGGCGTGAGAAGCTTCACCAAGCGCACCTTCACCGACTATATGGACAAGCTATACCACCCAAAAAACGCCACGCTGGTCGTGGCTGGCGGGCTTGACCGGCTCGTCAACTACAAGGGGCTTGTGGAGGAGAAGTTTGGCAAGTGGCAAAATGGCAAGAAATCGAGCCTGAGCGCGGTGCGAGAGGTCCAGCGCAAGCCGCAGCTGCTCCTGCGCTACAAAAAGACAGAGCAGTCCCACTTCTGCCTCGGGTTCCGGGCGTTTTCCTTCAAAGATCCGCGCAAATACGCCCTCACCGTGCTGACAACGATCCTGGGGGGCGGTATGTCGAGCCGGCTTTTCATGCAGGTGCGCGAGCGCCGGGGCCTGTGCTACTACATCTCGACTGGCCGAGAGCTCTACCACGATGCAGGCTCAATTGTGACGCAGGCTGGCATCACCAATAATCTGGACAAGGTCAAAGAGGCCATCAAAGTGATCCTTGACGAGCACAAAAAGATCGCACAAGGCAAGTTCGAGGGCAATGAAGTGGAGCGGGCGCGCGAAATGCTCAAAGGGAATCTCCTGCTCTCGCTTGAAGATTCTTTCAAAGTAGCCTCGTTTTACGGCGTGAAGCAGCTTTTGGAGGGGGATGTGGATCACCCCAAAGAGGTGATTGAGAGGATAGAGAAGGTGACGGCAGCGGAAGTGGTGGAAGTGGCCCGCGATCTTTTCAAGGCCTCCAGCCTTAATTTAGCCATGATAGGGCCCTTTGCCGAGGCAAAAGAGATAGAAAGCGTACTCACAATTTAGAATATTGAATGTAGAATGTTGAATTTCGAATGAAGACTCTTTATTCACAGAAGATTCAGACATTTAGAGATTTAATCGTATGGCAAGAAGCACACAAATTGGTTCTTCTCGTATATGTAGCAACTCGTTCGTTCCCTGCCTCTGAGCTTTATAGCCTGACAGATCAGATCAAAAGATCAGCGGTGTCGGTGACTTCCAATATTGCAGAAGGCTTTGGAAAAAGAACAGCAAAAGAGAAAATCCAGTTTTATACGACTTCGCGAGCTTCGCTTATTGAGCTCCAAAATCAGATTCTCATAGCAAGAGATGTATCCTTTTTACCTCCTGAGAAATTTTCTGAGGTTGCAAATCAGTCAGTAAAAGTACATAAATTACTTAACGGACTAACAACGGCCACTCGAAACAAGCGCTATGAATCTTGATTCTATATTCCATATTCCATATTCCATATTCTTGTTTGTCTTAGGCTGTGCTGTTGGGTCGTTTCTCAACGTGCTGGCCGACCGGTTGCCCCGCGACAAATCCATATTGGGCCGGTCCAGGTGCGATTTCTGCCGCCGCAAGCTTGAGCCGATTGACTTAATCCCGGTCGCTTCCTTCCTCTTTTTAAGAGGCCGCTGCCGCCGCTGCGGCCGTAAGCTTTCGTGGTTCTACCCGGCTGTGGAAGTGCTCACTGGCCTAGCATTTGTTGTCACATGGCTCTATGCGCCCGCTTCGACTCCGCTTTTAAAAGCTCTATATATCGTGATGGTGTCGATTCTAATTGCCATATTTTTCGCAGACCTTAAGTCGCAAATAATTCCCGACCAATTGCAGATCGCACTCTTCATCTGTGCACTCATTATCCTGTTAGGCCAATTAGGGGTTCAACCTCTTATAGAGGTTGAACCCCTAAAGGTGCTTGGACAGCGTGTGCTTGCCGGAGCTGCGGTGGCCTCGGCCATTCTCGCTCTCTTTTTGGCGACCCGTGGGCGGGGGATGGGGTTTGGCGATGTCAAGCTCGCATTCACTTTCGGCTTTTTCGGTGGAATACTCAAAGGGTTGGTCGCTCTCTATATCGGGTTTGTGACAGGTGCAGTTGCGGGAATTTTCCTCATTTTTCTAGGCCGCAAGAAACTCAAAAGTAAGATCGCCTTTGGGCCTTTTATGGTGCTTGGATTTCTCTCGACTGTCTTTTGGTGGGACCAAATTTTCACTCTTTTGCGGGATCTCTATCATTTCTGATTCCACGCGCGTCTTTGCCTTCCGAGAGTCTGAGACCTTTTTGCTACGTCCGTGGCATAACAAGCAAGTAACTTATAATATTTCATGGACACTGCATGTATATCGCTATTCGTCTCACCTCCAAATTCCTCGCTGTCTGTGCGTGCGAATTTACTCAAATTTACACCGCACAGCGATTTATCAGAGATTGACCGGGGTCAAAGTGAAAGAGCTCAGCCTCTCACGTCAGTCAAAATCATATTTCATCTTATAGCTGAATGGGCTTTGCGGTTCTTCCTTGGACTTTCAAAATTTCTATGCGCATAGGATATACAATTTCAGTGCCATTGGGTCACAGATAGGGAGTCTGTCGACAAGATTATACTCGACACTTTTCTCCTTCGTTTTCGGCTGTCTGCGCTTTTTTGGGGAACTGGTCGCAATTGCAACGTCTGCAATTTACTAGTAAGTGAGAGGTTTTTTCCCGCACCAAAATTTGCTCGGGAGACGCGAGGGAGCACAGCCGGAAGATGTATCAACTTGTGTGCCGCGGGTGGAGAATTCCCTTTAGATGCTTGCAGACAACGGCCCTGCTGACGGCAGTCCGGGGGTCATTATATATACTTTAGTAGTACAGCAGCGCTCGTAGGGCATCGTAGAAGCAAATTTATGAGTCACAATCATTGTCCTGTCACAACAATAAATAATTGGCCAACATGAAGGCAAACCTACCTGTCTTTATGTACGTACACATGAATCACATACCTAAGAGTGGGTATTTTTTTCCCGGGATTATGGCAGGTTCTTCCTCACAGGAAAGGGGCATCTCGAGGCGTGTCGCATCTGAAAAGGTCTTATCGACCGAGCCTCATCATCGCACTCATCAGCCTATATTTTTTCGAGAAATTACTGAGAAATTAGTCAGTTTGTACCTGACTGTCGCCAGAGCAGCGTGAGAGCCGTCATGCGAAGGAAGCGGCAAGAATTGACATTGCTGATCCTATCACATGTTTGACAAGTGCGAGCTCGAGCAAGAAGATTGAGCCAAGAACATCACAATTAAAGGAAAAGTTTGCCGACAGACAAGGATTTTGTGTAGAAAAGATATAGTAATTAATATAAAATCTCCAATGTAGTGTGATGTAGTTCGGGAGATCGCTCTTGAATAGTTTACTGACATTTACTTGGCTTCCGTGCTATTTGCTAAGGTTTAGAGGCACAAATATAACGCACTATATTTTGCCCGATCGTGCTCCGGCAAAAAAGGCCTGTATTACGTGTTTTTTTCTCCGGATTGCGTACAATTTGCGTCGCGAGCACAAAAATAGTTGTCCTAAAAGGGCTTTTTTTGCTCACAAAACCTGCACAAACTTTTGGCTGACCCTCAACCCGAGAGGGGAGAGAGAACATGCTTTTTTTATTCTGGAGTGCCACCCGTAAGGCGCCGGTCATGAAAATATAGATATATTTATAGGCTGCTTGACACTTCTCCACAATTAGCCCTTTTTTGTAGGTTTTTATTGCCTTGTGTTGTGATGGCTTGGCACTTTGGATAAGCGACCGCCAGAAATTTCTCACTGCTTTTTAGCAACGTAAAATTTTGTTGCGCCGCAAACTAAAAAGCAACACTCGGTCAGAAGTCGGGGACCGAGGACCGTCTCGGGGGAGTAGCGGGGAGGTAATCAGAAGTAGTTGAAAGTAGCGGGGAGCAATCGGGAGTCATTTGGCGCACGTCCTGCTCAAAAAATCTAGCTAAGGACCTCCCGGGCCAGGGATAAGACGTACACCTTATTCCAGAGCCCCAAGCATGCGGCAGTGGATCAAAACTGCGCTTGCAACCTGCGGTGGTGCCCAGTATACTCCCGTTAATCCGTACAAATTTAACCCAATCCCATAGTTATTTATGCATAAATTTTTGTAATTTTTGAAGCTAAAACACTTATTTATTATGGGGCATAATCTCAAAAAAGCGGGTAAAAAGTAAGGTTTCATAGGTCCAAGGGTGCGCTTTATGGGATATATCATAAGCTCCCAAAGCTAGCGCACCTAGGTATTGCTTAAGTGATGCATACATGCATCTATGCAGCGGGATGTAGTCTTTTGGTAGAGCCTCAAAGCTTCGAGGCGGCTTCGGCGAAAAAGCGTTCCAAAAACGTCACTACGAAATGGCACTATAAACTTCATGCATAGGTGCTGCATAAGGGACGCATAGGTGTATGGATTTGAGGCTAAAATACCCCTTGACAATAGTAAAATACTATGTTGTAATGATCATAGGCAAGCAGATTCGTAGGGGGACGGCGAGCTAAAGCATGCCGGTTGATATAACTTTTATAACAGTCGCGGAAACGGACAGTTATATAAAAAGCCTTAATGCCTCACCCCAACAGCCAAAACACGCGCACTAAAAACATAGTCCCGATCTCCGAGGCCGCAGAAATTCTGGGGGTCTCAATAGATACAGTCCGCCGCTGGGATCGCGACGGCACCTTGCACTCCATCCGCCCCGACGGCAAGAATAGATACTTCTCCATAGAACAGCTTGAAAAAATTAAGTACGCCAAGCCTCTCACGATCTCCGAAGCGGCCGCACGGCTTGATATGTCGCCCTCTACCTTGCGTCGATTGGAGGAGAAGGATTTCATTAAGCCGGAGCGCGATAAGAACGGCGAGCGCTTCTACACCCGCGATATTCTGGAGAAATTCTTGCACAGCGAGTATTTTCTGCGCCAAAAAGAGATAGAAGAAAAAATCTTGGAACCCCTCAAGGAGCCTTCGGAGAAAGTGCGCCAGACTCGGGAAGGGGAGCTTGAAGTAGTTAGCAAATCAGAGGAACAGTACGCGCAGAAAGAAAAGGTTGCGACGGGGCCTGCCCTCCCTCCCCCCTCCCGTGCTCGAGAGTACTCTGCGGCGCGGCAGGGTGACCCTCCGTTCGGCCACCCATCGCAACCATTAGAAGCCGACGGTCGGGAAGCAGCACAAAAAATCACCACCACTCACAGGGTCTTAGGCAGTATGGTCTTTGAGCAAGGGCAGCATGTCTTGAGCCTCATGAACTTCCGCAAGATCTTGAAGACCGCGGCGATTATTCTTGTGGCGACCTTCCTCATGCTGATAGCCCTCATCACCCTTCTCTTCCTCCTCTTCCCCGAAGACTCGGCAAGAGTCTTCGGCTACCAGAGGAAAGCCCCGCCGCTCACCTCAGCAGGCGGGGGCACCAAGAAGGTATGGACAGGAGTGGAGTACGTGGAGGTAGGACAAGTATTGGGAGCAAAGTACCCAAGAGACAGTAAGGGCAATGGAGGATCAGTGCTGGGAACAAGCTTAAAGCCCTTCGCAAGAGTATCCTTAGGTATTGTAAAGCAAGTCTCTCCAGACACCTACCGCAAGATAGTGCCTACTACCCACATTGAAGATATTAATGATATATTAGCGATAGACCCTGAAGGCAACATCACCAACAAGTACACCTTCCAACCTCCTGACACCTCATATGTTGAGATCCCAGACAAAGGACTCATCACCAACCTCAATGCAGACTACATCAGAGGCAGAGTACCAGGAGACGGGGAGGGAAATCTTGTCATTTGGGGGGCAAACAGGACGATTTCAGGATTAGCGGTGAGCAGCGGATCTTCCGGCTTCACCGGTACGCCAACGGCAGGAGGGATTGCGTATGGCACAGGTACTTCTTTTACCTTCTCCACGGCCGGAACCTCGGGGCAGTGTCTTACCTCAGGAGGCACTGGAGCTCCGACATGGTCCACCTGCAGCAGCTCCGGCGATATTACGGCGGTCAGCGCGGGTAATGGTTTGACAGGGGGAGGCAGTTCGGGCGACGTCACGCTTGATATTGCTGTGGGGAATGGACTCTCAGTCACTTCAGATAGCGTCAATCTTGACGTTGACACCACGGGAACGACCTCAATCTCAACCTCAAACTCCGGCCTTGAGGCAACCTCGGGGGGACTGCGGCTTCTTGGGGGCTGCTCTGACGCACAGATCTTAAAATGGGATGCCACGGACATCAGGTGGGAGTGTCAGGCCGACAGTGGCGGAGGGGGTGGAGGATCTATGACAGTTCAGGAGGGAGACGTTACCGTGTCGTCCACGGCCACAACGCTGGACTTTGCGGCAAACGAGTTTACCGTCACCGAGTCTCCGTCCGGCGAGGCGAACGTCGCGCTTGACGTCACGACAACAGGCACAACCGCAACAACAAGCGCCAACTCCGGTCTTGAGACTTCAAGCACGGGTTTGCGCCTTCTTGGCGGATGCACGACCAGTCAAATATTGAAATGGAACGGCTCCGACTGGGCATGTGCCGCCGACTCGACCGGCGGAGGCGGCGGAGGCTCAAGCGTGTGGTCCGATCTTATCGATCCGACCGCCAATTTAGGTCTCAACATGGCAGAGTTCACGACAGCCTTTACCTGGAATACGGCCGATCCGGCGACCAGCTTTAACGGTTTGACATTGGCACTTACCAATGATGCCACGACTGACAGTGGTATCCAGAGAGTTCTACAGCTTCAGACCAACAACTTCGTCGGCGGGGGCACAACGGAGTCGCTTCTGCGCTTAGACCATGCGGACGCGGACTCGACCCTTGGCCAGGCGGTGATCGTAACCAGCTCCGGCGGCAATCCGGTTACAACCGCTTTTGACGCCTCCGATGCATCGATAGTAAACGCTCTGTCTATAGGTCCAAACCGCATTCTGGGTACCACCGGCACTATCGACTTCGATAACTTTGATGTTGACGCGAACGGAACGGTGACCATCGCGGCTGCCCAAGCCTATACAGGGGTCGATTCGGTCTTCTTGAAATCGGGCGGCGGCGGCGATCTGATCGTCGATTCCAGTTCTAATGAAGTTAGGTTTACTGATGCCGATGTGCTGCATATCGGGGGACTGAACGACAACACATTGACCTACAACGCCTTATCTAACACCGGCGGAGCGGCCTCCCACACGGCGGCTGGGGAAGTGACGGCCGACAACGACCTCTACATCCAGGACGACCTTGAGATCGACGGCTCGCTGTTCCTGGATGGCTTACTCTTTGAAGCTACCTCGGTCACCACCTTCAACTGTACCGACTGTATTGACTGGGATGACATCAGTAATGCTATGACTCTTGATGAGACCACGACCTCAAGCCTTGGCGCTAATACGTTTACCTGGATAGTGGACGGTGCTGGCAATTATGTTACAAACCTATCCTCAACGGGCGACTTCCTGCTGCAGG
>CAYLLP010000032.1:0-9878 GCA_964384955.1 uncultured Gammaproteobacteria bacterium
TGGAACGGGTGCGAACACTATTGAAATCGGATCTCAGACTACGACAGCTTCAGTTACGATTAATGCGGGCATAACAGGAAGTGTAACACTGGCAAATCTTGGAGCTGCAGTCGCAACAGTTGACATCCACCCGCTCTGTGTTTCCGGGCTAACAGGAGGCTCAATAAAGGTTTCAGCATCAGGAATATGCCCGACAGTCTCTTCCGCCAGGTTTAAGACAGATATTACAACCCTGAGCGGTCTTGATCTTTTGAGGTCTCTTCGGCCAGTCAGCTTTAAGTACAATAGCGATCTTCAGGCTCGAGGATATGACGATAATACTCATTTTGGTTTTATTGCCGAGGAAGTCGCTCCACATGTACCTCAGGCACTATACTACGATCCAGACGGCAAGATCTCAGGCTTAAACTACATCGAATTTATCGGTCTTACGGCTGCTGCGGTGCAGGAACTCGACAATAAAGTTGATGCAAATGCGTGGTTTGCATCAGATGGATTGCAGGTTTTGGGAGCACGGGTTGATGATCTTGAAAACCGCGTAAGCACATTGGAATCACGAGGTGGAGGGCAGTCAAGTGATACTGTTACTTTAACTCCAGATGGCCATTTCGCTGTTAAAAATGAAGCAGGGGAGGAGAAAATCACATTTGATGACCAGGGAAATGCGTTCTTCGCGGGGACACTGACCGCGCAGAAGGTGCGCGCCAATCAGATCGAGGGACTAGATGTATATGTACAGACTCTCTATGCACGACAAGAAGGAAAAGCACAAGAGACCCTAGATCCCCGGCTTACACCTCCTACGACACCTGACAATGTAGAAGAGCTCTATGCCAAGCTCATTGAAGATGCCAAGCTCTCGCCAACTGGATCCGCTACTGTCAATGGTCTTACCGTGACCGGCAATGCCACCATAGAAGGAGACCTTGACGTCAAGGGGAATGTCCTGGTGGAGAAGATACTGACGGTGTTGGATACCATTACCACTAACAATCTCATTGCCACAGGCTGGAGCGACTTCTTGGGTTCCACAATTTTCCGCGGCGACGTCTTTTTCCTCGGGCGGCCTAAATTTGCCGGGGATACGGCAGGCGAGATCACGATCAAAAAAGGCCAGACTCAGGCCGCAGTTTCGTTTAGTAAGGAGTACGACAAGCGGCCGACCTTAACCATTTCACCTGACACTGCCTCAAGTGAGGTGCAGGAAGCCCTTTTGGCAGGCGATATCCGCTACATCGTGACCAATCGTTCCGCGACCGGATTCACCGTCAAAATTAATGCGCCAGCTGACGCAGACATCACCTTCTCCTGGATCGCAGTTGAGGTATCAGAGAGCGAGCCCGCGCCCGACCAGCCCACTCCGACTCCGCAGCCCTCCGCAACGCCATCGCCAAGCCCCTCTATTTCGCCAACGCCATCGCCCACGCTGAGTCCGACACCTGCGCAGTGATAATTTTAATGAAATAGGGGTTCAACCTCTAATAGAGGTTGAACCCCTAAAAGACCCATTCAAATCTAAATTTACAATGTTTAAAAATTAAACCAATGAACGTGCCGCCGGTCTCTTACGCGCCAAAGGCTGAGCTAGGAATTATGAATTAGGAATTAAGAATGGAGAAAAACCAAAATAAAAAAATTACAAGCGGAACAGTACGTTCGGGCGACGGGTGGCCGAGCAAGGGGCATCCCCCGTGGATGGGGTACTCCGAGCTTCCATGGGGAAAAGCGAGGCCAGGCCCCGTCGTACTAAACGATTGCAGTTGACAATTGCAGCAGGATTTAATATAAACATGTACTTTAAAAATTTTAATCAGCATGAATAAAATCATTGTCCTCGTAGTCATATTATTACTCGCCGTCGCAGGAGTCGCGACTTTTAAGGCCAATGACTACAAGGTGAAGCTCGACAAGGCCCAAGCCGCCCTCAAAAAAGGCTCCGCAGAGCAGGCTAAGAAAGAAGCCGCAGAGCTCGTGCAGAAAGTGGGCAAATTGATTGAGCTGCCCAAAGAGCAGCCTTCGGTGGCGACCGTGGCGGACAAAAGCAAGATCAAGAACCAGCCTTTTTTTGCCAAGGCCGAGAATGGCGACAAGCTACTTCTATTTGTGAAAGCCAAGAAAGTGATTTTGTACCGCGAGAAGACCAACAAAATCATCGAGGTGGGGACCTTAAATGTGAATCAAGGCGGGGAGGGTGAGGTCGCCGGCGAGGAGCAGGTAGCCGGCGAAGAAGAGCAAACCGCCCCTACTCAAGAACCTAATCCCACCGCCGCGCCAACCGAAAAGCCAGAAGCCTCACCAACACCGTAATAAAATCAAAAACGGAACAGTACGCGAGGGCTAGGGGCTTCCCCACGGAGCGCAGGTACTCCGAGCACTGGAGGGGAAAAGCCCGAGGGGGAATCTGGAACGAAAACTATCATTTGAAAATTAATGGATGAAATCCAAGCTTCCCTACATCGCCGTTGTTTTATTTGCCCTAATAGCGTTT
Organism: uncultured Gammaproteobacteria bacterium; assembly: GCA_964384955.1. Classification (GTDB taxonomy): domain Bacteria; phylum Patescibacteriota; class Microgenomatia; order UBA1406; family GWC2-37-13; genus CAYLLP01. The sequence continues at coordinate 2,489 of CAYLLP010000032.1, forward strand.
TTTTGGTTTCAGAAGTATAGAGATACCAGGCGTCAGGTCCGCGATCCTCAAGGGGCACAGCGCGCGCAAATCAAGGGCATTGTTGAGGCGGTGGGGAAGCTCGTCGAGCTTCCCTCCGGAGAAGAGCCCACCCTCGCGACCGTCACCAACGTCAAGGCCTTAGCCGATCAGCCCTTTTTTGCCCAGGCCAAGGTGGGGGACAAGGTCTTAATCTATCTTAAGACCGGCCGCGCGATTCTATACCGGCCTTCGACCAATAAGGTTATAAACGTCTCCACAATCGACAGTGCACGTCAAGGAGCCGGGTCAGTGGCAGGAGATACTGCCATCAAAGAGCAAGACTTGCAAATCGCGATTTATTACGTTAAAAAAGACGATGCAAAGCTCAGAGGAATCGAAGAGACTCTTAGAGTTAAGCTCCCCAAATCATCGGTCGTGACCCGCGAGCAGGCGGGCAATACGGACTACAAGAAAATTCTTGTGGTAGATCTTGACGGCACCAGAAAAGCCACAGCTCAAGCGCTTGCCGATTCCCTTGGCGGCCAGACGGGCCTTCTTCCTTTGGGCGAGACCAAGCCCGCCGCCGACCTCCTCATCATCCTTCCCTGAGCTGCAAACCCCGGGGTTTGTTAGCCTCCTTTTCAAGTTTAAGGTGCTGCTTAATTACGTGAAGTTTCCGCTGATAGTCAGCCTGGTTAAATACAAACTCCCTATATTTTTCTCTCGACCCAAAGTGCGCTAAAATCCTCTCGGTGTTTACAAACCCCGGGGTTTGTAAGCTTGGACTCATGTAGTTGGGGAACGAACTCCAGGGGTGAGTGGAAAGTTCATCAAGGGTGATGATCTTGGAAGTCACATACTGTAAGTGAATATATCGGGAGAGATGCAAGAATTCTTCATTGGAGGTCACTATTTTAGCCTTAAATCGATCATCAAACACAGGTGATTTTCGATTATTAATCAAGTTGTAATTTTTAGCAAAGCTGTTTTGGACAGTCGCGATAAAGCGCTCAATGCCACCGTCTACGAGTTGCCGAAGTAGCAAATGGTAGTGGTTGGGCATGAAAGAAAAAGCATAAATCTCAATAAGCCTAGGTTTATTTTTCGAGACTTCGAAAAAAGTTTGCTTGAGCTCTGGAGTAAGTCGCTTAAAATGTGAAAAACTGACAGCCTCATCACGGCAGTAGTATTCCATAATTTCCAACGCCTTGCCAAGATTTTCTTTGATCTGGAAGATAGGCATATTTTGAAAGGACCGGTTAAAAACGTGATAAAATTCATCAGTAGCAAGTGGAATTCTCCTTCGGGGCATCGTGAAGCAATAATACTAAAATTTATCACCCTGTCAAGCGCATTTACAAACCCCGGGGTTTGTAAAGGGGTCACGAAGGCATAAAAATATTCACTCGAGCAAAAGGTGCTTTATTTTCCGAAGCTGTATCTGATAGCCTTTTTTTTCGCGGACAAATGCTTCGTACTTTTTCGCATCTCGTATTGGGATTTCAGTAAGAACGCGCCTCAGTACATTGGATCTTACATACGCACGATAGGAGGAGTACGGCCAGCGTCCCACGCTTCCTGCCACCCCCCGTGTCACCGGCAGCAGATGCATATAGCGGGTAAGAAGCAGGGTCTGCTCACGAGTCTTCACCTGTCGAGCATAGAACCTAGATTGCCACAACGGCCCTTTTCGACGACTCGAGGCATTAAAGAACCGGGAAAAGCTATTTTCCACATCCCCAATGTATTTGGACACGTTTGGCGCGTCACGAAGCTTGACAAGCAATATGTAGCGATCAGGCAAAATGCAGTAGGCGATATATTTTAAAATCGCGCCTCTTTGGGGTTTAAGGAGGAGGGCATGTTCAGGCGAGGGGGAGCGGGCATACGAAAAGCGGATGGGTCGCTGCGCTTTATTGTAGTATTGCAACACTTGCAAAAACCGCTCAATAAATTCCCGCTTTTTGAAAATTTTCAAGCCGTCGATACTTTTGTTGGTAATATAGTAGGTTTGGTTAGCGCCAAAAGGTTCTCGACGTCTCATTTTAACAGTGTAATGCCGCAAGCTGGGGCTTGTCAAGAGCCAATTAATCGAGATTAGCCAAAAATCACCTCGGGGGTGATACAAAAGAAGGAGTTTTGAGGCATAATGGATATCTTTATAAAAGTCTAAAAGTAGTGCTAGAGTGGGATAGAAAGGCTCTCAAAATAATACTTTTCTAAAAATAGTCCTTCCCACAGGGCATGCTTTTCATGTCAGCCAAGTCCAGTTGTATGTGGCCTTTTTGATTGAATATTACATACCAGGGGACCATTAACACTCAAACTATCGCAATCAACCTTGCGAGCGACAGTTATAGAGGAAATTACGCATTATAACGGTATTTTTAAAGCTTGTAGTATAGATATGAGGGCTGCTTTTGAGCGTCCGCACATGTCCTGCCATTCAAGTGCGCAATTACAATGATCAAAGACTATTATAAAGCCTTGAAGAATAAAGTCTAAAATCTGATGGTGTGGATTTTACTCTAAATTGAGGCTAAGTGTAGTCACGTAAGTGCCAAGCCTATAAGAGTTTTCCTATAGTTTCCAATGATAAGTGATAGATGTCTATTTTTTGGCCTGCTGGAAGGCTTTGTCCGGACACACAAGCTGGGGAGCAATTTTTCCTTACAAAGCTTGTAAGGCTCGATTTATGATGAGAAAAAATTACAGTCATGCTACCCATTTTCGGCATACACCTCATTGCCGCCCCGAAAAATGCATGATGTAATGAATATGGCATTTCACGCATACTCCCTTACAGTATAGTTTATTACTACATAACAATTATTTCCCCGGGGATCCAATACTATAAGCCATCAAGTAGATTTTAGCTTTGTTTTTTGTCGTACTAATGAAGGCTATATTGATAAGGTTCTCAATAAGTATAAGAGCTTGGCAAATCATAGTCTTTGCTACAAGCCTACACCGCAAAATTTCCCAGCAGGCTTTTTTTGACAATTTTAGGCAATTTTAGACAATTCACCCACTAGGGCGCGAGTCGTGGACTTGCCTTGCGCCGACCGACCAAGAAGACAATATAATTTTGGCTGGTCTCCCCTTTTTGCGAAATTGAAAAAAATGAAAATGCCAAAAAGCGTGATCCGGAGGATGCTATCCACCAAATATCAAATTCGAGCTGTTGGAAGGCGCTGAAAATCAGCCACTTTTACGTGGCGCTTTTCTCGAGTGTCTCGAGCGTAGTAATTCTGCAAATTTTTTGAGGCTAAATTGCGCAATTTTGATGCTTCCAAAAGTGTAGACCTAGAGTAATTCCCTATAGTAAGGAAGAAATGGCAGATTTTGAGTGAAAGTAATTATAGCGCCTTCTAACAAGATTTAAGTAATTCTGACGTTATTATTAACATTATTACAACAATCTAAATAGTTATATTTGTTCTACTTTTCACATCATAATTGATGTTTAGCCCTTGACAAGCTGGCAGAGAGTGTGCAACAATGAAATATGCTGGGTATTATCCTCAGGATCGTATGAATCAGCGCAAAAATAAGGCCTTTCAGAAGGCTCCATCCAGAAAAATTGGTGATCCTGTTGATAGGGGCCAGTCAGGCACGAATTCCCTATCCTTCAGAGGTACAGCGTCAAAAATACCACCCTATAAAATACTCTATAGAGCGAATCCGCTCGCAGCACGCACGAAAATACTTGAGATTCTAGCTAACACTGGCTACAACATCTCCGAGACTGCCCGTCTCCTTCAGACTACTCGTAAAGTAGTGAAGCTTACGATTAAAAAGGCCCAATCTGGCAGCCTAAATGACCAGTCTCACGCTCCTAAAAGAGTGCCACACAAAACAAAAAAATCTATAGAGGAAAAGATCATAGAAAAGGCTCAGTACAACGATTATGGCTATCGGCAGATCGCCCGAATGATTCGCGAGGAGGATGGGATAGTGCTAAAAGAGTCGACTGTCAGGAATGTGCTTTATAGACAGAAGAAGGCGCCGGTGCCAACTGTATACCATCTTATGGATCAGGTACTAGGAAAGCCCCGGACTAGCCCCACTACCAAGAGGCAAGCAGATCGGCCAACCCCGACGCCTAGAGCCACTAACTATAATATACATATACTTGTTATATGCTTTCTTTTTGTAGTCACAGCCTCATACATCAATTTCCTACCTCAAAGCCAGGAAGAATACAACCTCTCCCAGGTTCCTGGACCACGCTCAGAACAAGTATTGGGAGCTAAGACCTTTAGACCGCTATCAATCACAAGATGGCTCAGAAATCTTTTCTTCCGGGGGGCTCGATGGGGGTATATCGTAGGAGATATCAGGGATCAAAAAGATCTGTACAGGATGTTTAGTCAGGTATTGGTGTCTATTTCTGACGAAGTTGTGGACGATCGTGTGGCCGAGCTGATTATTGCCGGTCCCGGCCTCACCAAAATCTACAATGATGCGGCAAACACCCTTACGATATCTTCAACAGGAGGCGGAGGTATCGGGCAAGCGGGCGCAACCGGTGCGACTGGCGCAATAGGAGCCAAAGGCGACACAGGTGCCACTGGAGCCGCAGGGTCGGGCTCCGAATCGGGGTGGACCGACGGAGGAGCTAATGTATATCTTGCAACTTCCTCAGACAACGTGGGCATCGGCACTTCTACTCCCACGCAGAAGCTTCATGTCGTGGGCAATGCCCGAATTACTGCCCTTGCTTCCTGCGACACCATTGACACCGATGCCTCGGGCAACCTTACCTGCGGCACCGACGGCGGCGGGGGATCGCTCACTGTCGAAGAGGGCGATGCCGGAGGGTTCACCGCCACTACTATGGATTTCTTGGCTGCTGATTTTGCCATCTCGCAGTCCCCGGCCGGGGAAGCCAATGTCGCCATCGATTACACCAATTCCAAGATCACACGCTCGGATCAGGCCGAAACCATCTCAGGCACCTGGATTTTCACCAGTAATCTCAATGCCAATGGCGGATTGGATGTGGACGACGTGTTTGTGGTGGCAGACGGCGGCGCGCTTACTACCTCTGCACTCGCCACATTTAATGGCGCCGTAGACCTTAATGGCGATGTCTCAATAGCAGACACAAGTATAGCTTTTGATGGAGCGACCACTAACTTCAATGTAACCGGCGATTTTTCAATCAATACCGATGATCTATTCGTACAAAAGTCTAGCGGCAACGTGGGGATTGGCACCACTACGCCGGCTTATCTCCTAACCGTTGGCAATGGTGACCTCTTTGGCATTGATGGAGCGGCCAACACAAGTCTTGTGTGGGAAGGCAGCGCAGCCGATGACTTTGAGACATCTCTCACGGTCGTGAACCCCACGGCTGACCTGATCTATCAATTAGCTGATGCAGCGGCTGGTACATACGACCTTTGCTCCACCGCCGGCAACTGTCTCTCAGGCGGCGGAGCAGCTACCCTCCAGTCTGCCTACAATGCGGGTAACACGATCACCACTACCGACGCCCGCAACATTGCGATTACTCTGGCCGATACGGCCACGGATGCTCAATTCACTATTGCTTCAGACCTCACGGTAAGCGGTCGCACGACCTACCCTATGATCATCTCCCAAGCCAATGATGCTACCTTCAACAACTCTGTCGGCTTGCTACAGCTGTCCAATGCAGATACCGGTTCCACGGCCGCTGTATTGAATATCACTCAGATCTCGGCCACTGCTGCCGTTGGCATTTCACTTACCGGTAACAGCAATGGCGTAGCCGTAACTACTAACCAATCAGGAGGCATAGCCTTTCAAGCAAATTCACTAACGAGCGGTGGTGCCACTGCACTTTCTGCTACCGGTCTCACGACTTCTACTTCTGGTATCAATTTGGCTGGCACTTCGACCTCCTCCGCTGTCGGCGTGCGCTTTAACACCACCTCCAACGCCTTTAGCTCGGGCATAGCCCTCAATGTGACCGGCGCAGCCGCCGCGATCACCGCAGATTTCTCCGGCGCTTACGTTAACATTACCCCAACTCGCACGATGACAGCAGCTGCCACCCGCACAGATTCTGGAAACTTTATAAACGCGGTACGCACTGCCGTAACCAACGGGGCCTCGTCAATCTACAACATCACCGGTGACTTGGCCACCCTCTCAACCGCTTATACAGAGACACAAGGTACACTGACCGATAGCTCTAACCTCTTATCAATCAACCAAGCCTGCGGCACCAATGTGGATTGCACGGGTGAAGTGCTGATGGTTACAAATAACGGTACTGGTCTCAGCCTCCGGGTCAACGATGACGGCACAGAAGGTGACACCACACCGTTTGCGATCCTCGCCGACGGTAACGTCGGCATAGGTAATACTGCAGGAGCAGATGCCCTCGACGTGACCGGCAAGATCCGCTTCAGTGACTTCACGGGCACAGCTGGCACATCGGCCATCTGCTACAACGCCTCGACCCAACTTGCTCCCTGTTCAGGTTCCGGCGGCACCCCCATTGGCTCTACGCTCCAGACGGCCTATGACAACGGCAACACGATCACCACCACCGATGCCAGAAATATTGATATCACCCTAGCCGACACCGCGACAGATGCTCAGGTTACCATAACTTCCAACCTTGATGTGAGTGGCCGCACCACCTATCCCATGATCATTTCCCAAGCCAATAACGCCACTTTCAACAACACGGTGGGCTTGCTGCAGCTTGACAACAACGATACAGGGTCAACTCTTGCCGTCCTTAATGTGGATCAGGTCTCCGGCGGCAATGGCATCAGCGTGACTGGCATTGCCACAGGTACCGGAATCTCTGTCTCAAACAATCTATCTGCCGGTGGTATCGGCGTCAGCGTGGGTAATGCCTCTTCCGGTACGGCGTTCTCTGTGGTAAATCTCACCTCTGGCACTGGTGCGAATGTTAACTTCAATACAAGTGGTTACACTACGGCCCTCGGCTTCCAAGTCACAGGCACAGCAAGCGCCATTACAAATGACTTCTCAGGCAAATTTATCAATATTATTCCAAGTCGCATCATGACCGCAGCCACCACCCGCACAGACTCTGGCAACTACCTAAATGCGGTACGAACGAGTACTGCTAACGGCGCCTCTAGCATCTACAACGTAACCGGTCATCTTAGTGTACTGCGGGGAGTCTATACCGCCACGCTTGGTACCCTGGCGATAACTGGCGACATCCTGAATCTCTCCAGTGACTGTACTAATACCTCAGGAGGCTGTACTGACACGTCCAATATCCTCTCAGTGGCACAGAACTTCACGACCGCCACAGGTGAGGTCGCGATGATCACCAATGCCGGCACAGGCCTCTCACTAAGAGTCAACGATGACGGCACTTTTACCGATTCCACCGCCTTCGTGGTGGACCAAG
>CAYLLP010000033.1:0-8141 GCA_964384955.1 uncultured Gammaproteobacteria bacterium
TACTCCGGATAAAAAAGCCCCTTCAGTAAATCCGTTTAGAGCCTCCGACGATCTTGCTCACACTAATGGCATCGAAATCGCCGATGAGAAATTTTTCCGGCTTAGTGAACGTGATCTAAAAGAATATGATTTATTTCACCTTCAGGAAGGCAAATCATGGCAAGGTCTGGGTTTTGGGAGGTTTTTAGCCGCAGCAGGCTTTGCCGTCTTAAAAAAACTAGGAGTTACCGAAGTTGATTTTCATGGGGCATTAAGCACGGATTTTCAACCAATAATGAATGCCCTTGGGTATAATCTTAAGATAGCGCTGGATCCAAGAATTGAGGCAGCACTTCCTGCAGATAGAGAAAAGATGACCCGAGACCCTTCATACTTGGGATCATACAAACAATCAATCGACGATTTTCAAAACCCAACCCAAGTTGAATTTATTAAACCCTTTATTAAATAGAGACCTGCTATTCTCAAATTCTCAAGAATACCGGAATAGCGACTAGTCCTATGACTGGTCATATATCCACGGCCCATGATCAAGGAGTTATCTTTTAAAAGATAAGACGGCTACATTTCCGGAGGCATGGAGGCGCTTAATCTTTTCAGTAATTGGCCACAAGTTTTCCCGAAGATTTATCGTGCGCTTTATGTCCAAAGCATCAAGAGGCGCGCCTCCTGTTGCGGCAATAAGAAGCACCATATCATAAGGTAGCGGCTGGATGAAAGAGCTCGCCGCATGGCTCACGTTGACTTGATTCAGAAGCGCTCGGTTGTGACTGATGAGTGGTGACACGGTCCCCTCAATGTTGTATGTAAAAAATTGAGGGGTTTTTTTATACGCTACCACAAGGCGATTATTGACAAGTCTAAAAAGCACAGTTTGGCTATCTTTACTGGGTGAAAGCGCGGTGAAAGCTTTTACAAGCTCCGCTTCTGCCATCTCCGGAGATTCTGATTGTCCTACTTTGATTAAGTCAAGAAATATTTCTTCACGCAGGACTTCTTCATGAATAATGCCAAAAATATTATGGTTCTTATCAAGAAGTTTCCGAGCCGGCTTATTAAGTGCCGACTCTATTTCGTCGAACTGAAAAAATCGCGGAGTATGGGATTCGGGAAATTTCATTCTAAAGCGTTGGGTATCACTATTGGAATTATTATACCACTCTGCCCCACTACTCCTTTGGCAAAGTATGCGCTGCGTGCTGGCCTGCGCAAGTTTGGGTGGCAAGCTCTAATTGATGCACATCTACATGTGTAAATTTTACACCATGTTAGCAGTATTGTCAAGAGAGTGCTAACGCAGAGGCTCGTAGCCGCCGCGACTCCAAGGATGACAGCGGATGATGCGCCTTAAGCCCAAAAGCAAGCCGCGGCCACTTCCATACTTTTTAACGGCCTGATAAGTGTATTCTGAGCATGTAGGCTCAAATCTGCACACCCGATCACTCATAAACAACATTTGCAGCAATCCGATATGGAAAATGTAAGTCTTCTGATAAAACCTAATTGAGAGCAGAATAAATTTTTTCATTCTATATATGTATAATCGTTTAAACGATTGAACAGAATGGACTGGTTACCTACGATACTGTAAAATACTACTATGACAATCTCAATCTTAACATTATTTCCCGAAATGATAAGAGGGTTTTTCAAAGAAAGCATCGTCAAAAGAGCGCAAGATAAAGGGTTAGTCGAGATTAAAGTCGTCAACCTGCGAGACTTTGCCAAGAATTCATATGGTTCTGTTGATGACCGGCCCTACGGCGGGGGAGCAGGGATGGTGATGCGTGTTGATGTGGTGCGCGACGCCATTCATAAATCTTTAATCTTAAATCCTAAATCAAAAGTACTTCTCACGTCTGTCAAAGGTCAAAAATATACTCAAGCCAAAGCAATTGAATATTCTCAACTTAAGTCTCTTATTATCGTTGCCGCACATTATGAAGGAGTAGATGAGCGTGTGCTGGAATATATTGACGAGGAGGTCTCAATTGGCGACTTCGTGATGACGGGTGGGGAGATCGCAGCGGCCGCGATCACCGACTCTGTGGTGCGGCTCCTTGAAGATGTCCTTAAAAAAGAAGCCGCTACCCAAGAAGAAAGCTTTTTCACTGTATCAGTTAAGCGCTTAACTGATACAGTGGGTGAACATGAAGTTTTAGCGAACCTGAAAAAGAAAGGTATGGAGGAAGTTCAGCTTTTAGAATACCCTCATTACACGAGGCCTGAGGAATATGAAGGTCGCAAGGTGCCAGAGATTCTGCTCGGGGGCAATCATGCGGAAATCCAAAAATGGAGAATTAAAAAAGCCTTCGAACAAACCCTTGCGAAACGCCCAGATCTTCTTCGTAAATCATAAATCATTTTTTAAGGTAATCCTTAAGTGCGGATGTCATCCCCGAAAAAGCAATCTTTTCGTATGGGATTTTACCCTTTGCGATCCAGCTCACTGATCCCGCGTCATCACCCGCCTCAAGCCGGGTCGAGCTAGGCAATTGGCTTGTAAAGACCGATGCGAGGGTATAAAATTTGAGCCCTTTGAAAATATACGGATTGTGATACGAGCCAAAATATGTAAAACCTTCAATTACTATTCCTAGCTCTTCGCGCACTTCCCGCCGCACCGACTCCTCCATTGTCTCGTTGAGGTCTACGAAGCCCCCTGGCAAATCCCAAAACCCTTTTTTAGGAGGCCATTTTCTTTTGATGCACAAAATCTCGCCTTTTTCATTTTCAAATATGACCGCGTTCGTGGGGCGTGGATTTATGTAGTAATGCAGATCACATCGCCCGCAGACGAGGAGATTCGACCAGCGCTTGGCAAACTGGTTGCCGCACTTTGGGCAGTAAGTAAAGTCGTGCTCTGTCAACATAAGGGTTTATTCTAGCACGTTAACGGGTTTTTTAAATATTGGAGGTAGTATAAAAATTAGTATGATGCTTAAAAATAGCATCGCAAATCCATTGATCCGAAGCGCTGCGGCCGAGCCCCAGAGGCTTGCCAGGTACCCGACCTCCAAGTTCCCGACAGGTATCATCCCCACGAACATGAGGGCATAGATGCTCAGCACCCGCCCGCGAAGCGCGTCCTCCGTGTGGTGCTGAATCGTGGAGTTGATGGTCACAAATTGTGCGGCAATTCCAAACCCCGACAAGAAAAGAAGCGCGAAAGCGGCCGCAAGCTGCGTGGTGAAGCTGAAAAGTAAGAGCGAGAACGCAAACATCACGCACCCCCAAATAATGAAAAATAAGGGCGGAATTTTCTTGGCATACAAGGCCACCATAATCATAGCCAAGACCGCGCCGGCCCCTGCCGCCGCGTGAAAATACCCTAGCAGACTTGCCCCCTGACCGTAAATTTCTTTAGCCACGACCGGCATAATCGTGGTGTAGGACCAGCCGAAGATTGAAGCCACAGTGGCCACCACAAGAAGCGCTCCGATCATCGGGTGAGAGAACGAATATATCAAGCCTTCCTTGATGGACTGCAACGGATGTGGATGAGTCTTCACATCCTCGGGCTCAAGCGTCATCATGATGAGGCCTACAATAAGCGGGATGTAGCTGAGGCCGTTGATGAGGAAGGTGCCCCCCACGCCCACCCAAGCGATCAAAATTCCCGCCACAGCAGGCCCGATCACCCGCGCCGCGTGATACACGCTCACCGAGGTGGCGATTGCAGACGAGAGGTATTGCCGGTCTATAGTTTCGGCTATGAAAGCGTTGCGCGTGGGCATGTCAAAGGCCAACACAATTCCCAAAAGAAACGCAATGATTGCGATATGCCAGATATTTACGACCCCAAGTATGGCGAGCGCACCCAGGACAAATGCGAGGGTCATCTCGACAGTCTTAGTCACGACCAAGAGATCACGCTTTCGCACGCGGTCCACCACCACCCCCGCGGCCAGCGAAAAGATGAATACGGGCGCAGTCTGCAGGGCTGCGATGACCCCCACCCAATAGGCGCTTTTGGTGATCTCATACACCAGCCACCCCAAGGCCACGATCTGCAGCCATGTGCCAATCAGCGACAAAGATTGCCCGACAAAATATATCCGGAAATTAGGATAAGAAAACGCCGGGAAAGCGTTCAAAATGACGCCCTGCAAGCTTTCCGGTTCCCGCGCTTGTATCTCCGGCGCCTCATCCACTATAAATTGCTCTTCATCGGTAAATAAGGCCTTTTCTCCCATATTACATTATCGCACACAGCCATGCTTTATAATATATCCATGAATGTCCGCACAAGAATTGCTCCTTCACCGACCGGGGATGATTTACATATCGGTAACTTATACACCGCGCTTCTCAACTTCGCATGGGCCAAGAAGCACAATGGGCAATTTATTGTCCGCATCGAAGACACCGACAAGACCCGTGAAATCTTAGGGAGCGAGGAGAAAATATTAAAGGCTTTAAAATTATATGGCTTGGAGTACGACGGAGAGGTCACGCGCCAGTCGGAGCGCTTGGAGCTGTACAAAAAATATGCACAAGAATTGGTTGCCAAAAAAGCCGCGTATTACTGCGATTGCACACGTGAAAGATTAGACGAAATCCGTAAGAAGCAACAAGCCGAGGGCAAAGTACCAATGTACGACAAGCATTGCCTTGATCCTAAATCCTTAATCATTAATCCTAAATCCGGCAGTTTTGTAGTTAGATTAAACGTTACATCTGGCAAAGAGGTTGTTTTTAACGATCTTATACATGGCAAAATAACGTTCAAAACTGACGACATCGACGACCAGGTTTTACTCAAATCCGACGGCTACCCGACCTATCACCTTGCCAACGTCGTGGACGATCATCTCATGAAGATCACGCATGTGATAAGAGGCGAGGAATGGATTTCTTCCACCCCCAAGCACATTTTGCTCTATGAAGCTTTCGGTTGGACGCCGCCTGAGTTTGCTCACACGCCGCTTCTTCGCAATCCTGATAAGTCCAAATTGTCAAAGCGCAAGAATCCTGTATGGGCCACATGGTATCTGGACCAAGGATACTTGCCTGAGGCCGTTTTGAACTATTTGGCGCTCATGAGCTGGTCGCATCCGGAGCAGAAAGAAATCTTTGATCTTGAGGAGTTTGTCAAAGTATTTGAACTCAAAGATATTGACCCCGGCGGCCCGGTGTTTGACCTTGTGAAATTAGAATGGCTAAACGGCGAATATATCCGCAAGATGCAGATTAAGGATTTAGGATTAAAGATTTATGAATTTTATGACAACAAGTTCCCTAAAGAAATTTTTGATAAAACAATCCCGCTTGTGCAGGAAAGGATTAAGAAATTAAGTGATTATGAGCCACTCACCAAATTCTTCTTCGAAGCACCCAAAGAATACGAAGTCGATTTATCTCACCATAAAGATTTACTCAAAAAAATTCACGATGAGCTTGAGAAAATTGATGAGTGGACGACGGAGAATATAGGTAAGGCAATGCAAGAATTAGCCACACGCGAGGGCATCAAAAACTCAGAATTCTTCATGATCCTACGAGTCGCCATCACCGGCCGTAAAATCTCTCCGCCTTTGAATGAGAGTATAGAGATCTTAGGCAAAAAAGAAAGTTTAAATAGACTGCGCTGACGGTCCTCCCTCCATATTTGATGTTTTTTGATATACATTGATCATATTTGGATCTCTTGCACGATACAGATAGTGTAGTATACTGGTTATGAACACAATATGTATAGTTATTCGTAGATTGTGAGGTGATGTTTTATGAGAAGAGATCCAAAGTATAGATACCTTATCAATACTAGTCCATCGCATCTTGAGGTGCACGACCTAGATAATGAGCATACCGGGCCGCTTGCATGTCAAATAGACGAAATAATCAGAGCCGATCACGATCGATATTTACTAACAACTGCAGAAGAGGGTCTTGTGAACTGGCTCGCGCAAAATCCAGCGTATGACGGATGCGACTATTGTCTTCCCGAGTACCATAGAAAATAAGCGGAGAAATCTTTATTCTGCTAAAATAAAGCATTCTATGAGACTTTCAGATAACGAAAAAAGAGATGCAATCAAATATTTGGAGGCCGGTAAGCCGTTGCCAGAGAAATATAGATTCCTGCTGTTTGGCGAGACTCAAGAAGTCGAGCTTCTTTGGAATGGAAAGACCAATGAAGTGACCAACGTTGTCTTGCCATTTCAAGTCATCGAGCAGATAGATGTTCCACGGGGCGAAGATAAAATAGGGCTACAAGATTCGCTTTTTGATACTACTGGCAGGCAAATAACCGGTTGGACTAATAAGCTCATCTGGGGTGATAATAAATTAATCCTTTCATCTCTCAAAAATGGCCCACTCCGCAAAGAAATAGAAGCGCAAGGTGGCTTGAAACTCATTTACATTGATCCACCCTTTGACGTAGGAGCAGACTTTTCTATGGATATAAAAATTGGCGAGGAAGAATTTACGAAAAAGCCTTCGGTGATTGAAGAAATTGCATATCGCGACACGTGGGGCAAGGGAGCAGATAGCTTCATAACCATGATTTATGAGCGACTAAAACTCATGCATGACCTCCTCGCAGAAGACGGAAGTATTTATGTACATTGTGACCATCGACTCAGTGGATATATGAGGGTAGTTTTAGATGAAATTTTTGGGAAAGAAAACTTTTTGAACGAAATAATTTGGTGGTATCGTAAATGGAGCCATAGTGGAAACAGATTCCTTAGAAATCACGACACTCTTTTTTTCTATTCAAGTACAAACAACAATCTATTTAACGTTCAATACACCGAATTGTCAGAAAGTACAAAAAGGCGTTTTGGGGGAAAACTTCAAGTATGGGCAGATGAAAGCCATACGAGAAAAATTACTATAGATGAAGAATCTAAAGGTGCATATATGCCCGACGTCTGGAATATTAATTACATTCCTGGAGCATCCCAAGAAAAGGTAGATTATCCTACCCAAAAACCTGAAGCGTTGCTTGAACGTATCATTAATGCTTCTTCAAACGAAGGAGATCTCATTGCCGATTTTTTTTGTGGCTCCGGAACTACTCTTGCAGTGGCTGAGAAACTTGGTAGAAAATGGATCGGGTCTGATTTAGGAAAGTTCGGCATTCATACTTCCCGCAAACGATTAATCGGTGTGCAGAGAGAGCTCAAGAAAACAGGTAAGAACTTTCGCGCCTTTGAAATATTAAATGTCGGTAGATATGAGAGAGAAAGCTTCCTTGCTGTGAATGATGATTTACGAGCTGAGGAGAAGGCTAAGCAAGCGGAGAGAAAAGAAAAAGAATTTGTGAAGCTGATAGTCTTGGCATACAAAGCTGAGCCGGTGGGGTCATTCGTAAATATTACAGGCAAGAAGCGGGACAGATTGGTCGCTATAGGGCCAATCAATACTCCTGTTTCTTCAATGCTTGTACAAGACATCGTGAAGGAGTGTAAGGAAAAGAAAATTACGAAAGTTGACGTGCTCGGATTTGATTATGAGATGGGGCTAAATTTTGAGGAATACAAGGATCAGGGCATTGATATCGCGTTTAGAATAATCCCAAGAGAAGTGTTTGACAAAAAAGCTGTAGAAAAAGGACAGGTAAAATTCTATGATGTGGCCTTCATAGAAGTGAAGCCGGTAATAAAAGGCAAAGCAAGCAACAAAGAGCTCTCCGTTGAGCTGACTGATTTTTCCGTTTTTTACAATCAAGACGATTCAGGGGAAATAGTTGAGGCCCTTCGTCCAGGGGGAACTAAAGTAGTGATGGAAGATGGACAACTAGTAAAAATATCAAAAGACAAGACAACAGAGGAAATTTCGAAAGAAATACTGACAAAAAAATGGAGCGATTGGATTGACTATTGGGCCGTAGATTACGACTTTGCAGACAGAAAGGAAATCATCAAGGTTATAGAAAATGGTAAAGAAAAAGAGGTATGGACTGGAGATTACATCTTTGACAACGAATGGCAAAGCTTTCGCACAAAAAAGAATAGAAATCTTGAGCTTACTTCTGCTGCGAAAGAGATATCAAAGGGAACTCATAAGGTCGCCGTAAAAGTCGTAGATATCTTTGGCAACGATACTACAAAAGTTATTGATGTGAAAGTATGAAAATACTCGTAAATTTTTACGCAAATGTTTCTGAATCAACAGTCAGAGACTTAATA
>CAYLLP010000034.1:0-6629 GCA_964384955.1 uncultured Gammaproteobacteria bacterium
AGGTTGGCTCATCTGCAATGCCCTTCAAGAAAAATCCTATAAACGCCGAGAAGGTTTGTTCGCTTGCAAGATATGTACTCTCCCTACCTGTTGTTGCCCTGGAAAACGCTTCTCTTTCATATCTTGAGCGCACCCTTGATGACTCGGCCAATAAAAGAGTGATTATCCCTGAAGGATTTCTGGCGGTAGACGAGATTCTTAAAGTTTCTCAACGCCTCATAGACGGACTTGTGGTAAACGAAGTAAAAATTAAGCAAAATCTCCAGAAGTATGCTCCATTTGCGGCCACTGAAACAATAATATTAGAATTAGTTAGAAAAGGAGCAGATCGACAGCGGACGCATGAAGTCCTGCGAGAACTTACCCTAGCTGCAGCAAAAGAAATGCACGCTGGCAAAGAAAATCCAATTAAGAGACTTCTCGTTGAGAGCAAGGAACTTAATAAGTATCTTACGCCCGCCGAAATAGAAAAACTTCTTGATGTTAAGGGTCACGTCGGTGATGCCCCGGAGCGCGCAAAAAAACTAGTGCAACAAATTAAAAAGTTGATACAATAGCTCTTATGAAAACGCAGGTGGCAATCGTGATGGGATCGGATTCGGATCTTAACGTGATGCAGAATGCTGCAAAAGTGCTTGAGGAATTTGGTGTAGGATTCGAGATACACACGCTCTCGGCTCACCGCACTCCTGAGGCGACCGTGAAGGCCATCGCGGAGTGGGAGAAAAAAGGAGTCAAGGTAATTATTGCAGCAGCCGGTGGCGCGGCGCACTTGGCCGGCGTATGCGCTGGGCACTTCGTGGGACCTGTCGTGGGAGTCCCTATGATGTCCAAAAGTCTTGAGGGCTTGGATTCGCTCTTATCGACAGCTCAAATGCCTCCCGGGGTACCGGTGGCCACAGTTGGCATCGATGCTGCTAAAAATGCCGGACTCTTGGCCGTGCAAATTCTTGGAGTTGAGAGCTTAGCGCTCAAAAAAAAATATAGAGAATACAAACAAAAATTAGGACAAGAAGTGCTGGTCAAAGATAAAAAACTTCAACAATTGGGATACAAGAAGTATTTGGAGACCAAATGACTACGGAGAATAAAATCAAGCGGGTAGTGCCAAAAGCTCTCAAAACAGTGAATCTTCCTAAAAGCTTTGGTAAAAAAATCCAGGGCAAAGTACGCGATATTTACATTCAAAAAGACAAGAGAGTCATTATCACCACAGATCGCCAGTCTGCCTTCGATTATGTCCTGGGTCAAGTGCCCTACAAAGGCGCAGTCCTTAATCTCTTATCTGCATGGTGGTTCGCCAAAACTAAAAAAATTGTATCCAATCATCTTCTTGAGGTGCCTGATCCCAATGTCTCGATCGTCAAAAACCTCAAAGGAATTCCTGTCGAAATGATAGTGCGCGGATACATGACGGGATCCACAAATACCTCGATCTGGTACTCATACGAGAGAGGAGAACGCACGATTTACGGGATTAAATTCCCCGAAGGCCTCAAAAAAAATGACAAGCTTCCCAAAAATGTAATAACCCCCACCACTCATGCCGATGTGGGGCAGCACGATGAGCGCCTCACTCGAGACACGATCATCAAGAAGCACCTGGTGAAAGAAGCGCTCTATAAAAAAATGGAGAAAGCGTCTCTTGCTCTTTTTGACTATGGTCAAAAGCAAGCTTTAAAACGCGGACTCATCTTGGTCGACACCAAGTATGAATTCGGCCTTGATAAGCGCGGCACACTTACTCTGATGGACGAAGTGCACACTCCAGATTCCTCGCGCTTTTGGATTGCCAAAACGTATAAAGCTCTTCACAAAAAGGGTAAGGAGCCAGAAGCTCTCAGTAAAGAATTTTTGCGACTTTGGTACAAAAATAAAGGGTACGATGGAGTCGGTAAACCGCCTCCAATGTCAGCGACTATCGCCTCGAAGCTTGCGAAGCTTTATATAGAAGCTTATGAGACCTTAACAGGCAAGAAGTTCAAGCTATTTGAATATCCAATCGACGAGAGAATTAAGAAGAATCTTGCCAAAATTAGGCTCTAACTTCGAGACTTTCTGATGCGTAGATGACATTTAGTGGCTCAATCACGACTTGCTTTGGGCCTTTCTCCACTACCCCGGCATCGTAGGCCTTTATGTTATTTTTTTTGGCGGCTTTTAAGACCTGCTCAACATGTTTTTGAGGTATAAACACAGCAAATCCTGCACCCATATTAAACGTACCATACGCCTCTTCATCGCTCATTTTCGTGTGCTTTTGCATAAATTCAAGAACCGGTGGAACGGGCGGCAAAGCATGAACACGATAAGTAAAATCTTTCTTGTGACGCATGAGCTTGCGCCATCCATGTCCGGTGATGTTGCTCATATAATGAATTTCTACATTATGCGCAAACAAATCCTGCACTAATTTTGCATAAATAGTTGAAGGTTTAAGTAACTCTTCCCCATAGATAGCACCGTTTGGTAACTTTGTAAGATATCCGTCTGAAAGCTCTTGAGCAATTTTCCTGGCCAAGGACAGACCATTGGCATGGATCCCTGAGGACTCGAATAAAATAATCGCATCTCCTTCTTTAAGTTTATCTCCTAAGGTTAATCTCGACTTTGGATCTATGACACCAAACGCACTTCCTGCAAATTCAAGAGCTCCCTCACTAATTATCCCAGGCAACGATTGAGTTTCTCCCCCTCCCCAGGCGACCCCGCTCAAGTCACAAGCATTTTTCCACCCGTTTATAAAATCGGTTGCAACTTTCTTATCACCCAACCACTTATAAGATGACGAAGACCAGTAGGCATTTAAGACCACCGGTCTAGCACCGACCGTAATAAGATCATTAATAATGGTCGCCACAGTATCCTGCGCAACGTGCGCAAAATATGATTTTGAAGTTGCTTCATGCATTTTTTGCGTAATAAGGCTTTTGGTCCCAAGTCCCTCCTGCAAGAATGCGCCATACATGGTGCCCATATCAAATACGTATGCCGATTCACCGCGGCTCTCTGTTATTTCTTTATAACCATGCGGAAGATTTATTGCGGTCGCTTTTCCTTCTTTTTGCGCCAGAATTTTGGCAGGGTCGGCCACTGCGTAGTCCACAAGCTTGTAGTAGCTATATTTCTGCTTTTTCATGTAAGCTCTAATTATACTCCAAAATGGTAGAATTAGGCATGGAAAAGGATCAAAAAGACCGCTGGCTTGGCATCAAAAAGGAGACAATCAAAAAAGCGGCTGGGTATGGAATCGTGGGCGTAGCCCTTTTGGGCTTACTTGCTCTTCTTTGAAGCAGTCACGTTGGCTGGGGTGGGGGGCAGCTTTTTGAGCACATTGAGGATCAACACTCCAATGAGTACGAACACGCTTGTGTGCAGGAACGGGTATCTTGGGTTAAGCTTCCATGCGTCAAGAAGCGCAAAAAGTGTGCCGGTTACCACCACCAGATGGAGCCCCATCTGATAGGATTTTTTGTAGGTCAAAGGATAGCTCATTAGCTTTGCGCTCACCCATAAGCACGCTGCTCCAAACAAGAGATACACAAGCTTCGAGGTCACAAAGAAAAAGATCATAAAGATAGTGATTGCCCCGATCATAATGGGCAAAAGCATCGGTAGAAATGGCTTCATCTTGCTCGCGACCATCTTGGCCATGTCGTGATTAATAGTGAGATTGCCCACCTGCGTCAATGGCATGACCTGAAGCTTATTTTTGTCGTCGTAAGCGATCAGGTGCTTTTTAGTCAAAAGTGCAAAAGTGCTGTATCGCGCAAAATCATCAAGAGTCGCTTCGGTGTCAATGACGAGTATGTTGGCGACATCGTCGCTTTTGGCACCCAATGTCTCGGACTTATATTTTTCATAAATTTGTTCAAAGCGCTTGACGGGGATCATGTAGGGCTCGGGCTGATTAATGGAGGCTTCACCATTCTGGATATTTACGACAAGTTCTTTAGGATATGCCTCGACAATCATTTTCGGCACTTTTTGCAAAAAAAGATTGAGAGGCAGGAGCACAAAAATCGAAATTAACACAGTACCCACCACAGCCGCCAAAAGAGCACACGCCATGAAAAACTTTAAACTCGAGGAAAATGGTGAAGCTAATATCTCTTTATAGTAAGGAGGCTTCGTGAAAGTGCCTACAAGCGTACGCCAGAATGAGGTAAGTCTATTCATCTGATGTATGAGTATACTACATGTCTTTCCAATTCCACCATTGAAGTTTCTCGGGATCATGTTTTTTGTGTGAGGCAATTCTTCAATACCAGAAGCTTGTTTATTAGACAAAAGTTATGGCAGTGCCTATCCTGTCCACTCTGCCGGTGCGACCGATACGATGGATGTAGGTCTCGTATGATTCCGGTGGGTCGTAGTTGATGACATGACTTACGTTGTCAATATCTAGCCCTCGGGAAGCCACATCTGTGGCCAAGAGGATCCGGATATCGTCTCTTTTAAATTTTTCAAGAATGTTCAATCTCTGAGATTGGCTTTTGTTGCCGTGTATTGCACTAGCATTAAATCCTCGACGCACCAACTCATCTGACAATTTCTGCACTCCCCATTTTGTCCTACCAAAGATAAGCACTTTTTCAAATTCTTTCCCAATCAAAAGATCGTGTAGCTGCTCGATCTTTCTGTTTTTGTCGGCCACCTTGATCACATCGTGCTTGATGTTTTGGAGTAAGTCTTCTTTTTTGACAGATATTGTGACGGGACTGCGTACAAAGCCCGCAAGGATTCCTCGCACTTTTGAGTCTACTGTCGCTGAGAAAAAAAGAGACTGGCGCTCTTTTGAAAGCAAGCCGATAAAATATTTAATGTCAGCGATAAAGCCAATGTCTACCATCTGATCAACCTCATCCAGGACCACGATCTCAAATGTGGAGAGGTTAATACTTTTTTGCACAATGAGATCTTTTAATCTTCCCGGAGTCGCGATCACAAAATTAGGATTTCTTCTCAGCTCGTTTTTTTGCCGGTCGGCGCTTACTCCTCCAATGGCAAGAGTAGAGTAAATATTCATCCCGCGAGCAAACCCCATCAATTCTTGGGCAATCTGCACAGCAAGCTCACGCGTGGGCACTATAATCAGCGCCTTTTTGCGCCTATTTTTTTCAACCTCGTTAACAAGAGGTATGAGAAATGCCGCTGTTTTTCCGGTTCCGGTATTGGCTATGCCTATTACGTCTTTTGTTGCCAGAATATGAGGAATTGCCTGGTCTTGAATAGGGGTCGGTATGCTATACCCTTTTTGCGCTATGTTTCTTTTGAGATTGTCGCTTAGCGCGAAGCTCTCAAAAGTATTGACGGCTTGGTAGGGCACGTCCGGGATCGCAACGGCTACAGTGTCTCTCACCAGAAGCGTCGGATCAAAAGATTTAACACGGCGGGGCACTCGGGCAAACTGCCTTTGAGCACCATTACCACGATTATTACTGTGTCTGCGCATATCGGTCAACAATAGATTAAAGGTGAGTCTTAATAGTGAAGATGTGCGAAGCAAAACTGAAGTTTACTCTCGTGTCTTAAGTCAATATCTCAACTCTATATTAGAGTATACCATAAAAGGCGGCTAAAGTCCAGTCCATCGCCCTTTTGAAGCTTTATAGCCACTCCACATAGTCGCAGCCTGTGGCCATCTTCGCCTCGCGGTCCCAGCCGCTTGTGGAGCATTTTTTGAGGCGCTTGCCGCCTGACGTGGTGAAGAGTACTAGCTTGTTGCCGCATTTTGGGCAATCCTCCTCCAGAGGCTCGGTGGTGCCTTTTATCCACTCTACATAGTCGCATCCGGAAGCAGTACGGGTCGCCGGATCCCACTTATTGGTGGAGCAGCGTTTCATCTTCTTGCCGAATTTGGTCGTGGCCAAGACGAGCTTGTTGCCACACTTTGGGCACTTTTCGTCCAGCTCCTCCGGAGGTGTGTCCATCCACTTGATGTAGTCGCATCCCTCGGTCTCACGCGTGTCCGGGTTCCATGTGCCTGTGGAGCAGCGCACAAACATCTTACCAGTCTTGGTCGTCACTACCTCGCCCAAAGGATTCCCGCACTTGGGGCATGTCTTGTCGTCCTTGTTCTTGTCTTGGTCTTCATCCATAAGTGTTTATTGTACCAGAAAATAATTAATTAATCGCGTGCAATGAAAGATTTAGGGGAGATTTTTTTGAGCCAGGCAGTGATTTTTTTCTCGGCAGTGGTTAGGATTCCTTCTCTCACTTTATGGCCGATGAACAATGCACCCAAAAGCACTACCAGCGCCACGAGGAGATCTCGGCCCGTGGGAGTCTCTGCAGTCCCCTGCACTCCAAAAGGCAGCGGCGTAGGGGTAGGGCTTGGAGCTGATGTGGGTTTCGGGGTGGGAGTTTCCGTTGGAGTAGGAGTGAATGTGGGAAGCGGAATGAAGGTAGGAGTAGGTGTCGGGGTTGAGGAAGGTTTTTGAAAAAATCTGCGCTTGTCGCTCTCCCCGGCCAATGTAGCTGGAGCCACACAGAGCGCAATCAACCCTAAAAGAAGTATTGTGGTAATTGTCTTTCTCATAGTCAATCTTGCCTTGCCCCAGTATATCATTATTATGTAATTTCATCCCTCCATTGCTATTCCAATGTTCTTAAGAACTTGAGAATAA
>CAYLLP010000035.1:0-1667 GCA_964384955.1 uncultured Gammaproteobacteria bacterium
CCTCCACTGCTTTCACTCTTTTGAGGTACCCCTCAAATTCTTAATGCCGCGCGCCTGGGCGGGCGCCTGAGATGGCGTCTGCCACATGCACGATCACCGCTTCCAAGGATGGGAACGGAATATCCTCATGCGAAGAAGCCACACACCCGACAACTTTCTCGGGAATGCGATGCTGGCGCAAGAATTCTACACCAGTGTCCACATGTGATCCTTCCTTGTCTACCACTTTTCCGATGTCATGGAATAAGCACCCGAGCCGGACCACATTGGCGTCGGCGCCCAGCTCATGGGCGATCGCGACCCCAATCCTGGTCTCTTCAAGGGTGTGCACCACCATATTTTGGCCATATGAAAACCTGTATTTAAATCTTCCTAAAGCGGCCACCACCTCTTTTGGCAAATTGTAGACTCCTACTCCGTGGGCCAAGTCCTCCCCTGCTTTAAACATCACACCCTCCACCTCAGATTTGGTCTTAGTCACCACTTCTTCGATTTTTTGTGGCTGAATGCGACCGTCTCGAATGAGCTTCTCCAGCGAGATCCTCGCGACTTCGCGCCGCACTGCATCAAAGCTTGAGAGCTTAATCACGCCCTCTTCTTCCAGATCCACATCGACCCCTGTGGCCAGCTCAAAGGCTCTTATATTGCGGCCATCCTTGCCGATGATGCGGCCCTTAAAGTCCTCGCTTCCCAAGGGAATTGTCGAGAGGGTATACTCTGGCACATAATCGGTGGCGCCAAACCTAAGGGCGTCTACCAAAATCTGCTTGGCTACTTCCGCAGACTTGGCCTTATACTCTTCCTCGCTCTGGCGAATTCTTTTGGCCACATCGGTCTTGAGCTTGTCTTCCCAACCGGTAAGAAGAAGCTCCTTGGCCTCATCTTTGGTCATGCTCGCGGCTTTCTCAAGCCGAGCCAAAAGTGCATCTTTCTTGTCTTCAAGCTCCTTTTTGAGACCTTCGGCCTGCTCGCGGCTGCGCTCTATATCTTTTTGCTTGGCCTCCAGCTGCGACTCACGACTCGCAAGGCGCTTCTCCGCGTCGAGCGCCTCCTGCACCATGTGCTTGGATTCGCGTTGGGCTTCCTCACGGATTCTCAGGGCCTCGTCGTGCGCATTTTGGGTGATGCGCTTGGCTTCTTCGCGAGAGCGATTCAAGGCCTCTTCATCGATTTGGGGCGTGGGAGCAACGCGCTCTTTCTCTTTAGGCGCTGGGGCCTTATCAGTTGCGGCAATTTTACTAAGAAGCTGTTGTAGCTCCATCAAAAGGGACTTATCCATATAGAGTTGGTAGGCCAGAGAAACAAAAGGTATACCCTCGCTGTACGCGGGGGTCTATTTATCGTGTGAAGAAGATTCCAGTGTAGCGATATTTTTCATATTTCTAAACGTTGACTTCACGCAATTTACCTTTTTACCCTCTGGGCAAAATTTATAAAAAAATGTACAAACTTATAAACACCTATCTTCTTGGCCTTATTATACTACCTCTCTTGCACTTTAGCAATAGCTTTTTTCACCGCCTCGTAGGGGAAGCCCCGGCGCCGGAGGAAATCATGCATTTTTTTGAAGGCTTCAAGGCGCGGCAGGTGGCGGTATCGCGCGTATCTTTTTTGCAAGAGCTCTTGGGCCACCACTTCCTCATCGATTGGGTTGGTGTCAAAGTAGG
>CAYLLP010000035.1:1767-6354 GCA_964384955.1 uncultured Gammaproteobacteria bacterium
TGGACCGTCCGCGGCCGCACCTTGAGATATCGATACGAGAGATTCAGAGCCCGCTGCTGGAGCGTCTTTTCGTCATCCATGACATGTATTGTACCATCAATATGCTCTGTATTTGTCGTGGGGACCAACGTCTAGAAGGAATACTGCCTCTTTTTTATCTGCCCACATAAAAAAGATTCTATTCCCTCGATCGATGCGAATTGTCCAAATGTCGGTGCCACCAAGCTTTTCAAGATGAAGCGACGGGTGTGCGGGACTGAGAGTAAATATGTCGAGTGCTTTAATAAGCGCTTCTCCCCGTTGAAGATTGTTTTTAACAAATTTGTCGCGTGCTCTTTGATATTTAGCAGTTCTCTTGAGAACAATCATTCCTCACGGGCTGCTCTTTTAATCTCTTCAAACTCTGCCTCAAGCTCTTCACGAGTTGAAATCGTCGTAGTCTTTCCTTCTCTATATTCCTTCATTCCTTCTTGCGCAAGCGCATTGAGCCGCATCTCCTCGAGTTGATCAATGCCTATAATTGCCCCTTGAGGCTTATTGTTGGAGATCACGACAATAGGTTTTTTGGTGCGATTGGCCTCCTGAAATAGTTTTTTATATCCACGCTGTATCTGGCGGGCTGAGACTGAATTATACATATAAAGTAATTATAACGTACGTATATGTGTATGTCAAGTTGACATACAGCTCGTTTATTTTTTTGCCGCAAGCTTCTTTTTAAGCTCTTCGTGAATCTGCTTTTTGAGCTTGTCATCGCTTTTTAAGAGCTCTTTGACTTGCTCCTTGCCCTGGGCGAGGACCTTGTCGCCAAACTTAATGAACGCTCCAGACTTGGTGAGAATCCCAAGGTCGATCGCCACATCTATAATCCCTTCTTCTTTATCGATCCCCACGGCCGTAATCGAGAACTCCGCGGTCTTGAAAGGTGGCGCGACTTTGTTCTTCACAATTTTCACGCGGTGGCGGGAGCCGTACACATCAGTGCCGCGCTTGAGGCTCTCAATCTTGCGCACATCCATGCGGATTGAAGCGTAGAATTTCATGGCCAAGCCGCCTGGCGTGGTCTCCGGATTGCCAAACATTATGCCGATTTTGAGCCGCAGCTGATTGGTGAAAATGATGGTCGTTTTGGATTTGGACACGACCGAGGTGAGCTTCCGAAGAGCCTGGGACATAAGTCGGGCCTGCAAGCCCATCTGAGCATCGCCCATCTCTCCCTCAATTTCAGCCCGTGGGGTGAGAGCCGCCACGGAGTCGATCACCAGAAGGTCCACGCCACCAGAGCGAACGAGCGATTCGGTAATCTCAAGTGCCTGCTCACCGGTGTCCGGCTGCGAGACCAGAAGATCATCGAGATTGACTCCCAGGATTTTGGCCCAGGTGGGGTCGAGTGCGTGCTCGGCATCGATAAATGCCGCCACCCCGCCAACCTTTTGAATGCTGGCAATTAGAGACAGAGAAACCGTGGTCTTCCCCGAAGCTTCCGGGCCGAAAATCTCGATGATGCGGCCTTTGGGCACTCCTCCCACACCCAAAGCAATGTCCAGTGGAAGAATTCCTGTCTTAATGACCTCAACCGCCACATGCGTATTGTCTCCAAGCTTCATGATTGCGCCCCGACCAAACTGCTTTTGAATGGCTTCAATGGCATCGTTCACTGCTTGCTGCTTAGGAGAATCTACTGCTGTGGGCTTCATACTATTAATTTTGCTAACCGCTGTAAATACTAATGCACAATCACGGCGCAAGGTGCATTATAACACCTACAGGATATATGTCAATATGATTACTACAGCGGCCCAAGTGAAGATCGTCACGACCAGTGGCACATCTCTGGTGATCACGTTCTCCGGCCGCTCGCCCTCCGTGCGCTCGTAGAGAAGCTGCGCGTAGCGCGCGACGCCGTACACCACCAGTGGAATGGTGACCATGAGCCAGCGCCGGGCTTCAAATGCCGGATATATCTGAGAGAAAAATCCTGTAATCGGATTTTCGTTGTCGGGCGCTTCATAAAAAAAGGCATAAAAGGAGTAAGCAATGATGGTAAGCGTGGCAAAGGTTGTGGTCAAAAAATATAGATGGTATTCGTTGTACCCTGTAAGGGCGGCTCGCGCTTCACGCCCTATCGACACCAGCTCTGCATGGCGCTTGACGGTGGCCATAAAAAGGGAAATGAAAAATATAGTCAGTAGCAGCCAGATTGGCACGTGATACCCCGTGGCCACTTCGCCGGCGAAGGTGCGGATCATGAATGACAGTGAGATTGAGAAAATATCGATCACTGGAAAGCGCTTGAGGTACAGCGAATAAAAAAAGTGCAAAAGCAAGAACACTAATGCCAAGAAAAAAAACGGGACTGAGAAAAAGAGCGAGACCACAAGAGATATGATTGTGAAGACAAACACCATGAAAGTCGCGCTCTGGAGGGAAATTTGCCCTGAGGCAATTGGGCGGTGTCGCTTGACCGGGTGCTTTCTGTCCTGCTGATAATCGATGATGTCGTTGAGGAGATAGCTTGTCGAGGATAAGACGCAAAATATTCCCACTGCCCACAGCGACTGAGTAAAGAGCACGGGGTCAAAAAGCTTACCGGAAAAAATAATTGCCGTGAAGATGACCAGATTTTTGATCCACTGGTTCACGCGGAAAGCGCGAAGATACACCCAAAGCCTATGTGAAAGCATTAGTATATTATACTATATGATATATGATCAACTCTGAGCCTTTTGGGAAGCGAATAGAAAAGCCTTGGGGTTGGGAGATACTTTGGACTCCGCCAGACTTGCCTTACACGGGCAAGATAGAACACATTAAAGCAGGGCGTCGCCTCTCCTTGCAGCGACATGACAAAAAACAAGAGAGCTGGTATATGATGCGTGGGCGAGCTAAGATTGTGTGGGATAACGAGAAGGGAGAATTGATCGAGACAGAACTTGAGTATGGAAAGGGGTATACTTGTCGCGTGGGACAGCGGCATAGATTGGTGGGAATCACAGATTGTGATATTATTGAAGTCTCGACACCTGAAATTGGCACAACTGAAAGACTCGAAGATGATTATGGTCGTCCCAACGAAACCGAAGAAATGAGAAAATTAGAAAATCGGGGTTGGACTAAAAATTCTTAATGCTTTCTATGGATATCGACTTCAAATTCGTCCCTAAGCATTACGCCTCCCGCTCGCACGAAAAAATGAAAGAGGTACTCATGGATCCGCAAGGCCAGGGTCCTGCCGTGCACTATTACATGATTCGCGGAGGCCACGATCAACGAAATATCACGGTGTGGGAGCCGGGCACAGTGTCTGGAGAATATATTAAGACCTACGGACATTATCATATTGAAAAATTGGACGAGACTTATTGGCTTTTGTACGGAGAGGGAATCGTACTACTTCAAAAGTTGGCCACCGACGAATCGGGCAAGATGATCGTGGACGTGGTGGAGGAGTTTAAGGCAATTCCGGTCAAAAGTGGTGACGAGGTGTTCATTGATTCTGGCATGGGACATCTCGTGGTTAATACAGGGCCCACGTATATGGTGACTGCAGACGATAGCCCGGTGGACTTTGAGGAGCGAGATCCGGTGACCCTCCCCGGACACGCAGATTATGAGATGGTCAAAAAAATGCGCGGGTTTGCGTATTATGTGGTCGAACATGAAGGGAAACCTGCGCTTACTAAGAATAAACTTTATAGAGAGGTTAGAAAAGAAACTCTCGCCGGCCTCCCCGTAATTTAGTCTGCCTTAAAGATGATGCACGACGTCACGGCCAAGGGCTACGGCGTAGTTGGTGCCGCGGTCGTAGGGATAGGTCATGTCCAGATTGGCGATGTAGAATCTTTTTATCGGCGTCTCAAACTCTGGCTTATTGCTCAAAAAGTCTCTATCAAAAATTGGCTGGGCAAAGGGACCTTTGAAAAGATACGTCCTTAAAATCTGCTTTGCCATGTGCTGCCCTGCAATCTTATCCAAATGAGGAAGATAATGCTCCACGACTTCTTCTTGGGTCATTTTAAGCAAGGGATCTTCCCGCTCCACGTAGCGCCCGACATAGGCGATGTGATGCCCGCCGTAGCGGGCTTTGTTAATAAAGTTGGTATGCTGCACCAATACCATGAAGGGCACCGAACTGGCCATAATATTGAGCCAGTACGTGTGACTTAAGATTGGAGCCTTGCTCTCGACAATGAGATTTACAGCGTGGAGGAATTTGAGCTTTTCAAACCGCATGAGAAAATGCTGAGGAAAAAGTGTGGAGGTGATACGCCGCACAAGGGGGGACGGAAGGGTACAAATTACGCTGTCGTAGCGCTCTTCCTCTTGATGCCCTCGGCGACCTGCGACTTCAAGCCGGAATACGTTGCGACCCGAGGAGATGTTGGTCACCCCGGTCCCCTTCCGGATTACGACTCCCCGGGTGTGCAAGACCCCTTCGACGTGTGTAATAAATCGCTGGAATCCCCCTTTAATATAGCCGAGTTGAGGGGTGCGTTTTTTGATCCGGGCCCATATAAATGAAGCCAAAATATTTCCCGCATATTTACCGAACTTTTTCCGAAAGAGCTCACTCCAGAGCGTGTCCCA
>CAYLLP010000036.1:0-5873 GCA_964384955.1 uncultured Gammaproteobacteria bacterium
GACAAGCAAGAAGCGCCACCTGAAGCTATTGTTCCGAGCCCGCAAGAGCGCTCGAAAGAGCTCTTACCCACGCGCCCGACAAGCGTGGGCGTTATCGCGCCCAGCTTGACGCCTACAAGAAGGGCCATAATAAGTCCTGTTCCCACGGAGGCGCTTAGTAACCCACTCACAGCTTGGGTAGCGAGGCTCTTTCCCACGAGTGCGCCGCGGCCCGCCACTAGCACCGCGCCGGTTGGGTCCACCACTTCACAATCTGGCAAATGTCAGCTTGTAAGTGCGTATTGGGGTCCGAAAATCAGTACGATCGCCGCGAAAGCTCGGGTAGAGCTCAAGATTCTTCTTCTTGGCAATTGCGAGGGTAAGTACCTGTCTTTTAGAGTCAGGGAGAGCGACGGGATTTTCTGGAGTAATCCGGTCACGATTAATCCACGTAGCGTGCGCATTCCTCAAGGCAAAACGTCTGTCACTGCCTCTTGGACCGCTGAGTATCAGCAGGATGGGTTCTTTGGCCTCAATGATCCACCCGAGTACTATTTCGAAGCTACTCTCCTTGAGACGGGCAATAAAATAAGATCCACCGGACTCTTGCAAGTAAAGTAATTCTTCATTGATTTGTGAAGTGGTAATTGGTAGTATTGGGTTATTATTTTTCATCTATGAAAAGTCAGCATCCCGAATACCAGTATTTGGACCTTTTGAAAGACGTCTTGAAAAACGGAGTGAAGAATGTGGATCGGGGCACCCGGGCCGTGAGCTACAGCGTGTTTGGCAGGCAGACACGGTACGACTTGTCGCAGGGATTCCCCTTGCTCACCACCAAGCGCGTGTACTGGAAAGGCGTGGTGCACGAGCTCTACTGGTTCATGTCGGGCGACTCCAACATTAAGTACTTGGTTAGCAATAACGTGCACATATGGGACGATTATCCCTACAAGATCTTCGCTAGAAAGACCAAGAGTAAGCTCTCAAAAGAAGAATTTGTAGAAAAAATTCGCACAAACACCAAATTTGCCCAAAAGTGGGGGAATCTGCCCAAAATCTATGGAGAAATGTGGAGAAGGTGGCCCACCAGGAATAAAAACCGTACCATAGATCAGCTACTCTGGGCCCTTGGGGAGCTCAAGGAGGATCCCCATGCCCGAAATGCAATCGTAACCTCGTGGAACCCGGAATATCTCTATACGATGGCGCTCCCTGAGGACGCATCGCACTTCCCGATTTGTCACAACATGTACCAGCTCTCGGTCAAAGCCGGGCGCGTCAACTTGCAGCTCTACCAGCGCTCCGCAGACCTTTTCCTCGGGGTGCCTTTCAATATCGCAAGCTACGCGCTCCTCTTGCTGATTGTGGCCCGCGTCACGGGCTACAAGCCGGGGGAATTCGTGCACACCTTCGGGGACGCGCACATTTATGAGAATCACCTCGCGCAGGTCAAGGAGCAGCTCAAGCGTAAGCCGCGGCAATTGCCCAAAGTCACTCTTGATAGCTCGGTGCGAAAAATCGATGACTTCCGCCCTGAGCACGCAATTTTAGCCGGATATGAGCCATATCCGCCCATCAAAGGCGAGCTCACTGTGGCTGGGGGATTATACGAAGGAGATTAGGCAGAGCCTTTTCGGATGCGCTTCATGAAGCGTGGTCTTTCTTCTGGAGCGTCGTCTTTGTGCAGGGAATCAAGACCCCTTTGAATCAAGTATGCAGCAGTCACGGCCAACGAGGCGAAGCCAAGCTCAGCGGCGTGATCTCGAAGAATGTTCCTTTGCTTATCGTTTAAGACAAGCCTAATGCCCGATTGAGGGACTATTTTTTCCGTTCTGTTTTTACGGAACTTAGCGTTCTCTGCATCAATAAGCCCTTGTGATGATGATCTTTCTAGTGCTGCCATAGATATGTATATAGTATACTCTTTATAGGCAGAATTGTCAATGTGCGACCTACTATGAAGCCACGAGTGAGTATGATTGCGGCCATTGGGAAAAACCGCGAATTGGGAAAAGACAATAAGCTTCTGTGGAATATTCCGGAGGACACGAAGTATTTCCGGGACACCACCCGCGGTCATGCGGTCATTATGGGCCGCAAAACGTATGAATCGATCGGCCGGCCGCTGCCGGAGCGCGCCAATATTGTAGTTAGCCGGAATCATCATTATAAGGCCCCCGGCTGTGAGGTCGTGGCGCGGCTGGAGACGGCTTTGGCACGCGGGCGGGAGCTGGAGAAGAGCGAAATCTTTGTTATCGGAGGAGGTCAGATATATGAGGAAGCGATGCCCCAAGCAGAGCGGCTCTATCTCACGCTTGTTGGCGGCGAGTATGATGCTGACGCCTACTTCCCAGACTACTCGGAGTTTACTAAAGTCGTGTCGCGCCGCGACTCGGAGGGCAACGGGTACAAATATAGTTTCGTGGTGCTTGAGAAATAATCCCCTTGACATTCGTCATGGGGCACTATATCATCACACTAATGGCTACAGGTAAATCGCTCACTGCTCCCTTGGACGAGGTTCTTCAGAAGTATCTGGTAGACAAGGCTCCATTTCAGCTTCCTGCAAATGCTAAAGAAATGCTGGTCAAAGTGTCGCCATGGATCATAATCGTAGTCCTCGTCTTTACGCTTCCTTTGGTGCTGTTTGCCTTTGGGCTGGGTGCGCTGGTTGCGCCTTTTGCCTTCTTGGGAGGGCCTGCAGCAGGCGCTGACTATGCCGCGGGCTTCTCGCTTGCTATGGTATTCTTGGCCGTCTCGGTAGTGTTGGACGTAATGGCACTTCCCGGCCTTTTCGCCAGATCAATGCGTGGCTGGACACTCGTATACTACAGCATGATCGCTAGCCTCGTGTATAGCTTGGTGAGTGGCAATGTGGTGGGCGGCTTGGTAAGCGCCCTCATCTCTTTCTATCTTCTCTTCCAGATCAAGAGCTACTATAAATAAATCCTTAGTTTCGCTCCTGGCATGTTCTGCTCCTCGTTCGTTGCGTTAGAATCTGTAAAGCCTCAAGCTCGCCGCGTCAGCACGAAGATGTGCTGACAATTCCCACGGCTTGCGTATCGGCCACAGATTCTACACTTCATTCACCGTCGCAGCTCACGCAGGAGCTTCATGCGTAGTTTAACTGCTATACTTAGCGTATGAAAAAGGCGCCGTATATCCTGCTCTTGGCACTTTTTGTTATTCTTATCTTCATTGTGGGGGTGAGGTACGGTCAGCGGGTGGAGCGCGCCAACAAATCGATCGACTACGTGCTATCTTTGACCCCCACGCTCTCGCCGACCACGCCTACGCCCCAGGTTGTGACCTACGACACCTATTCTCACCAGGGCTGTCGTGTGAGCTTCCTGTACTCTTCGGTCCTGCAGCTCGAGCGCCAGACCGCCACCGCAGCACTTTTCACTATGTCAGGGTCTCCAGCCCTCACCCTTCAATGTCTCGCTTCCCCTCCTGTGACCAGCGCCAAAAAGGGAGAGACCGTGCCCATCACCTTCCAGGGCAAAAGCATAGCGGCGGAAAAAAGAAAAGTAGGAGCTTCTAATTTGCTTGTGTTTACCCTCACGCACCCCACGACGGGTCGTAGTCTCGAGTTTGCCGTGGCCCCGAGCCAGTATCCACTACTTGAGAAGTCGCTCACCTACTCGGTGCCGATCCCGACGGCTACCCCTGCTCCCACGCAAAAAGTGGCCTCACCTTCTGCGCAATAGGCGTCTTAAAAAGTGCGAAGCTAAATATAGACTGTTCCCACAGCCCGTACTAACCTGGCAGGTTAGTGCGGAGCCTTGGGATAATCTATATAGATATTGCTGCCCGCCGAAGCTCGTTGAGTGAGCGGGGTGGGCTCGGATTTCATCATCGCTTGACAAAGCGAAAACTACGGAGTATACCTACAGTAGGGAAAACACATGGCTATAGTCGAAGGTTTATCTCCGGCTCCTCATCATCACGAACATAAGCCTCTTCATTTCGTACATCCCTGGCCCGCCCTCGCCGAGACGATAGCAAGTGGCCTCGTGCGCGACCCCAGAGCCTATCGATCGCTTCTTATTGATATGCAGCAGGCGGGGATGGAACTCCTGCAACTTCACGCAAGTCACACATTCAAAGGAGAGGACGTGCCACGGGGCGACGGCCAGCCCGTCATAGTGGCGCCCGGCCTCCTTGGGGGCGACTTTGAGTATGCTGACCTTCGCAACTGGCTCTACCGAATGGGTCACGAGCCCCATGCGTCTGGCATTTCTTTCAACACTGGCCAGCTCCGCCATCACATTCATGAGCTGGAAGACACGGTGAAGCGGGTGACCGACCGCGCGCAAAGAAGCGCTATCATAGTAGGGCACAGCCTGGGAGGGGTGTATGCCAAATACGTGGCCGGCAAGCTTCCTGACCGAGTCGACACCGTGGTGACCTTGGGGAGCCCTTTGGTAAAGCCCAAGGATCCAGCGCGCATGCTTGTGCATCGGTTGGCAGATAATTGGGTCGCCAAAAGTGTAGAGAACGCGCGACTTCTTGAGGAGATGCAACAACCATTTCCCCCAAATCATCGCTTTGTGAGTATCTCTGGTAGTCGCGATCATATTGTCAATCCGCAAGCAACTCATGATCCGTACGCGCAGCGTATAGAAGTCACAGGAAGCCATATCGGGCTTGCCTTCAACCGCCATGTGTACCGCAGATTAGGTGAAATTCTAGCAGCATCGTTATGAGCATAGCCGCGGAGAAAGAAGTCAGACGACAAGCTCGCCCCAGCGATGCTCTCGCACCAATCCCTGATTTTTTCCCGATCCCTCGAGGGAGTAGTGAAAAGCGCAAAGAACCTCTCGAGGGCCACACCTTAGATATTGATTTCCGGCGCGCCACCTGCGCGCTCCGGGCTGGCCTTGAGAGATTTTACCCTATGGGCGATCCTGAACTTCCGACAGCTCAAATTGCCGCCACGCCCCCCCTGAGGTATTTCAATGGAATGCTTGCATACACGGGCGACATGTATATGAAAAAGTTAAAAGCTTCTTCTGCGGGTAATGTGGTCAAAGGCCACTACGCAATTCTCCTGGAGCGCACGCGCAACATTTTCGGCTCGGTTTTAGACGCGCAATCGATGCAGGACCTACAGGAAAAGAGGCGGCGATTGTGGACTTCTGACGACGAGCGTGGTCGGGTGATGAAGGTCATCCTTACTGAAAAAGAACTCGCAATCGTGCGGGATATGTGCATCGGATATGGCTTCAGGGATGAGGGCCGCACTCAAGCCACAGCGTGGGGGATATCATATCCTTTGGAAATGCATTTGCCTGCGCATAGAATCGGCGACCCGCAAAAGCCGCGGCCTGCGTTCCTGCATAAGCTTCTCAACATCGATCTTGGCCGCCTCGCAGCCTAAATTAGGGGTTCAACCCCTAATGCGGCCCGCTGCGACAGCCTACTTCTAACCGACTCGGTTGGGAAGTGGCAATTGGACTTGACCCCGCCCTGACGGGGTCTTCGCGCGATAATCTAATAAGGAACATTAAAATCGCGCTTGACAAGCCAGCACCAGCATCCTATACTATAGGTTAATGATAGACTCTCTCACTGAATTTGGGCCACAAAACGGCCAGGGTATATTCACCGCAACCGTTGACAATATCTTAAATGGCGTTCATAAGCCATTAAATGTAGATCCTTCACCTGCACTTGCCAAGATGCAGGCGCTTGATCCCAGCCTCCCCGCCTCATTTTACGAGCGTACTCATGGGTTTGTTGCCAAGATATACAATATAGTGGATGATGAAGCAGTCCCCTTCGATGAGAAAAAGGGGGAATTAGAGCAGATCAGCGCGCAGAAGATTGTGGGGGATGCTTCTAATCCGGAGGCGGCAGCAATTAATCTCAAGATAGCGCGTTTGGGG
>CAYLLP010000037.1:0-4798 GCA_964384955.1 uncultured Gammaproteobacteria bacterium
TAGAGCGCCTCCCTGTCACGGAGGAGGTCGCGGGTTCGAGTCCCGTCGTTCGCGCCTCGTACACTCGGCACAAACAGTGTGTAATCAATTCTTGACAAGTAAAGTGAAGTGCGGTACAATCTGGAACTATGCTTACCCCACAAGATCTACAATTGCTTGAAGAAAAATTTGTCACAAAAAAGTATTTCCACGATGAGCTTTCTAAGTTTTCAGACAAAATTATCGATATGATTAGCTCTGTGGGTGATGCTATTATGTCTGAAATTTCAGAGATTAAAAAGGATATCAAAGAGCATGGTCATATTATTGATAACCACGAAAGAAGAATCGAGAAACTAGAAGAAAGCGCAGTTCTATCAAGATAAACTCTTCTGGCTTCGTTCACAAAGTTCGCTCTTTATGTCGCCAATAGCTTCCGCAACTCGTCAAGCGATTTGGGGTCGAGGATTGAGACTGGAAGCACTGTAGGATTCAATTTCTTCAATAATTTTGTTTTTTCTTTTATTTCCTTTGGAGTCGCCATATCGACTTTGGTCAGGAGAATAATCGTGTTTTTTTGCAAAAGGAGCGGATTGTAGGCTTCAAGCTCTTCCATGACTGTGCGATAATCCCCCTCCACATCTTGCGACTCGGAGCTGATGCAGTGCACCAGTATGGCAATCTTCTCCACGTGCTTGAGGAACTTGACGCCGAGCCCCTTTCCCTTTGAGGCGCCTTCAATAAGGCCGGGCACGTCGGCCAGGACATACTTTCCCATCACTCCAAGATTAGGCTCGAGAGTGGTGAAGGGGTAGTCGGCGGTCTTCACGTCCGCGGCCGTCAGCTCGTTGAGAAGGCTGCTTTTGCCGGCATTAGGAAGGCCGATGAAGCCGATGTCAGCAATGAGCTTGACCACGAGCTTGAAGCGCCTGCTTTCGCCATCTTTGCCAAGCTCCCGCTTGCGCGACGTTTGGTGAGTTGGGGACTTGAAGGCCTCATTCCCCCGCCCCCCAAGCCCACCACGAGAAAGAAGCACCCGCTCCCCCTCGCGCTCAAGCTCATGACTCCCCCCCGTCTCAAGATCGGTAATGGTGGTGCCAATGGGCATCTTTAGAATCAAGTCCTCTCCTGTGGCACCATAGCGCCGGAATGATCCACCTGCTCCCCCAGCCTGGCCAGTGATCACTTTCTGGCGAGTGTAATTATTAAGATTCACGATCTGTGCTGAGGCCGCCGCGTAGACATTACCTCCGTCCCCACCATTGCCCCCGTCCGGCCCGCCGCGGCCGGGGAAAAAAGATATCTTCCCATCGCCTCCGCGGCCTCCTTCAACAGTGACTTCAATCTCGTCTACAAACATGCTCTATTATAGCAGTTATGGCCACCCTACGCCCCTGGAGAAGCTCAGTAGTCTAAAGATCTGTAAGAGAGCCAATCACCAGACTTCCCTCCGCGATATTGACTATGTGGATCCTTGGCCATGAGCCCAGCAGACCCCTTAGATCTAAATTGAGCAAGTAAATCTTGCGGGGGGCTATGCTTAGCGGTAAAATACGGGAGGGCAGCTGTGTGACGCAGATTGAAGCGAGCCGTCAGATCGTCAATCAGTTCTCTCAGGGTTTTCTCTCTTTCTATAAGTTTGGATCCTCGTAGATCTTCCTCACTAAAGTACAATATATCATGCACAAAATACTTAAGCGATGCTCCAGGAAAGTTCCTCCAGCCAAGGACCCATTTTGGCTGATGATGGCCATTCTTGTCAAGAGCCACAAGGTCACCATCAAGAATTACATCGTCAGGGATGCTCCGAAGTTCATTTACCACGTGTTCCACAAACTTTTCATTTGTATGCGTGTGACGAGTCGGGTTACCCAACACAATATTGTCCGATTTTTTCCAGAGTAATGTGCGCCAGCCGTCGCATAGCGGCACAAACATCGTGTGAGTGCTTGGCAGCCTCGCAGGCCCGTTCTTGGGCATGGCAATGCGAATATCAAAGAAGGAAGGCATCGTTTCCTCAGGCTTTGGAATATCTAGCGGTAGCTGTCCATCGCGTTCCTGCCTGCTCATAGCGGAATTATACCATAATTTATTTTTGGTCAAGTCGTTTTATTTTATACCAGCTCCGGGTCTTGGTATCGGGGCGGTACCTACCTAGGGGGTCCTTCATTACAATTCCTTCCTCTCCCCGTGTCTTTGCCCCTACATAAAACTGTGTTGCACTTTGGATCCCCTCTGCAATCTCGTGCTCAATGAGCTGTATATGTACACCGCTAATGGGTCGGAGTATCTCAGGAATATACTCTCTCCTATCCTGGAGAGTCTCACCCGTGAGATCTTCAC
This sequence comes from uncultured Gammaproteobacteria bacterium, assembly GCA_964384955.1. Classification (GTDB taxonomy): domain Bacteria; phylum Patescibacteriota; class Microgenomatia; order UBA1406; family GWC2-37-13; genus CAYLLP01. The sequence goes on from CAYLLP010000037.1 coordinate 2,323, forward strand.
CGTCATAATGTAGGGCATCAAACACGATGTAACGCACTGTACCGGCGGCTCGAGCTTTGGCACTGGGCACGGCGCCGTGATGATGTCGTCCTTCCTGATCTATTACGATAAGTTCACCGTCCAATACTACATCACCGAGGACGGCAAGTTCAGCGGCAACTTGTCCAAACCATTCATTGTAAGAATGCCCGCCCGCAGAAAGCAACTTTAGATGTTCTCCTTCTTTGACGGCTAGAATGCGCCAGCCATCATACTTAGGCTCCATGAACCACCCTGGCTTGTTAGGAATGTAGTGAAGCTCTGATGGCTTCATGGGGCGAAGGCCGCTTGGGATCTTATCCCATGGTTGGGGGTGCTCTACAGAGGGTTGCCTACCAGGTAAGTGTGCGCGACGTTCTGCCATACAGAGATTATATCAAATCACGCGTCTTGGAGCGTAATGACTTACCGCTAGCCTCGAGTTAGGCCTGCCTGCCGGCAGGCAGGCACGAATTATGACTATAAGTCTAGCCTCAATTTAGGCATAAAAAACGGCCGGTTTGACAAATCCTGCCTGTATAGTCTAAATGCGGCTTAATATACCCCTTGACAAGCTTATAGTTTAATGCTATAATTATCCCAGATCCTAAGGTTTCTTGCTGCTCGTCAGTAAATGCTTTAGGATCTTTTTTTAGGTCCAGAAGGGGGACGCTTCACGCATGGGCCAAAGGCACTCAACCGCCCTAAGCTCAAATCTATGAAAAAACTCATCTATGCTATCATTGTGGCTGTGGCCCTTTGTGCCGGGTCAGGTACGGTCCAAGCTTCTCCCCTTGAGGCTGGTGCCTCGGCTTCCCTTGAGGCTCCTGAGGCCACCTCCGCAGCCAGAGAGACCTTGGCCAAGCTCAAGAAAAAAGAAGCTATCCGTACTGTCTTGGAGCGCCGGGGCTCGCCCCTCCTCTTGTCGATCGATGACTTTATCAAGGCCTGCGATAAGTATGCCCTTGACTGCTACCTCTTGCCCTCTATTACCGGCCTTGAATCGAGCTTTGGTGTGCATATTGCCCCAGGCTCCTACAACCCCTTCGGATGGGGTGGAGGCTACATCACCTTTGACAACTGGGGTGAGGCAATCGATACAGTCGGCGCAGGCCTTAGATACAACTACATTGACAAGGGTGGTACCTCAATTGAGGCCATTGGTGCAACCTATGCCGCCTCCCCCACCTGGGCTGCGCGCGTGCGCATGTTTATCGCCGAGTTTGAAGCCGCCGAATCAAAAAGCCCCATCAATTTAGAGGGCCATGAGATACAATTATAATATGAGCGTGCGCGCCGTCAAGAAACTTCCCAAAAGTACCGTTGAAATAGAGGTCACCGTGCCGTGGGCAGATATAGCTGCGGCCAAAGAGGTGGCATTCACCAAAGCCGCCTCAGAGCTTGAAGTGGCCGGCTACCGGCCGGGTAAAGCTCCAGCAGACGTGGCCCGCAAGCATCTGAAGGATGAGGCCATCCTCGAGCAGGCCGTACGCTCTCTTTTGCCCGCACTCTACGAGGAGGCGGTGAAGGGCGAGAGCCTCAAGCCAATTGCCCACCCCAAGATTGAGCTCGTGGAGGCCAAAGAAAATGCCGACTGGAAGATCAAATTCACGATAGCAGAGAAGCCGCAAATCACGCTTGGGGACTACAAAGAGAAGATCAAGCAGGCCAAAGCTTCCTCAAAAAGCGAGGACATCTGGGTCCCGGGGAAGGCCGCGGACAAGCTCACCCCTCAAGAAGAGGAGCAGCGCAAGCAGCGCCAGCTCAATAGGGTGCTCGAGACCATCCTCAAAGAGGTCAAGCTCGAGGTGCCCGATATCATCCTTGAAGATGAAGTAAATACTCGCCTAACCCGCTTAGTAGACGATGTGCAGAAGCTCGGAATGACGATCGAGAGCTATGCGAGCTCCAAGCAGACCACCCCTGAGGCGCTGCGGGAGAGCTATAAAAAAGAAGCGGAAGACACCTATAAACTTGAGTTTATACTCGGTGAAATTGGCGAAAAAGAAGGTATTACAGTGGAAAAAGAAGAGATCGACAAGCTATTTGCGGGCATCAAAGACGAGGCTGAGCGTGCCAAAGCGCAGGCCAATAGCTACCTCTATGCCTCAATTCTACGCAAGCAGAAGACGCTTGATTATCTGATTGCTCTGTAATATAATACCGGTATGAGCACCAAGGCCACGCAGGGCAAGAAAACCACGATTTTTTCGCAGACGAATCCGCTCGAGACGGATCGCAAGCGCGCTTCGGTGGCGCAAAAGCAGGCGCACTCCGCCGGTGGCGGGGTCTTTGATGCCATCCTTGGAAAATATGAGAATGATGATCAATATGACGAGCTTGGTGATTTTTATGGTGAGACCAGAGCACAAAATCTCCCACGACGCAAAGAGTTCACGGTCTTCCGCCAAGAAGTGTACCACGAGCAGGTCAATGTGAAGCGCGAGATCGAATCTCT
>CAYLLP010000038.1:0-4117 GCA_964384955.1 uncultured Gammaproteobacteria bacterium
CCCAGCGACGCATACTCAACAGCAGCCAAGGAATTGGACCTTTGTTTAGAAAAATGGCAAAAAAAGAGTCACTAGGAATGTTCCTTGAAGAAGTCTTTAGCGCACTATATGGACCGGGTACCTACGGCACGAATTGGGCCGCCGGGTGGGAGCGGAAAATAGACCTGGAGCGAAGAAAAAGAGAGGGAATCTAGATTTCGTAGTTTGTGGTTTTTACAATTATCCACTTTGATTAATCAAAGTAGGAAACTGAGGGTTTTGGCTTCCAGTAGAGTGTTTTGGAGGTTACGTGAGGGCTTGAGTGCTATAATATAGAGGCGCTCATGGAGGGTTGGCCGAGCGGTTTATGGCGCAAGTCTTGAAAACTTGTGGGCGCGAGCCCTCACAGGTTCGAATCCTGTACCCTCCGCCTTCGCTCGCCGAAGCGAGCTACGGCGGACACAGTCCGCTTTCAGTAGCTTGCGAAGGAGAGTTCGGTAAGCGAAAAAAAGATGTAGTCCGCCTTCGAATTCAATCATTAAATATATGTTTTATGTTTATATTCTCAAAAGTTCTATGGATAAATCTTACATTGGTTGTACTGATAGTTTAAAAAAAAGACTAGAACGTCATAGGAAAGGATATGTTCCCGCAACAAAGCCATTATTGCCAATAGAGTTAGTTTCTTATTTTGCATTTCAAGACAAATATGTTGCTTATAATTTCGAAAAATATCTTAAGTCAGGCTCAGGAAGGGCATTTATTAAAAAGCATTTTTAAAGATACACATGAATAACTCATTACTACAAGCAAGGAAAAAGAAAGCTGCCAAAATGATAGCGGTCTTGAAGAAGCTCTACCCGAAGGCGCAGACCGTGCTCAAATATGGCAATCCATGGGAGCTTCTTGTGGCGGTCATATTATCTGCACAGTGCACCGACAAGAAGGTGAATGAGGTCACGGAGAAATTGTTTAAGAAATATCCCAAGCTTGATGATTACGTGAAAGCTAACCCTGCCGAGTTTGAGCAAGACATAAAGTCAACCGGGTTCTACCGGGCGAAAACCAAGAATGTGTTGGGCTCGGCAAGGCTCATCAAAGAAAAATTCGGTGGTAAAATTCCAGACACGATGGAGAAAATACTCAGGCTGCCCGGGGTGGCAAGGAAAACTGCCAACATCGTGCTATACAACGTGCACGGCAAAATTACTGGAGTAGCAGTGGACACGCACGTCAAGCGTTTATCCAAGCTCTATGGGTTGACTGATCAAACAGATCCTGTGAAAATCGAAAAAGACTTGATGGAAGTGCTTCCCAAGCCCGAGTGGATGGATTTCACCTTCAGGATGGTGCTCTACGGTAGAGAGTACTGCACTGCCCGCCCTCACGATCACGAGAAGTGTCCTTTGAGTAAAATTATCTGATATGGAAGACTTCAAAGACAAACTTATTGCAGTTGTGGGGGTGTCTGCAGATTCACAAAAATATGGACACAGGATATTTAGAGATATTCTAGGGGCCGAATATCATGTTGTCGGAGTCAACCCAAAAGGAGAATCGATCTTGCGTCAGACTATTTTTCCTTCCCTCAAAGATATCGGACAAGTGCCCCATATGGTTATTACCGTTACTCAGCCTTCAGTCACAGAAAGCATTGTAGATGAAGCCCACGCACTTGGCATAAAATCCATCTGGATGCAACCGGGGAGCGAGTCTGACGCAGCCATAAAAAAAGCCAAGTCGTATGGTATGGAGACCGTATTTGACGCGTGCTTCATGAGAGTGCACGGAATATGGAAGTAGTTATTTAGCGCTTTCGGTCATCGAGGCGATGATGTTGCGGGGCACTTCTTCGTAGTGTGAAGGCTCCATGTAAGCTGATCCGCGGCCCTGAGTCAAAGATCGCAAGGTAGTGACGTATCCTGAAAGCTCGGCAAGTGGGGCGTAGCCCTTGATGATAGTGGCCTTGCCGCGACTGTCGGTGCCCTGAATCTTGCCACGCTTGGCCGAGAGGTCTCCGATCACCGTGCCCATAAACTCCTCTGGAGCCGTCACTTCAATCTTCATGATAGGCTCAAGGAGGGTGATTCCGGCCTGCTTGGCACCGGCTTGCAATGCCATTGACCCGGCGATCTTAAAAGCAATATCCGAGGAGTCCACGTCATGGTAAGAGCCGTCGTAGAGTGTGACCTGAAGATCGACCAAGGGGTACCCAGCCAAGACTCCTTTGTCTATGGCTTCAATGACACCCTTCTCCACAGATGGAATAAATTCATTAGGAATTGTGGCCCCTTTGATTTTGTTGATGAATTTGAAGCCCTCTCCGCGACCTAAGGGCTCAAGTCGTAGAAAGCAGTGACCATACTGGCCTCGGCCTCCGGACTGCTTGATGTATTTGCCTTCGGCCTCTGCCTCTTTGGTGATGGTCTCTTTGTAGGCCACCTGTGGGCGGCCGACATTCGCATCCATACCCATCTCCCGCTTCATCCGGTCGACCAAGACCTCAAGGTGCAGCTCTCCCATCCCGGACATAATAGTCTGCCCTGTCTCTTGGTTGATCTTGACCCGGAAGGTAGGATCCTCTTCGCTGAGGCGCTGGAGCACGTAGGAAAGCTTCTCCTGGTCGGCCTTGGTCTTAGGCTCGATAGCAAGCGAGATGACAGGCTCGGGGAACGAGATCGTCTCAAGGATAATCGGGTGTTCGCGGGTCGCCAGGGTGTTGCCGGTCTTGGAGTCCTTGGGCCCGACAAGCGCCACGATTTCACCAGCGTACGCTTTGTCCACTTCTTCCCGGTTGTTGGCGTGCATCAGCAAAATTCGCGAGACGCGCTCCTGCGTGCCGCTGGTGGCATTGTAGATGTAAGAGCCGGACTGGAGGGTACCGGAGTAGATTCTCGTGTAGGTGAGCTTCCCCACGTGAGGATCAAGCTGGATCTTGAAAGCCAAAGCCGCAAAGGAGGCGTCTGGGGTAAGCTTGCGTGATTCTTCTTTCCCAGTCGTAGGATTTATGCCTTTAATCTCGTCAAGGTCCGCTGGTGAGGGAAGATAATCGACCACAGCGTCTAGTACCGGCTGCACGCCTTTGTTGCGAAGCGATGTGCCTGCGTAGACAGGGACCAGCTTGTATGCAATCACAGCCTTGCGCAGCGCTGCTTTGAGCTCTTCAATAGGGATTTCCTGGCCGGCTAAATACTTCTCAAGAAGCTTGTCGTCTTGCTCTGCAATCTGCTCAATGAGGGCAGCGCGGGCTTTGGTCACTGTATCCTTGAGGTTCTCTGGAATTTCGTCAGACACCGTGTATTTAATGCCTTGAGGATCCTGATCCCACACCAAGCTTTTCTGTGTGAGAAGGTCTACGACGCCCGTGAAGTCCGACTCGGCCCCAATTGGCGTGACCATCACGGCAGGAGTGCCGCCCAAGCGGTCTACAATGTCCCCGACAGTCGCATTGAAGTCCGCGCCCAACTTATCCATCTTATTGATGAAGCAAATGCGGGGCACATTATATTTGTCAGCTTGGCGCCATACAGTCTCCGACTGCGACTGCACGCCTTCTTCGGCGTCAAAGACCACAATTCCGCCGTCCAAGACTCGAAGCGACCGTTCCACCTCCGCGGTGAAGTCCACATGGCCTGGAGTATCGATAATATTAATGCGGTAGTCATGCCAGAAGGTGGTGGTGGCGGCAGATACAATCGTAATTCCCCGCTCCTTCTCCTGATCCATCCAGTCCATCTGAGTGGTGCCTTCGTCGATGTCGCCAATCTTATAGCTCCGACCGGTATAAAAGAGAATTCGCTCTGTCGTGGTGGTTTTGCCTGAGTCAATGTGAGCTATAATCCCGATGTTGCGGATCGCACTCTGGGCGACATTGCGGTCTTTGGTGACTAAAATCTGTTGCTGGGCCATAGTTAAAAATCAAAAATTAAAATGCAAAAAGCAAAAACACAAATTAAAGATCAAAAAGCCCAAATTCTTATATTTAAAAATGTATGGAGAGGTGAGCGTTAGACGTTCTTATCTTTAATATGTATTTTTGATATTTGATCTTTGATATTTTATATTTTTTTGTTACCACTTCAGGTGGGCGAATGCCTTGTTGGATTCGGCCAATTTCTCAGTCTGTGCCCGCTTGGCC
>CAYLLP010000039.1:0-3053 GCA_964384955.1 uncultured Gammaproteobacteria bacterium
ACGCATGGAATTGGGGTCAGTACTTCTCCCGTCCCCTGGGGTGAGGATTGTCTGTATTTCACTCTGGGCACGTCCAAAAAGCTCCTTCTCACGCGGCTCAAACACAAATCCTCGGCTCAAAAGCCGCGGCGCCTCCACCAGCTTCCCCTGATTGTCGACTACGACCAGTGCCACTACAATCCCTTCTGAGGATAAGGTCTGGCGATCGCGAAGCACCATTTGCCCCACATCTCCGATGCCATACGCGTCCACATAGATATTTTTGGTCTCAACAGTATCGCCGGCTCGTGCTTTGCCACCTTCAAACCAGGTCGTTTGCCCTTCCTCCAAAAGGAAGACATTTTCTTTTTTATAGCCAAGCTCTGTGGCCAGGTGCTGATACTGCCTTTGGTGCCGCCCCTCGCCGCCAATGGGGATAAAATAGGCAGGGTCGGTGAGGCGCATCAAGAGCTTCATGTCCTCCTGATTGCCGTGGCCTGAGGTGTGAAGCTGGTCGGTGATTGCAGGATACACCACATCAGCGCCCTCCCTAGAAAGTGTTTCAATAAGCACATTAATCTCAATCTCATTGCCTGGAATCGGGTCGGAGGAGAACACTACTTTGTCGCCGGGCTTGATGCGTATGCTTTTGTTCTGACGATTGGCGATCTTGGAAAGCGCCGAGTTGTACTGTCCTTGGCTTCCTGCCACAATCAGACACACTTTATTGGGGGGCATGCGCGACACCTGCTCCTCTTTGGCCATTGCGTCGCGTGGAATTGGTAGATAATCAATTTTAGAGGCAGAATCGGTGTTCTCGCGCATTGAGCGCCCCATAAACACAATCTTGCGATTGAATTTGATAGCCGCCTCTACACATTGACGAATACGGGAAATGTTGGAGGAGAAGGTCGTCATCATGAATTTGCCCCGGCACCGCCGCATCTCATCCTCAAATGTCTGCCCAATCACGCGCTCGGACAACGTATAGCCCTCGCGCTCCGCACCTAGGCAGTCGGAGAGAAGGCACATCACTCCTTCACGGCCCGCGGCCGCAATAGAATAGAAGTCAGGCGCTTCCCCATAAGCCGGGGTGAGATCGAATTTGTAATCGGCACCGTGATAGATATTGCCGGCCGGAGTCTTAATAAAGATATGAAGCGTGTCGGGGATCGAGTGAGTCACATGAATGAAGCTCACCTTAAAGTCTCCAAATACATATTCTTTTTGGGTCTCAACCACGTTGAGCTTGATGCGGAGATTGTGCTCACGGGCCTTACCCTCCACAAAAAGTGCTGTTAGCTTGGCGGTGTAGACTGGCGGCATCCCCAGCTCTTTGTAGTGAAAGGGGAGCGCAGAGTGATGATCTTCGTGGCCGTGTGTGAGAAGCACCGCACGGATATACTGCGCCTTATCTTTGAGGTAGGTGATGTCGGGGATTACAAAGTCGACACCTAATTCTTTTTCTCGTGGAAATCCGATTCCGCAGTCGACGATAATAATGTCTTTAAGCGTATCGTTGAGGTACAGCTCGTACACATACATGTTCTTCGTGACGCCAACAACACCACCAAGAGGGACTATCCGGAGTTTGTATTTGTCCATAGGTTCATTGTATCAAAATGCTATAATAGATGCATGGCCAAATTGACCCCGCAATCCAAGAAAAAGGTGCTTGCGGCGGTGAGTAAGGTGATGGATCCGGAGCTTCATCTCTCAATTGTGGAGCTGGGTCTGGTGTACGACGTCGCCGCGCAGGAAAAAGGGCTCAAAATCACCATGACGCTTACCACCATTGGCTGCCCCCTGTTCTCTCTTATCAAGGAGCGCATCGTGGAGGAATTAGCACCTCTAGGATTCTCGCAGGACGCTATAGATGTGGAGCTCACATTCGACCCGCCATGGTCCATGGAGCGCATCTCAGAGTCAGCCAAAGCCTCACTTGGCATATAAATTAACCTGATTGCTCTAATTTCTAATTGACCTAAAAAAGCACTAATGTCCAAAAGGTCAGTAAGTGGATTTTGTTAGAAATTAGATATTAGTAATTAGAAATTTTCAAGATATGCCCAAGGGTAAGATCGCGCATGATGTACTCGAGACCATGGCTGAGCTTGGGGTCTCAACTGCTAAAAAAACAGTAAAATCTGTCAAATCCACGGGAAGCCCTTCAGATTTCTTTCAGGAAATTGTGGGCAATAGGCCGGCCGGCGGCGACTCAAAGGAAGTGCACAAGCAAGTAGGGGAGCACTCAAAAATTGATCTAAAAGAAATCGGGGAAAAACACGACCAGGAAGACAAGATCAAAGAGCAAGCCATTCGCTCCCGACTGTTTCAACTCGTGAAAGAGGGAGAGAAAAAGTCCAGCGGGGAGAGGGAGCAAGAGGAGCAGGAAAGAGTGCAACACCTAGCGGCGCAAGCCCGTCACAAAAAGAAGAAAGATGAGGAGAAAAGGCGATCTGAGGGGGCAGGAGAGATTCCGCAAGGGAAAGTGCGAAGAAGCATCTTCTCGCACAAAAAAGTGGCTGCTCGCCAGGGAGTCGAGACCCGCGCCTCTTCAGGCAAACAATAACGTCTATTGTTAAATTACTACATTGTTTCACCAAGTCTGACTCGGTTTCATTGCTATAATAGTCTATCGGGGTGTAGTTCATCGGCAGAATGCTGCGTTCGGGACGCAGAGGCAGAGGGTTCAATTCCCTCCACCCCGACACGACACTGCGCTACAATAGAGTAATGAAGCTCTATAACTCGCTCACCCGCCAACTTGAAGAGTTTGCCCCTCTCAATGCACCAAATGTCGGCTTCTATAGCTGTGGACCCACGGTGTATGATTACACGCACCTTGGCAACATGCGCACCTATGTGGGCGTAGACCTCCTCAAGCGTACCATGGCCTTTCTGGGGTACAAAGTGAAGCACGTCCTTAATATTACCGACGTAGGACACCTCACCGGCGACGACGATTCCGGGCAAGATAAGCTTGAAGGAGGCGCTTCGAAGGTCGGTAAGACTGTGTGGGAGGCCGCGGAGTTCTACACCGATAATTTCCTGCGTACGATGGAGGCCCTTGG
>CAYLLP010000040.1:0-2467 GCA_964384955.1 uncultured Gammaproteobacteria bacterium
GGAACAGTACGCTCGGGCTAGGGGCATCCCCACGGAGCGCAGGTACTCCGAGCACCGGAGGGGAAGAGCCCGAGGGGGAATCTGGAACAGGAAGCCTATCGCACGAAGAGCTTAACGAAATCCAAGCCCTCTTGGGTGAACTCAAAAATGCTGCGTTGTCTAACCCTGATCACTACAGCAGCGAGCTCTCAAAGCTAACCGAGCAATACACTCAACTGGCGGCAGATATGAATAATGACCAATCACTAACAACCAATAACCTATCTTTAACCGGCGTGACAAATATGACCACGGTCTTTGTGTCTGACGCAGCCACGATCGCTCAGGTCCTCATCACCGACGACTCCGTGACGGCACTGGCCGACGAGCTCAAGCTTGGCGCCCTCTCTACTGTCAATCTCCTAGACGGCGCCGTGGTGATTGGCCGCGATGGCTCAATCACCTCCAAAGGCACAATCACTGCCAAATCGGTGAAGGTGGAAAGCGTGGAAATCACCAAAAAGTCAAGTGGCGCGGCAGTGCTTTCCGCGGCCGACCACAAGGCCGCCCGCGGAATAGACTCACCCGCAATCGAGACCACAGTCGAGACTGCAGGCCATGGGGCACTGCCGGCTGGGGCTCAAGAAGTCGTCGTCTACAACGCCAACGTGAAAGAAGGATCTCTGGTAATGATTACGCCCACGACCGCTATCCCCAGCGGCACACTCTCGGTCGTGAAGAAAGAAGCCTGCACGAGCCGCGAAAGCTGCACTCCGTATTTCGTAATCTCCTTGGGCAACACAAACCATGAAGAGATTGGTTTTGATTGGCTGCTTATAAATTAGTAGAAAGTTCAAATTTCAAAGCTCAAATGCCAAATCAAATCCAAAATCTAAATGACTAAATTGAGACTTTGTGCTTTGAGCTTAAATTGACATTTGGATTTTGACATTTGAAATTACAGCTACTTGCTACTTATTACACGCTCGTGTGGACAATCCCGATTTCGCCACGGCCTGTATATTTTTCTTGAAGCGCTTTAAACTCCTTTTGCGCGTATGCCTTGAGTGAAAATGAGAATATCGCGCCCTGATCTTTACCCTTGGACTGCGCCCAGATGGTGCCGCCGTGCATCTCTACTATAGATTTGGTTATAAAAAGACCCAAGCCTGTGCCCGTGGAAGACTCTTCGTACACCACATAGGAGCTTTTGATCATCCCAAACTTCTGGAAGAGGCGCGGCATTTCTTCTTCCGGAATCCCGATACCTGAGTCGGTGACCGAGGTCACGACCGTATTGTCTTGAACGGCAAAGGATATTGTTATAGTCCCGCCTTTTTTGGTGAACTTCAAGGAATTGCCGATCAAATTGATGAATACTTCTTTGATTTTGTCAGGATCAGCCATGACCTCGAGGGTCTGCGGAAGGCGCTTTATGCTGAGATGAATGCCCAGCTCGTCAGCCCGCGGCATCACCTCGACCATGGCTTCGTGCGCAAGGCGCTGTATATCAATCCGCTTGAAGTCGATGGCCACACGTCCGCTCTCGATGCGGGACACATTGAGCATGTCGTTGACGAGCTTGATGAGGCGAGTAGTGGAGTCGTAGGCCCGCTCGAGGTAAAGCTTTTGCTTCTGCGGGATTGGGCCCTCTCGGCCCTCTAGAGCAAGCCACAAGTAGGATCTGATAGAGGTCATGGGGGTGCGTAGCTCATGGGACGCCACCGACACGAACTCGTCCTTGAGGTGGTCAAGCTCCTTGAGCTTATCGTTGGCACCTAGAAGATTCTTGTAGATCTGCGCCCGCTCGATCGCAATAGCCACGACATCCCCAATCCCCCGCAGGGCCTCAAACTCGGCCTTGGACACAAAACCGATGTGCTTCCCCAGTCCCAAGACCATGACACCGAGCGGGTCTCCGGCAAAAAGAATGGGGTCGACTATAAATGTAGCCACACCAATCTCGCTTTGGAGGCGGGACGCGGTCGGAGCATCGACTTGCGGGGCGAAAATCTCTTGGAGACTATTGGTCAGGCGCCGCTTCTTCTGAGCCACGCTTTTCACGCATACATTCTCGCTCTCAAGCATGCTCACGCTAAAGCTCTTGAAAATCTGCTCTGCTTCTTTTAGATTAGCCTCGTCGCCCCGGCCTCTTGAGTGGGCGGTCATCACCAGGTGCGACTTGTCAGCGCTCAACGTGAGAACATAACCTTTCACAAATCCAAGCTCTGTGACGATCGCATCGATGAGGCCTTGGGCAGTCTCACTAACCCCCAAAGAAGTGTTGATGATCTGGTAAATTTTGGAAATAATAGAAAGCGTGCGGTTACGAAGGGCCAACTCGCTATTCCTGGCGTATATCTCTTGATTAATTTTGGCCAGCTCGGCCTCGATGGTGCTCCCCTGGGGGTCTGCAAAAGGGGGCGGGTGCGCAAGGGCATCACGGGTAGGAACGACTGGAAAGGGAGGATCTTGGACCGGGGACATG
>CAYLLP010000041.1:0-2050 GCA_964384955.1 uncultured Gammaproteobacteria bacterium
CCGACTTATCAGTGATCCCTGCAATGTCCATCAAAGATCCGTTGGGATTAGCCGGAAGGTCAAGGTAGCTGGTAATTTCACCTTTCGTGTACAAGAGGGCGATTTGCTTATTGGCTTTGAGAGCGCTAAGCGTGGCACTGTCTGCATAAAACTTGCCTTCACCGTGCGCAATCGGGCAGGAAAAAGATGAGAGATTTTTGAGCCACGGGGTGTTGTTTTTCACTTCAAGGTCTACCCAGCGATTTAAGTAACGTGCATTGTCATTGGTCACAAGAGCCACTTGCCGCGTGCCATACTTATTGTCAATAGCAGGAAGCAAGCCCAGACTTGTCACAATCTGAAAGCCGTTGCAGATGCCAATTGTCATTGTATCTTTTTCGATAAATTTGAGGATGTGGTCCCATAGGTTATTTTTGAGTTTATTGGCATATGCCTTGCCCGCTCCTGTGTCGTCACCATAGGCAAAGCCCCCCGGGAATGCCATGATTTGGTACTCAGCAATTTTTCCGGGACTTTCAATGAGCTTGTTGATGTGCACAATCTCGCTCTTGCCCCCGGCCAGGTCAAAAGCGTAAGCGGTCTCATCTTCGCAGTTGATGCCGTATCCGGACATTATCAAAACCTTTGGTTTTAACATTGTTTCATTGTTAAATGGTTACATTGTTAATAATTCATAAAAGTGGATTTGTATGCGGTCATTGTTTTCTTAAGAGTTGTATCTACGACAACTCTGCCACCTAATCCTTTAATCACGATTTTTGGCATTTGGGTGACTTTACCAATCTGTGCAAACGAAGTGCCTTTCAAGATTTGCTCGAATTTTCCGCGGTCTTTAGCAGCCACTGTCGCTAAAATTCTTCCTTGAGACTCAGAATAAAGAGCTACTTCGTCGGTGAGTACATTTTTTGAAAGTGACTGCAAATTAACCCTCACTCCAAGTATTCCGGCAAGTGCAGTTTTAGCCATGGCAATTCCCAAGCCTCCTTTGGTGATGGCAATGGCAGATGAAACAAGTCCTTTTTGCACTGCCTTATGATACGCTTCATACAATAATTTATTTTTATGGGCATCGACGCGAGGCACAGACACATCGTTTTGCTTTTTATACAACGAATATTGCGAGCCTCCAATTTCTTCTCGGGTTTCGCCGAGCACATACACGAGATCACCTGCAGATTTGGCATCCATAGAAATAACTCGCGTGTGATCGTCAACGACTGCTAGCGAGGAAATAAGAAGTGTGGGGGGAACTGAGATTTTTATGAATTTCCCCTGCTCGTCATAACCTTTGAAGTCGTTGTGCATGCTATCTTTGCCTGATATAAAAGGAGTCTCATAGGTAGTGGCGTAGTCATAACAAGCGCGAGCTGCCTCTTTGAGTTGATACAACCTTGTGGGGTCGTCAGGCGAAGACCAGCAAAAATTGTCAAGAAGCGCAATCTGAGAGAGCTGGCCACCCGCGGCCACCACAGTGCGGATAGCCGAATCTATTGAAGAAGCGGCCATGTGATACGTATCAATATCGCTATATGAAGGGTAGACACCTGATCCTAAAATAATTGCTTTTTTGGAGGAGAGTACCGGCCGCATGATAGCCGATTCTCCATTGACCCGCCCTTTCCCTTGCAAGGGTTTCACGATAGAGGTTGACTGCACTTCGTGATCGTATTGACGGCTGATAAATTCGTATGAAGCATGATTTTCCCATGAGAGCATATCGAGGAAAAGCCGGTTTAAAGTTCTCGTTCCAGATTCCCCCTCGGGCTTTTCCCCTCCAGTGCTCAGAGTACTTGCGCTCCGTGGGGATGCCCCAAGCCCTCGCGTACTGTTCCTCATGTGTGTCTACAAACTAGTAATTTTTAAGCTCTGCTATTTTATCTCTTATTTTAATCGCCATTTCGAAGTTGAGCTCTTTTGCTTGATTGCTCATCTCGCGACCGAGTTTCTTCACAAGCTTCTTTTTGTCGTACGGTGTGAGTGCCTCAGGCTTAATCACGTCCAGAAACGACTCCTTCTCGGGGTCAAACTTTGAGATATATTCATGCTCAAG